>JARRNO010000095.1:0-7550 GCA_037384885.1 Acidobacteriota bacterium
GGCAAAGACACGCAGTTCGACAGCCTGACAGGAGATTTCAAGATCGCCGGCGGCAAGGCCCACAGCGACAATATCAACCTCAAGGCAGGAGAAATGACGGTCCATGGTGCCGGGGATCTCGGTTTTAACCTGATCCTTGATATCAAGGGGCGCATCGTCTTTTCACCGGAGAAAACCCAGGAGCTCGTTCACAGCGTGGGAGAGCTTTCGTCCCTTGTGAACCAGAAGGGGAGACTGGTGCTTCCACTGGTGATTTCGGGTTCGGTGGACAACCCGTCCATCAATATCGATATCAAGGACCTGTTGAAGAAGAAACTGCAGAAGGACCTCAAGGACAAGCTTCTTCAGAAACTTTTCGGCTGACGGCGGCTCTGCTCGTGTGGAGAACTATCTTGCGCCGGCCGGGTTTCGATTCCGGCCGGCCCCTTTTTATCTCTGCCCGCAGACCGGACCTGCCTGAGGGAATAGACGAACGCCGGAACGACCACTCCGGCCATGAAGACTCCGACCAGAATGTATCCCGCGTCCACGGGAAGGCGTCCGATGAGGTCCAACTCGGTTGCCACTCCCCAGAGCGCGAAGAGCAGGCCGCCGAAAAAGAGGGTTCGACCGCCGGTTTCTGCGCCGATCCGCTTGATCTGGCTCTCTTCCAGCCCTTTGAACCACCGGAGAGACGCTCCAAAGACCCACCCCACCACCAGGAGCATCAGCATGGTGCCGGCACCGAACAGAAGACCGGGAAGAAAGCCGATCCAGGCGTTCGGCATGGCCGGGACCGCGATGGTGTTTACGAACAGGGCGAACCCTCCGAATCCAAAGCCCGCGATGAACCCGTGCACCAGGGTCCAGCGAACCGGCGGCGGCGATAGAGATTCATCCTGATGGGGCTCGCGGTGGCGGCGGGCGAAGATTTGCCGCCCCGCGGCCATTCGCTGGGAGTCGTCATGGTGGTGCCCAAGCAAGTGAAAGTGAGGATATAGCCGCCGACCTAGCACCAGCCGGCCGGCAACAATCATGACCAATCCCACGACAATGTAGACCACTCCATTGACCGAGGAAGTCAACAAAAAGGGCGCCAGTGCCAGGTACGCCAGTTCGGCGATAATCGCCCTCTGGACCGTAAAGGCGAGCGAGAAAAAGAATCCCGCCTTCATGCCCTCCTTACCCGAAGCGCCCCCGATCGCATAACTGAAAGTAATGGGCCAGGTGTGCTCGTCCGGGAGGATCCCGTGAAGGAGTCCGAACAGGAAGGAATAGATCAGGGCGGACAATGGATGCATGCCTTCTCCAGACGCAAGACGCCAGCCGAAAAGACGGGGAGGACGGACCGCCCTCCCCGATCCCGCTTTTATCACAATTTAAATGCGGCTGCCAGACGGCGGGCCTTCTTTCAAGGCGCCGGTTTACAGGTCAGCGAGCCGTATTCGCCCTTGACTTCAGGCTCATATTTCTTTCCGACCGGGAACCATTCCCCAGCCTTCCGGTTCATAAGCTTGACCTTGCCTTTTCCCACCCAGTTCGCAGCCGAATTATAGTCCCAACCCAGATAGCGGCTGGATCCTCCACCCACCGTCGTGATGAGAAAACGGTTGGAAAGACCGCCGAAATACGCGGCCTGGACGGCCGGGCGCGGCGAATCTCCCCCTGAGGGGTCAACGGGGAACCAGCCGTAATGGGGCAGGTACACTTCGACCCACCGGTGGAAGACATCGTCTGTGCTGGCGTCGTCGCCGCGAATCACCACCGAACCGGCATAGCGGGCCGGCAATCCCGCCGCCCGGCACATGGCGATCATGACGAAGCTGTACTCCGAGCAGGATCCCGATCCCCTGGCGAGAACCACGGGCGCGGGATTCCACCCGCCAACGAGCTCGTAGTGCATCTTCTTCTGAATATAGGAATTGATGCGCTGCGCGATCCAGTAGGGATTGGTTTCCGAACCCACGGCTTCGCGAACAGCCGATTGGATCACCGGGTCATCAAGGACGAGCTTGGAGTCGTCGGCAAGGTATTTTTCCGCAATGTCTTCCGGGATGTCCTTCAGGGTTCCCACTGCGGCTGGATCGATAAACCAGCGAACCCTCGTGACCTGCGCATCCACGGTCATCACCGCCTTCGCCTCGCCCCCGGACGGCAGGTCCCGGAAGTGGAACCTGGCAAATTTCTGGCCCCACCGGTCCGTGACGAATTCAGCCGGTTTGGGCGAAAATTCAGGTTCAGAGAGAATCTTTTGGTTGGGCCTGCTCTCCGGCACGGCGATGTAGACGTCCAGAGACTTGACAACACCCGGCCCGAAGTTCCGCCAGTCTTCCGTGTACACAATCTTCTCGTGCTTCGCATCCCGGTTGACCCAGGAATGTCCGGCTCGTGTATTGAGTTCGTAGACCTTCCGGGTTTCCCGATCGAGACACCAGAGATGGGAACCGTCCCAGGCCAGCCCGTCGGGATAGGGCGCGGGAGAAGCGAACTCGTTCACGATCCAGCCGGACCGGACGTCCACCTGGTAGATCGTGTTGGTGATGCGGTCCGCGATCCACAGATATGTTCCATCCCACGCCAGGCCGGTTTCCTCGGTGCGCCGTCCTCCCGCCGTGGGGCATGAGAAGTTCCGATAGGTTGTACCGTCGCCGCTGTCGATCCTTGTGATCACTCCGGCCCCTGCATCTGAAACCCACAGGTGCTTTCCATCCCACGCAATCCCCTGCGGGGTCGGTGTGTCGAGCGGAAGGGCCTTCAGCGTCTCCCCCTTGCCCGGACTCACTGCGTACGCGGTCTTGTCGGCGCCGTCCACCATCCAAAGCAGGCGGCCGTCCCAAGTCAGGCCCATCGGGGCGTATCCTGGGGTCTCCAGCCGGAACTCCGTTTTACCGGTGGAAGGATCGATGCTGTAAAGCTTGGCGGTATGGGCATCCGCCACCCAAAGCTTTTGCCCATCCCAAGCAAGGCCCACAGGGGCTGTCAGACCGGTGTTGATGGATCGAATCACAGCCCCGGGAAGTTCCTGGGCGCCGAGCCCCAAAACAGTGGTGGCCCCTACAAGCAGGAGCGCACATGCCAACAGCTTTCTCATGATTTCCCTCTCCATCCAATCATCGGGCCGGTTTCAAGAAGGCACGGCCTTTCAACAGTATGTACTCAGCCATTACATCGAATCACCGGGGACATTTCAAGCGGCGGTTGAAAACACTGTTAATAAATCATGAATTTCTGCGTCAACTCCCGGCGGCGTCTTTTGTTTTTTGCGTGCTTTCTGTCGGGCCCGAACCTCACAAAACGCCCAAATGGTAACACTTTTCGCCCTTCCAGTTTTCCACCCTTCCTGTGGAAAATCTTGTGGAAATCCCTGTGGATTTCGACTAAAGTGCCGCTTTGCAAAGCAGTTGGCGTAGATTGCACAAGCATTCAGCACGCATGAAACTGCCTTGATAATCATGGCTGTTTCTTATTCTGCCCGTTTCCCACTGCATATTCTCGCGTCCACGTGAACGTCCACCAATCGCCATCCGTCGCTTTGGACCTCAATTCAAGCCCCATGGCCCGTGCAGCTTGGAGAACCTCCTCCCCTTTCTCGTACATAATCCCGCTTCCCATCAGGATTCCCGAGGGCGCCAGGCGGTCCGAAAGATCGGAAAATATGGCGAGCAGGGTTTCTGCGAGGATATTGGCCAGGACAAGGTCGAAACGGCCGGAGACATCTCCGGCGCTCCCCGCCAGCACGAAATAGGGAGTGCGGTTCAAATCCGCCGTCTCCCTTGCGGCTTTACAAGCATGCAGATCGATGTCGCAAGCCACCACGCGCCCACACCCGATCAGCATGGACGCCACGGAAAGAATGCCGCTTCCGCAACCCACATCAAGGACAGTTTCCGGGACCCGGGGCAGCCCATCAAGCGCCCGGAGACAGGAAGCCGTCGTAAAATGCTCCCCTGTACCGAAAGCCCCTCCGGGTACTAGACGTATAACGGTCCGGCCCGGCCAGGGATTCTCCACGTTGGGCGCGGGCAGGACCACCCACCGCCGCCCGACGACCAGCGCTTTCAAGGACGCCTGATACCGGGCTGCCCAGTCCACATCCGGTTGCGTCTCCCATAGCAGTTCCAAACCCGGGGAGGATTGGGCCAGCGCCCGTTCGATCCGGCGCGATCGCCGCTTGAAGAAGGCTTTCCATTCCTTTTCCGAGATTTCCCAGACGCCGAGGACGCCGAGTCGGGATAATTCGCCGCTCAACCCCGGCGGCAGGCTCTCCTTGCACTGAATGACCAGGACAGCGCTAGGCATCGAGATACAGCAGCGAGAGCCTGGGCAGCTCGAGATGCTTCATGGCCGATTGCTTCGCCAGCCGCTCCACCGTGGAGCGCGCCGCCGCCGGATCGGGAACGCCCCCCGCTTCGCGGAGACGGTCTGCAGCCGCCTCGCGCCAAACCTTAACCTGCTGTGCCGGACTTTCAAGCAGCACGAGCCGCCCCAGCTCCATGTCCAGGGGAGCCAGGGTCTTTTCGAGCTCGGAAAAGGGCCGCGCTGTTTCATCCATGAGGCTTTCGAGAGATTCCATGACTTCCTCGAGGTATCGCGACACGATGGGGAACTCCCGTCCGCGGGCCGGATCCTCCACGAACGACCTGCAACGTTTCTCCGCGTCCTCCAGAAAGGCGCGGACTCGCAGCGCCGGGGCCTCCGTCGGCTCGTCCAACCCTGCGGCCCTTCCGACCGCGGCCGTCCGGCGGCTCTCCATGGCATCGAGGATCTGATCCTCGGCAAAAGAAAGACAGATGGCGCGTTTCAGGGGCACCTTCCGCTGCTCGAGGCGCTCGAAATACCGGTTCAGCCCTTCAAGGACGACATCCACACCCACACCTGCGTCGTACCATTCGGCAGCCTTCGCAAAGTCAAGCGGAGATAAAAGCAACGGGGCGCCCCGGCGTCCACAAAAGCCTTCTTCCACTTTCTGAAAATAGGTCAACAGGTCCACTCGCCCCTCTTTTTCCGTTGGGCCCGCGATCGACCGGCCGGACTAGTGCTGATTCCGATCATAAATGATCCGCAGCCCTTCGAGGGTCAGCGTTTCATCCACCACATCGATCAAGCTGCAGTCGTCCGCCATCACAGCGGCGAATCCTCCCGTCGCCACAACAGTTTTGACCTCGCCGAACTCACGCTTCATCCGGGCCAGGATCCCCTCGACGAGTGACACATATCCCCAGTAGACCCCGGACTGCATAGAAGCCACCGTCGACTTGCCGATGACTCTCTGGGGTCTTGCGATTTCCACCTTGGGGAGTTTGGCGGCCCTCTCGAAGAGGGCTTCCGCGGAGATGCCCACCCCGGGGGCAATGACGCCTCCAATGTAATTCCCATGGACATCCAGCATGTCGAAAGTCGTAGCGGTTCCGAAATCCACCACGATGGCCGGGGTCGGGTACTTCTTGAAGGCGGCAACGGCTTTGACCACCCGGTCGGCTCCGACTTCGCTCGGGTTGTCGTAAAGGATATTCAAGCTGGTTTTCACACCGGGCGCAATGAAGAGCGGCTCGCAGCCGAAATACCGCCGGCTCATTTCCCGAAGCGGCGTGTCGGCGGGGGGAACCACCGAGGAGACCACCACGCCCCTTACCTCCTTCATATCGATCTCGTTCAGCCGGAAGATACTCAAGAGAAGGGCGCCCCATTCATCCAGCGTCCGGTGTCTCGCCGTCGACAACCTCCAGCAATGGGCGAGACGGTCTTCCTCGAACAGGCCCGCTGTGGTTTCTGTGTTGCCGATATCCAGAACCAGTATCATTTCCGCTCCCCTCTTTTGAGGCGAACCACGTCCCCGTAATGAATCTCTCTCAATCCACCGGGACCAGCCAGGAGCAGCTCCCCTCCCGGACCGATTCCAGCAAATCTGCCTTCCAATGTGGCCCCGTCCAAGACAACCTTTAGGGGCTCGTTCGGTTCATGGCACCAAAGCGGCCGGCAATGCTCAGCCAGCCGGGCCGAATCGGCCAGGGCGAGCTGAACCAGAGGATCCAGTTCTCGAACAAGCAGGGCCGCAAACCGTTCCCGGTCTACCTCCCGGCCGGTCATGAGCCTGACCGAGGACGCCTTGCGGTTCAGGTCCGCGGGGAAGTCTTCCCGGTCCTCGTTCAGGTTAACTCCGATCCCCACCACGCATCCGCGCGGGGAGTCCCCCGAAAAGCGGCTTTCCACGAGAACCCCCGCCAGCTTGGCATCATGCACGACCACGTCGTTCGGCCACTTCAGGCGCGAATCCACGCCTGTGGCCGCCAGCGCCCGCAGAACAGCAAGAGCCCCGGCCAGCGGGAGGCACTCCAGAAAGGATCCGCTTCGTGGCCAGACCGCGACGCTCACGGCCAGACCTTTTCCGGCCCCCAGGCTCCAGAACCTGCCCTGGCGTCCTCGTCCCCGCGTTTGCTTTTCCGCGATGACAACCGCCCCGTCCGCCGCCTCGCCGAAAGTTTCCAGAAGTTCCCTTGCCCTGTCGTTGGTGGAGTCGAGGGACGGATGGCATTCAACGATCCGGCCGGGCGGAAAACTCCCCATCAGGCCGATCAGGCGATCCCTGTTCATGTGCCAACCGCTTCAATTCCGAAGGAGAGATCCGCCGCATGGACGGAATGGGTGAGCGCACCCATGGAAATCAGGTCCACACCCGTAGCCGCAACAGAAGGAAGCCGTTCCAGCGTCATGTTCCCGGAGGCTTCCAGAAGCACCCCAGGGCGGCGCTCCGCCGCCGCCCGCGCCATATCCTCCACCGTCATGTTGTCAAGCAGAACGACATCAGCGCCAGCATCAAGGACCTGACCGTATTCTTCGAGATCCCGTACTTCAACCTCCACGCGCCAGAGGGCCCCGCATGCGGCCTTTGCCCGCCGGACGGCCTCGGCGGGCGAGCCGCCCGCAGCAGCGATGTGGTTTTCTTTGATCAAGATCCCATCCGAAAGGCCCATTCGATGGTTCCAGCCACCGCCCGTTCTCACCGCATATTTCTCGAGCGTTCTCAGCCCTGGAAGGGTCTTCCGCGTGTCGACAATTCGCGCCGGGGTGCCCGACACGGCTTCCACGGCTGCGCGCGTCGCTGTGGCGACCCCGCAAAGATGCTGCAGAAGATTTAACGCGGTCCTTTCAGCCAGAAGAAGCGCGGCGGCAGGTCCTTCCACAACCGCGATGACGTCTCCAGCCGAGACGGCCAAGCCTTCGGCGGTCTCCGCCCGGACGATGCAGGCCGGATCGGCAAGCTCGAAGGTTCTGAGCGCCACCGGGAGACCGCACACGACCAGCGCCTGCTTCGCGGTAATCCGTCCGAGGACCCGCCCTTCCAGGGAAAGCGCCAGGGAGGTCTTGTCGCCGTAGGGAGCATCTTCCCTGAGCGCCCGGAGCAGGAGGTCGTCGAAATGAGCTGGAGTCAGATCTTGTCCCATAGGATTATCCTGAGGTCCGGCAGACCGGTTTCCCTGAGATGCTTCAACAAAGGAGCCTCCATGCCCGCAAGCGTATACTGCGCTGTTTTATCTTGACTGCTGAGGAAAAGAACATCTCCCTTGATCCGA
>JARRNO010000096.1:0-7509 GCA_037384885.1 Acidobacteriota bacterium
GCACTCGATCCCACGCCGTCCTCCGACGAAGACGACCCGCGTCTCCGGACGCCGCTCCTTCAGAGCCTGGGCGACCGCCAGTCCCGGGAAGAAGTGCCCTCCGGTTCCACCGCCTGCAATCACGACCTTCACTCGTTTCTCCCTCTCATTCGTACTGGCTGATATTCAGCAGCAGGCCCACGCCCGCCAATGCGGCCACCAGGGAAGACCCCCCGTATGAAACGAGCGGAAAGGGAAGTCCCTTGGTGGGAAGCAGAGTCAGGGTGACAAGGATGTGCAGCAGGGCCTGCACAACGATCCACGACACGATCCCCAGCGCCGCGTAGGCCGCGAAGGGATCTTTGACCCGCCGGACGATCCGGCAGCCCATCGCTCCGAAAACCAAGAGCAGCGAGAGCACCCCCAGCGTTCCACCCAGTCCCAATTCTTCGCCAATCATGGCGTAGATGAAGTCCGTATGGGGTTCGGGCAGGAACAGCAGTTTCTGGCTGCCGCCGCTGAACCACTTGCCGGCGAGACCGCCGCTACCTACGGCGATGAGGGACTGCCGGGCCTGGAAGCCCGCGCCCTGCGGGTCGGCCCCCGGATGCATGAAGGTCATCAGGCGGGCCCGGCGGTAGGAGCTGGTCATCAAAAGCATTCCCAACACCAGCGTTCCAAGAATCAGGGCCCCTGCAAACCATTTCAGCGGCATGCCCGCATTGAAGAGCATGACCAGGACCACCAGCCCGATGACCACCACCGTCCCCAGGTCAGGTTGCAGAAGAATCAACACCGCCGTCGCACCGGTAAAGGCAGCCACCGCCACGAGCACCTGCCGCCACTCGCGCCTTTCCCTCAGGCGCTTCTCCAGCAAATACGCCGTCAGCAGGATCAGGACGAATTTTGCGGCTTCGGAGGGCTGGAGGGTGATGGGCCCCACCCGGATCCAGCGGTGCGACCCGTTGATCGCCGGCATGGTGAGGACGGTGAGCAGCAACAGGATCTGAAGGCCGAACAGCCCCAGGACAATCTTCCGGCGCTTCCAGAACTCGTAAGGAATTTTCATCATGACCAGCATGACGCCCAGCCCGATGACCACCCAAATCAGCTGCCGGATGAAGAAGTAATTCGGGCTGCCTTTCCTCGTCAGAGCCAGAACCGCTGAAGATGAGTAAATCATCACCAGGCCCAGTATCACCAGTGACAGGGACACGGCCATGAGAGTCCGGTTGAAACGAAGCACCCGGCTTGCCATCAGACCGCCCTCCCCAGCACCCAGTCCCGGAATCGGTCGCCCCGGTCCTCGAAGTTCTGGAATTCGTCGAACGACGCCGCTCCGGGCGAGAGCAGAACTGTGTCTCCGGGCCCGGCCATGTCCAGGGCGCGGGCTGTTGCATCCTTGAGAGTGGCGCACGAAATGAGTTCGGCCACCCCGCCTAAAGCGGCCGCCACGCGGTCCCGCGCTTCACCGAAGGCCACCACGGTTCGGCAGCGCCGGCGGACAGATTCCGAAAGGTCCGCCCATTCGGCGCCCTTGTCACGGCCTCCCAGAAGGAGGATCACTCCGGATTGGAAGGCCGTCAGGCCCTTCAGAACGGCGTCGGCGTTCGTCGCCTTGGAATCGTTGTAGACCGCGGCTCCGTTCACCTCCCCGATGCGTTCCATGCGGTGCGGCAGGCCTTTGAATTCCCGCAGGACCGGTCCGAAGCTCTCGGGGTCGGCGCCGGCGCAAACGCCGGCCACGCAGGCAGCAAGGGCGTTTTCCAGGTTGTGCTCTCCAGGAAGCCGCCAGTCGCCGGCCTCGAACAGGACCGTTTCCCGGCCGCGCCGTCTCAAAACGCCCCGCCGGTCCTTTACGAAGGCGCCCTCCTCGGGCTCCGAATGGATGCTGAAGGGAACGTGAGCCGCCGGCGAGGCCAGCGCATATTCCCCCGCCAGGGCGTCGTCCGCGTTGAAAACGGCGAAATCGCCCGGTGTCTGGTTGACAAAGATCCGGCCCTTGGCCGCCGCGTAATCCTGGAAGCTCGCGTAACGATTTTGGTGGTCCGGCGTGATATTGAGCAAGAGCGCGGCGTCCGCGTGGAAATCGACCAGGCTCTCGAGTTGAAACGACGACAGCTCCAGCACATACCACGTCTCGGGCGTGTCGTCTCTCACGATATCGCTGAAAGGAACGCCCAGATTTCCGCCGACGCGGGTATCGGCGTGGGCGGTCTTCAACAGGTCGCCGAGCAGCATAGTCGTTGTGCTTTTGCCGTTACTTCCGGTCACCGCCGCGATTCGGCCCGACGCGTGTCGGGCCGCCCACTCGATCTCTCCAATCACGGGAACACCCCGGCTCAGAGCCGACTGGACAAGTTCAGACGCCCTGGGCACCCCCGGCGAGAGAATGAGCAGGTCCCTGTTTTCCAGCAGGGATGGACTCATGCCGGCCCCGTGAACGTTCAGGCCGGAGCGTTTCAGTTCTTCCACCGCCGCGGGCAGTGACCCTTCGGGCGCGCGGTCGCAGCCGGACACGGCATGCCCCGTCTCCAGCGCCAGGCGCGCCGCCCCGATCCCAGATTGTCCCAATCCCGCGACGAGAATATTCATGCAATCACCGCAGCTTCAAGGTGGCCAGGCCCAGGAGCGAAAAGAGGAGGGCCAGGATCCAGAAACGGATCACCACCTGGGTTTCCGCCCATCCGCCGAGTTCGAAATGGTGATGGATGGGCGCACATCTGAAAATCCGTTTTTTCCGCCAGCGGTAGGATCCCACTTGAAGGATCACCGACAGGGCCTCGATCACGAAAAGCCCCCCGACAATCACCAGGAGCAGCGACTCTTTGACGATGAGCGCCAGCGTTCCGATGGCGGCTCCCAGAGCCAACGATCCCACGTCTCCCATGAACACCTGGGCCGGGTGGGCGTTGTACCAGAGAAAACCCATGCTCGCGCCCACAAGCGCGGCGGCGAAGACGGCCAGCTCTCCTGCCCCCTTCACGTTGGGGATGTCCAGGTAATTGGAGATAATGGCGTTCCCGGCGGCGTAGCTGAGTACCGTGTAGGTCGCGGCGGCGATCAGCGTGGATCCGATCGCCAGCCCGTCCAGGCCGTCGGTCAGGTTCACGGCGTTCGAAGACCCCACGACGACGAGGACGGCGAAGGGGATGAACCACAGGCCCAGCTCCGGCCGGAAATTCTTGAAGAACGGGACGGTCAGGGTCGTTTCGTAAGGCCCGGCCCGGGCGTAGACGTACAGAAAGACGGCCACGGCCGTCGCCGCCGCAATCTGCAGCACGAACTTCTGCCGGGACGTCAGGCCCAGGTTCTTGCGGCGCCGCATCTTCAGGTAGTCGTCCAGGAACCCGATCCCCCCGAAGGCCAGCGTCACGAACAGCAGAATCCAAAAGAACGGCGTATTCCACCGGATGAAGAGGAGAGTGGACACGACGACTGCTGTCAGGATGAGAAGGCCGCCCATGGTGGGGGTGCCCGTCTTGACCTGGTGGGCTTTGGGGCCTTCATCCCGGACGAACTGCTTGATGTTCCATTTTTTCAGCATCCGGATAAACACCGGTCCCATCAGAACGCAGATCAGGAACGACAGCGCAATCGCCAAGGCCCCCCGGAAGGTGATGTACCGGATGAGCCGGAAGGGAGAAAAGTAGGATTGAAGCGGCAACAGGAAATGGTAAAGCATCAGGCCCGCCCCCCTCTCTGCTTCAACCACTGGACCAGGCCTTCCAGCCCGACGGTCCGGCTTCCCTTGACCAGAAGAACATCGCCCGCCTCCAGCTGGGAGGCGATCCACTCCGCGCCGTTTTCCCAGGCTGCTTCATGGTGGGCCGGCTTTCCGGTCCGTGCAAACTCCTCGCACAGCGCCAGGGCGTCTTCATTTCCCACGGCCAGCAGGACGTCCACGCAGTCTCCGGCCAGCTTCCCTGTTTCCTGGTGGAACCGTCTCGACTCGGGACCCAGTTCGTTCATCTGTCCGAGCACCGCGGCAACGCGCCGCCCCTTCCCGGACAAGCTCTTTAAAACAGAGGCCGCCGCGTTCGGGTTTGAATTGTAGGAATCGTCCACCAAAAGGATTCCGTCTGCGAGTAAGGCGGTTTCCCCACGGTGCGGCGCCGGTTTCAGGGCTTGCGCCGCGGCGGCCGCCTGTTCGATCTTCATGCCGCAGGCCAATCCGCCGGCGCAGGCCGCTGCGAAATTCCATGCCTGGTGCCGGCCCGAGAGCGGGAGATGAACCGGAACGGCTTCTGTCCGGTAGGCGAGTTCGAAATGCTGAGACCCATCCGGGGCTTCCCGCAGATTGAGCAGCCTGACGTCCGCCCGGGCCGAGGCCCCGTACGAGAGCCGCCGCATGCCCGGCGGCAGGACCAGCGACGACAGGTAGGGATCGTCTTCGTTCACGACGGCAAAGCCCTCGTTGTCGGTCCAGTTCAGCACGCGGGCCTTTTCCTCGAAAATCGCCCTCTGCGATGGGAAAAATTCCAGGTGTACGGGCTGAATGGTCGTGAAAACCACGCCGTCCGGAAGAGCAATGGGCGCCAGTTCGGCCATCTCATCGGGGCGGCTGATGCCGAGCTCCAGGACCCAAAAAGCAGCTTCCTGGTCAAGGTTCATAAGGCTTTCCGGCAGACCCAGCAAATTGTTGCGGTTGCCGGGGGATTTCTCCGTGGCGGCCTTTCTCGCGAGGACCGCCGCGAGAAACTCCTTGGTGGTCGTTTTTCCAGCGGAACCCACCACGCCCAGTACTTTGCCCTGGAAGGCCGCCCGGCAGGACTTTCCAAGCTCTTGAAGGGCACCTTCAACGCTCGGCGCCCGGATGATCCCCGCGGAGCCGTCAGCAGCAATGTCCCGTTGCACCAGGAGGGCCGCCGCGCCCCGCTTGACCGCGTCGCCGCAAAAGTCGTGGCCGTCGACCCGGTCCCCGGCCAGAGCTGCAAAAAGCATCCCCGGTTGCACGGTCCTGGAATCAAGCGCCGCGCCTGAGACCGGCCGCGCCGTATCGCGCACCACGCGCCCGGATGCGTGGAGGGCGAGTTCCTGAAGCGTGAAGCTCATCCTCGCCATCCCAACTCCTCCAGTATTTCCGAGATTACCGTGGGGTCATGGTAGGGTTCGACGGCATCCTTCAGGATCTGCCCCCGTTCGTGCCCCTTACCGGCTACCACGACCGCATCGCCGGATCGGGCGATGGACAGGGCGTGGCGCACGGCTTCACGACGGTCGAGCACTGTGACGAACTCCTTGCCCGCCCCGAGTTCGGCCCGGACGCCCGGTTCCACCTCGGCGGCGATGGCGGCCGGGTCCTCGGATCGCGGGTTGTCGGTCGAAAGCACAACGACGTCGCTCAACCGGGCCACCACGGCTCCCATAAGCGGACGCTTGCTCCGGTCGCGGTCTCCTCCGCAGCCGAAGACGGTGATGAGCCTGGAAGGGTTCAAGTCCCGCACGGTGCTGAGGGTCTTTTTCAGCGCATCGTCCGTATGGGCAAAATCCACGAAGACGCTGAACGGCTGGCCAAAGTCGATCCGCTGCATGCGCCCCGGCACGCCTGAAAGCGTCCGTATGCCTTCGGAAATGGCCTCCAGGGGAACGCCCATGGCGATCGCCGCTCCGGACGCCACAAGCAGGTTCTGAAGGTTGAACCAGCCGGTCAGGGGCGAATCCACCTGCAAGGTCCCCTCCGGCGTCCGGAAGGTGCCGTGAATACCGGTGAAATCCACGCTGATATTCTTCGGACAGATATCTCCGCGGCCGCGTTCCACCACCCGGACGACGCGGCTGCGCTTCAGATCCTTGGCCAGGCGGGCGCCGTAGGGATCGGACACGTTGATCACAGCGAGGCCGTCCTCCGACAGCTGGGTGAAGAGCTTCCTCTTTGCGGCGAAATAGGCCTCCATGGTGGGATGAAAGTCCAGATGATCGCGGCTCAGATTCGTAAAGGCCGCCGCCCTGAACTTCAATCCTCTTACACGGTGCAGCGCCAGCGCGTGAGAGGATACTTCCATGATTCCGGTGGCGATCCCCCGGTCCGAAAGCGCGCGGATCCATTTATGGATGGTGTGGGCTTCCGGCGTGGTCCGGTCGGCTTCCAGCACGCCGTCGCCGTCGTCGTATTCCACCGTTCCAAGAAGTCCGCAAGGTTCCGTCACTCGGACGATATTTCTGAGCAGGTACGTCACCGTGGTTTTGCCGTTGGTCCCGGTCACGCCCACCAAATCCACCTCGGAGTCGGCGACGTGGTAGATCTCCGCGCTCGCCGCAGAGAAGGCCTCCCGGTCGCTCGGGCAGATCAGGCAGGGAACAGAGGCCGGCAAAGGCTCCAGCGGCCTGTCATGGCACAACACGGCGGCCGCTCCCCGCCGGATCGCCTCGGGAATGAACCGCCGGCCGTCCTGCTGGTACCCCTGGAGCGCCGCGAACATGTCGCCGGGAAGCACTTCTCGGGAGTCGCACGTAATCCCGGTCAGCGTCACGTCCGTCCGGCCCACCATCGAAGAGTGGGGCACGCGCGGCAGCAAATCCCTGAGGGTGACGGGCGCTCTCTTCACGGGGTTCCCTCCAGCTTCGCCATGTCCAACCTGGGAACGGGGTTGGCGGCTGGAGCGACCCCCAGCCTCTTCAGCGCGAAGGCCGTTATCTTTGAAAAAGCCGGCGCGGCGATCTGGCCGCCGTAGATTTTCGTGGAAGGTTCGTCCACCATGACCAGCGTGACCACCGCGGGACGCGTGGCGGGCGCGAAGCCCACAAAATAGGCGATGAACGGTTTATGGGTCCCGTGCGTCTTGATTCCCATCTTCTGCGCCGTCCCAGTCTTTCCCGCCACGGTGAATCCCGGGATGGCGGCGCCGGTTCCCGTCCCTTCCTTCACCACCAGTTCCAGCATGCGGGTCAGGATGTCCGCCGTCCGGGCCGAGATGATCCGCCTCGCCGGCGGCACGGCGCCGTCCAGGATGATCCGGGGATTCACCTTCATGCCGCCCTCGGCCAGGCAGGCGTACGCCAGGGAAAGCTGCAGGGGTGTCACCCTCAATTCCTGGCCGAAGGACAGCGCGGGCAGCGACAAGGACGTCCACTCGGAAGGCGGCCTCAGGAAGCCGGGCGTCTCCCCCCTGAGGTGCAGCGACGTCACCTGGTCGAAGCCGAAAAGGCGGATGTAGTGGTACAGGGTCTCGGGCCCGAGCGCCATGCCGATCTTGGCCGCCCCGACGTTGGAGGAGTAGGCCAGAATCTGGCCGAGATTGTACTCGGGCGCCTTGGGCGGCTCATCGTCGTGGATTCTCGTATTGCCCACCCACATGGTGCCGTTTCCCACGTCTACTTCCTGGCCGGGCTGATACAGGCCGGTTTCCAGGGCGGCGGCCAGCGTGACGATCTTGAAAGTGCTGCCGGGCTCGTACGCATCCAACACCGCGTGGTTCCGCCAGTCGGCGGGCGGGTAGGCCAGGGGGCGGTTGGGATCGAAGGTCGGCCGGACGGCCATGGCCAGAATGTCCCCGTTGTTTGGATCAAGCACGATGGCCACTCCGTCGC
>JARRNO010000096.1:7526-9064 GCA_037384885.1 Acidobacteriota bacterium
TTTCGCCGAGCACCTGCTCGGCCTGGTATTGGATGGGACCGTCCAGAGTGAGCTTGATCGTGGGCGGTTCGGGGTCCACGTCCGAGACCAGATCGAGGGGGATCAGGGTGGTGGAGACGGCGTCGCGCATGACGATGTAGTGGCGCTTACCGCCCTTGAGCTGATCGTTCCACTGGCTTTCGAGGCCGGACAAGCCCTTGTCCACCCCCATGCAGCCGATGAGGTTTGCGGCAAGCGTCCCATTGGGGTAGTCCCGGCCCCATTCGTCCATCATGGAGCACCCCTTGAATTTCGTGCAGATCACCTTCGCCGCGTCCATGTCGCGAAAGGGAAGCTTCCGGGCGAGCCACGTAAAGGTATTGCGGCCCTTCATTTTCTCGAGGGTTTCGTGGGTCGATTCTCCGCTGAGTTTGGAGATCGCCCGCGCCAGCGGAACGGGCGCCCGGAGCTTCTTGGGCGAGAACGTATAGAGAGACGGCGTCCGGACGCTTGCGGCAAGCACCAAGCCGTTGCGGTCGGTCAGGGTGGCGCGCGGCAGGTCAACCTCGATGCGCTCCTCCACCTGGCTGCGCGCCATCTTTTCATAATAATCGTGGTGAAAGCCCTGGAGCCACACCAGACGTGCGGCCGCCACGGCTCCTACGGCGAAGAGCCCCGCCATAAAGCACCACATTCGCGTTCTGGCTACCGCCACACGCGCCTCCGTCCGGCCCTACCGTCCCCCAACAGCAGGATCCGATGAACCACCCACGCTGGGCTCAAGCGGCCCTTCCGGGACCATGCCCAGCTTGTCCTTCGCAATGGCGCTCACCCGCTTCAGACTCAGCAGGGACGCTTTCTCAAGGCGCAGCCGGTCCCGTTCCTTCACCAGCGCCTGGCGCTGTGAAACCAGCTTCGAGAGCTGGTATTCCGCCTGGAGCTGGTGGACCGACAACGCCACGTACAGCACAAAAGGTCCGGCCAGGAGAAAGAAGAACGCGATCAGGCGCAGCGCGTCCGCCAGGCCTTTCTGGTCGGGCTGCCGGATCGGGTTGTTCTGAATGGCCGGTTCCGTCATGTCTTGACTCCTACGCGAAGCCGGGCGCTTCTCGCCGAAGGATTCCGGTCCAACTCTTCGACGCCCGCCTTGATGGCGCGCCGAGGCGTCAACCGCAGCAAGGGTTCCCGACCGCAGCCACACACGGGCATCCGGGGCGGACAGATGCACCCCCTCGACAAATCGCGGAAGGTCTTTTTCACCTGCCGGTCCTCCAGGGAGTGATAGGCAAGCACGGCGAGCCTGCCGCCCGGCTCCAGCACATCCAGCGCCTCGCGAAGAAACCGGTCGAGACCGGAAAGCTCGTCGTTCACATGAATTCGGAGGGCCTGAAAGATGCGTGTCGCCGGATGGACCCGGCCTCGCCGCATGTGAAACGGCACGGCTTCTTCCACCAGCCGGGCAAGCTCTGCGGCGCTCTTGAGCGGCGACTCGGCCCGCCTCCTGACGATCGCGGCGGCGATCCTTCGGGCGTGAGGCTCTTCGCCGAAGCGCCGGAAAA
>JARRNO010000097.1:0-9933 GCA_037384885.1 Acidobacteriota bacterium
CGGTTGTTGCAGACGAAAGGAAGGTCGTGTCTGTAGCCGTTGTTGTAGTGCGATAGGAGTGCAAGTTAGGAACCCATGAATTGAACGGTGGGACAATGCCTCGCCCACCAGGGCCGCGAAATTTGGGCGCATAGGCTGTTGAGACAGATATTGAGCGGAGTGATGAGATGGTGAGGGGCGAGACGTGGCGTATGCTAATTTTAATCTTTATGTTAGGCCCGTTGATTCTTGGTGTGGCCTGCACACGGAAATCGGAAAGTGAGCCATTAATGATAGAGGCGATCGAAAAGGGGGATGTTAAGCTTTAGGAATATAGGCTTGATCATGGTGTGGATGTCAATGCGAGGGGAGGCGGAGGCAATACATTGTTACTCGACGCCGCCATGCTTAATCGCACGAAGATCGCGAAGCTACTATTGTCACGGGGAGCAAATGTGAACGTAAAAGATGTCTGGGGAAATACGCCCTTGATTTGGGCTATAAACAGAAAGAACCCGGTCCTAATAGATCTCTTTCTAAGTCATCATGCAAATCCCAATTTGGCGAACGCCATGGGGATCACGCCGTTGATGTATGCATGTGGCTTTGGCCATGCAAAGCTGGCAGAAACACTTCTAAGGAACGGGGCTGAAATTGATGCCAAAACTAAGTTGGGCAACACGGCTTTGATTGTTGCTGTTATGGAAGAAAATAGGAATTGCGTCATGCTCTTAATGGACCATAGAGCAAACCCCGAAATTGCCAATTCAGACGGTCAGACGGCGCTGTCCATTGCTCGTAAGAACAACGACAAGTCATTGATAGAACTGCTGACAAGAAAACAAGCCGAGGTCCCGGCAAAATCTTCAAGATAAGGAGGAATATAAGGAGGAATGCCGTGAGACTGTTAAAGCTGCGCTACTTTCTGTGGCTGTTGTCATCGCTCATCGTGCTAGCTGTTGCCGTTGAAAGAGCCAGCCTGATCATATGGCGCCGCCAGGTGATTCGATGCTACAAGGTAGAAAAGGGGCTTTGGTCTGAAGATCGTCCGCATGGTGTCGAGGCTATGGCAAAGGATCCATTCCTTAAAGGAACAAATGATGCTGGTGGCGTAGAGCTGGACATGGTGGGCATGCTATGGTCAGGCCCAAGGCCCAACCTTCTCTATATTGATCCAAGAGGGACGATAAAAGTTCTTTATACTCCCCCTAAGGCGGTTTGGACGACCTGGATGTGAGAGCATTGGCTGCTTAAACCTCAGGCATATGAATTGGTCATCCGCTTCAAACCGGGAAAAGATCGCAAGTATCTTGTTGAGGAACCCAATGTTCGTCTTATAAAGCGAAATAGCTACCCACGAGCCCTTGCCACAGACTAGGGGGGGCTGGGGGCAGGTAACATGTAAGAGTGGGGGGCGTGATTAAAAATGACGTACTGCGGCTGATTGCGGAATGTGGGAGCAGTTAAATGAGTAGGCGAGCTGTAGCGTGGGAATCTGTCGGATTCGGTGTGGGAATCCTTTACGTGTCATCACGGAGGATGAACTACGGCGGGATATTGCAAATCGTTTCTTTTTTCGTGTTCCTTGTCACATGTCTTGCCTTTATCGCTCTGATCATTTCACTCAGTATTTATCAGTGGCCCTATGGCCCCTTTGGCGAAAAGAAACGGAGGCGCCCTCCAAACGAGACAATGGGGACCAGAGCGTTGTCTGTGCGCCCTATTTGTTTTGGGCTGCAATGGTTTCATTGTTGGATAGATCAGAATCCCATTTACTCATTATACTGCAAGCCTAAAAATACGGTCTCGCTTATGGAAGAGGGCCTGGTAATTTGTTTGTATTTCTATGGGGACATCTTCATACCATGGACAGAGGTTGAGTCTGCCGAAAGGAAAGGCTCATGGTGTGATATGGCGCACTCTTCACCCGAGGTGCGTTCACCGATTATCTTCAAAGATAAAAGTGGAGTCCTCTTTGAAGGGGTTAAAAGGCGAGTTGCGATATCAAACTCATTCGCTGACAATTAGCTGCTGTTGGAAGTCGGTTCTGTCAAGAAGTTTGCACACTTTTGATTAGGGCAAGCCGATCGACCCCGCATGTTGGCTCTTGGCCGGAGCGGCAAGGCGCGCCAGCGCCTGCGCCAGCGGGCCTGTCCGGCCGCAAAGCGGCCTCTATGATCTCTGTGGCTTGATTCTTTTTTTCTCCACAGTTCAAACGCTTTCCCTCCCATCCTCTCATCCTCCCTGTGAATTGGGCCGCTTGGCCGGCGCGCCGGCCCCGGCCAAGACTTGCCAAATCCACGCCGGGCCGCTTAAAATAAGGGTTCGCCTGGAGGAACGATGAGTCCCGAGACCACCCCCCTTCGCGTCCGGTTCGCGCCCTCGCCCACGGGCCACCTGCACTTGGGAAACGTGCGGACGGCGCTCTTCAACTGGCTCTATGCACGCCGTCGCGGCGGTGTCTTCGTGCTGCGCATCGAGGACACGGACGCCGAGCGCTCCACCGACGAAAGTATGGCTTCGGTCCTCGAAGACCTGCGATGGCTGGGGCTGGACTGGGACGAAGGCCCTGACGCGGGCGGCGAATACGGCCCCTACCGGCAGACCGAACGCTATGGCACCTACCGCGAATACGTGGACAGGCTGCTCGAGGAAGACAAGGCCTACCGGTGTTACTGCACCCAGGAAGAGCTGAATAAGGGCCGCGAGGCGGCCCGCGCGGCTGGCAAGGCCTACGTCTATCCCGGCACGTGCCGGGCCCTGACCGGCCCCCAGCGCCAAGCGCTCGAAGCGGAGGGGCGGCGCCCCGCCATCCGGTTGAGAACGACGCCGCATTACGTGTCCTTTCGGGACCTGGTGCGGGGCGCGGTGTCCATCCACACGAGCGCCTTCGGGGACTTCATCATCGTGAGACCCGACGGCTCGCCCACCTATAACTTCGCCGTGGTCGTGGACGATTCGCTCATGCACATCACGCACGTCATCCGCGGTGAAGACCACCTGTCGAACACGCCGAAGCAGGTTCTCGTCTATGAAGCGCTCGGGTTTGATCCCCCGCAGTTCGCCCACCTGTCCATGATCCTGGGGCCCGACGGCGGCAAGCTCTCCAAGCGCCACGGCGACGTGTCGCTGGACGCCTTCCGCGCCAGGGGATTCTTGCCCGGCGCCATGGCCAACGGGCTCGCCCTGCTCGGCTGGTCTGATCCGGACGGCCGAGAAGTCTTCGGCCTCGACGAATTGAAAGACCGCTTCGACCTGGAGCGCGTCAACAAGGCCGCCGCGGTCTTCGACGAACCCAAGTTCCGCTATCTGAACCGCGAGCATCTCAAGGCCCTGGACGACGCCTCGCTGATGGAGGCGCTCAAGCCCTACATGCAGGCGGCCGGCCGGCTCCCGCAGGGCGAAATATCGCAGGCGGTGGAAACGTGGGCCGGCGATCTCGCCCGGCTGATGCTCGACCGCATCGAGGTGCTGTCGGACGCGGAATCCGCCAGCGATCCCGTCTTCGTCTTCCGGCCGGAAGCGATGGACGAGGCCTGCCGGCAAACGCTGGCGGAGCCCGAGGCGCGGCGGGTCATCGAGACCTTCCTGGAAAAGGGCGCCGAGGCGGACCTTTCGGTTCCCGGGGCCTTCAAGGACGTGACGAAGGCCGTGAAAGAAGCCACGGGCGTGAAGGGCAGGGGACTGTTCCATCCGCTGCGCGTGGCAATCACCGGCGAGGAGTCCGGGCCGGAACTGGCGCTTCTGGTTCCGCTTCTGGAGGCGGGCAGCCGGCTGGACCTGCCCGCGCCGGTGACCGGACCGCTGGAGCGCATGCGACGGAGCCTCCAAGCCGTTTCCTGAATCATCTGGACATTGTATTCGCCGCCGGGTTTGGGCGGTTTCAGGCGCGCGTTCAGACGCCCAGCAGCGCGCTTGCGCCGGGCGAATGGCGTTTGCGCCGCGCCGCGGCCGCTTCGTGAGAAGACGTGGCGTAGCAGTAGGCGCAGCCTGCCAGGCACGTGTCGGCAATGCCCATATCCCGGCTGACGGTGCACAGGCAGGCCTTTCTCTGGCCGGGGTCCTTTCGACAGGGCAGCTTCAGCCCGTAGATGTCGTTCAACAATCCGGGATCGATGCAGCGGCCCGGTGAAATCTTCCACGATTCGGCCGTGTCCTCTTCGGCGCAGGTTTGCGCAGAGAAGCCGTGTTCGGCCGCGATGGCGGCCAGGTCGCGCATCAAAGAAGAGACGGCGGGGCTTAGCGGCTCATGCCCCGCCAGCCGGAAGCCTTCAGTTTCGAGCTTCCGCAGCCTTCGCCCGGTTTTGCGGTACAGGTCCAGGTAGCTCAGGACCACGCGGCTGGAATGGCCTTGAAGCGCCCGGGCGATCCGCCCGAAGGTCTCACGGTGCCAGGCGTCGTTTGTCCAGTTGGAGAGAATCACGGGGTCATAGCGCCACACGCAGCGGCGCGGGCCGGCCAGATCGCTCAGGCGGCGGAAATCGTCGAGCCGCCTCTCGAGCGGGGGCAGAAAGGGCTCCAGGTCTTTCGGGTAGGCCGTGACGGTGATCGTGGCGTACGAGGGATAATCCATGCCGTCCAGCTTCGGCAGGGCCTCGGACAAGGCGCCGGGGGCGCGCGTCCAGAAGACGAAGGCCTCCACGTCCTCGCGCCGCAGCGACAGCCGGGACACCTGGCGGGGATTGTAGGGATTGGGAACGTCGCACCAGCCGGCGGCGACCCGGTTCATGAACCAGGACATGTAATAGGCGGGAATGTCCGTGCGGCGGCTGGCGCTGACGATCATGCCACCAAGTTAACGCATCTTGAGGCGTGAAGAAAGAAAAGGGCGGCCGCGTGAAAGGCGGCCGCCCGCAAAGTCCCCCCTCGATTGAAGACAACCGGGGAATTTAATTTCTTGATTTCACTTCATCGCTCTCCCCTTCTCTCTGGAACGACGGGGTTCACTTGTGGCCACCGCCTCCACCGCCGCCGCCGCCTTTACCGCCGCCGCCCCCGCCGCCGCTGCGGGCCTGGATGTAAATATCGATGTAGCTCAGATTTAGCGCGGGAACGATCACAGCCTGGTAGCCGGTGGGTTCGGCCAGCGTCGTGATCTCTTCACCCGGGGTGACATAGATTTCGGTCGCCTCGGTGAAGAAGGTATTCAACGTATAGCCCGTCACGGCGGGATTGTTGTCGAAACTGAAGGTCAGCCGGTACCAGCCGTCGCGCGGCTCGGTCGGGTCGCTGAGCAGGACGTTTCTCATGTCGAGGTTGTAGCCGTAAATCACCTTGCCCTTGACGTTGATCTCGGCCGAGTATCCGCCCGTCGGTCCATCCACTCCGCCGTAAGCTTCCCATACGGCCCCGTTGAAAACCGGGTCGCAGATGGCGTCCGTTCCGACCCACTGGCCGCTGGCAGCTTCCCACGCCAGGTTCGGCGCGGCCTGTGAGGCGATCTTCTGGATCGTCAGCCGGGCGAGGTTGGAATAGACGGTGGCTTCAGCCGCCGTGTATTTGACCGTGCTGGTGCCCCACATCTCGTCCTTGCCGAGTCCTCCGATGAAGCCCATGGTGTAGCCGAAGACGGCTTCATTGGGAACCAGGTTCTGAAAAAGAACGACCTCCACACGGACTTTCGACGTCGTGCTCCAGGTCGTGGATTCGAGGTTGTCCCCCCAGTCGACCGAGTTCACGTTCACCGGTGCGCCGGTCCCGTCGATGTAACTCGCCTGCCAGACGTTGTCCGGGTCCTGCTGGAGATACCAGTAGGTGATGCAGGGATCCTCGAGGCAGGCATAAACGCCTTCGAACTTCTCGTAACCCGGTGCGCCGGGAAGCCCGGTCGCCGTGGCCAGGGACTGGCCGGTCAGTCCAAAGCCGTCAGAGAACAGCACCGGGAAAGACAGGTTGTTGACGCCGGCGGTTTCTCCCCCTCCCGGCCCCTTGCCTTCCGGCGGCCCCTTGGCCTGAAGCGCCAACCCGGCGGCAAAGACAAACGCGGCGGCCAGGACCACGCACTTCACGATCAATCGACGATTGTTCTTCTTTAACATCGCTCTCCCCTCCATGGCGGTCGTCTCGACCCCAGCCTCCTCCGGTCCGGGCCGCCGAATCACGAAAATACGAACTCCAACACGATACGAACTGGCTCTTGGCGCCTGTTGATTGTTTGTTTTGCGATCCGGCGGCAGCTCAATGGGGCGCGGTGCGTTTCCTCAATAAGGCTTTATCTGCAGAGAGCGCACCCCCTCCCCTGAAAAGATGACAAATCCCCTGCGGCGCCTCCGGTGGGGAATAACACCACGCTGAGATGCGCTCCAGAATCTATGCCTGGGGGACATTCAGATCAGGGTCGGTTGTGGTCTGCGTCGGCCTTGCCGCGCCGCCGCCGGCTATCGCCTGGCCCCTCCTCCGGACCCCGGGGAAATCTCCGCTTCCAGGGGGTCCGGAGGGGCTGGAAGCGGGTGTTACGGACACGTCCAGAAGGGTCGTCCCTTCACGACATGCACACGAATAACGTCCACCGGTTCAAGCTTTCCGCGTGCATTCAAGACCTAAGTGTTTACAGTGGAGAATTTAGGGACAATCCAAGGCGTTGTCAAGCGGCTCGTAAGGGCCCTGTTGGCGGGGGGTAAAAGATGTGGAGGCGACCAAATGCCGTAGCAGCGGGACAGCGCCGGGCGGGCCACTCGCAAGGACCCGCCGGCGCACGGTTTCCAGGAAATTGTCTTGCTCTATTGTCCCCTGAGGGAAGCCAGGGCCTTGTCGTAATCCGGTTCCTGGGCGATGTCGGGCACTTGCTGGGTATAAACGACCTTGTCGTTTTCATCCACCACGACGACGGCGCGGCTGAGCAGCCCGGCCAATGGACCTGTGGTGATCCTGACGCCGTAATCGCGGCCGAAGTTCCGGTCCCGCAGTTCGCTCAGCGGGACGACTTTGTCGATCCCCTCGGATTCGCAGAACCGCTTCTGGGCGAAGGGGAGGTCGCAGGACACGGTGAGGAGAACGGCGTTGGGAACCTTGGCTGCCTCCTGATTGAAACGGCGGGCGGAAGCGGCGCAGACGCCCGTGTCCAGGCTGGGGACGATGTTAAGCAGTTTGCGCTTTCCCTGGAAATTCCCGAGGGAGACGTCGGCGAGGTCCCCGCCGGTAAGCTTGAAATCGGGCGCGGCGTCCCCGACGGAGGGCAGCGCGCCGCTCGTTTCGACCGGATTTCCCTTGAACGTGATCTTTGCCATGGTTGATCTCCTTTACCCAGGCTTCTCTCAGTGATCGGCTGCACAGGCAAACGGGACCGGGCATGTCGCCTCTCGCTCGCCTGCCTTCCTTGCATCCGAAGGTTTTGCCGGCGTGTCGCTTCGATCCCCGGAGAGAGGTATGTTTGCCCAGGAAACGACACACTTCTTCAACGGTTCGAGCCGGCGGTCTATTTCTGCGGGGCCACCGGGTCGGAATTCGTTGACTGCCGTCCTCCGGTGGCCGGCCTATTTTTTCTTCTTGCGGGGGAGCCCCTTGGGCGGCCCGGCCGGCTGCTCCAGCTCCTTCAGGAACTCTTCGTAAAGCTTGAGCATCTTCCGCTCGTGATCGATCTGCTGCTTGAGGCTCTTACGAGCGAGATCGATGCGGAGTGCAGCAATGTCAGAGGTTGAGCCGGCCTCGGCATACAGACAGAGCAAGTCATTCATTTGCTCGCATGCCGGCGCGCAGCAAGATGAACCTTCCGGCGGCGAGGCGGGGGATGGTGCGCCCTTGGCCTTTAAGGTCTGTGTGCTGGGGGACGGCGGCAGTGTGGGATCTTCTTTCATATCCTTCCTCCTTCATGGCGGCATATCAAATTCAATTCCTAAAGGTACGCCTTCCGCGAACCATGACAAGCGATGCGTTTCAACCGGACACAAGTCCCCGGGACGGCTTCAGGCAGGTTCACGGTTCTCAAAATACCCCCGTATAAAGCAAGCAAAGCTGTAGAAAGAGCCTGCCCTTACGGTACTCCCGCCCTGCGGCGAAGTCAACGCGCTCTTATGTTGAGAAAATGGCAGTCTTATTGCGTCCCGCTTCAATGAACGGTACATTGTACGAAAGGAGAAGGTTTCCCAATCAATCCGGCATCTCCTTGGAGGCACTGCGATGGGTGAGCACAGAAAACCACCCGAAGGCGAATCCCTTCACGATAAGGACAATCGCGAAAAGAGCGCCGCACCGACGATGGATTCCGAGGCTCGGAGTTTGCCGGCGGGGGTGCCGGCCGAAATCGGCCGCTACCATCTCAAGCGAATTGTCGCCGCCGGCGGTATCTCAAGCATCCCGGAATCGCCCAGATCTATGAAGCCGACACCTACATGGAAGGAGAGACGGCTGTTCCCTTCTTCGCCATGGAATACGTGGCGGGCGCCAAAGCCCTGACGGAGTTCGCCCAAGACGCCGGGCTTTCCATCCGGAAGCGCCTGGAGCTTTTTGCCGAGGTCTGCGACGCGGTGCAGCACGGCCATCAGAAGGGCATCATCCACCGGGATCTCAAGCCGGACAATATTCTCGTGGACCCGGACGGAAATCCCAAGATCATCGATTTCGGAGTGGCGCGGGCCACGGACTCGGATCAGGCGGTCACGACGCTTCAGACCGAGGCTGGACAGCTCGTGGGGACACTCCAGTACATGTCCCCCGAGCAGGTGGAGGGAGACCCGCACGATCTGGACGTACGGAGCGATGTCTACTCACTGGGGGTGATCCTCTACGAGCTCCTGACGGGCAAACTGCCGTACGACGCCGGCGGCACTACCGTTCCCAATGCGCTGATGATCATCAAGGAGCACGCCATTTCCCGGCCTTCCAGCCTGGTCGGCGCCCTGCGCGGAGATGTGGAAACGATCGTGTTGAAGGCTCTGGAGATCGACCGGAAACGGCGATACCAGTCGGCGCAGGAATTAAAGCAGGACATCGACCGGTTCTTGCGGAACGAACCCATCAGCGCCCGCCCGCCAAGCCTCTATTATCAGATCAGGGTGTTCGCCAGGAGAAATAAACTGGTCTTCGGCGCCGCAACCGCGGTGCTGCTCGTGTCCGTCACGGCGTCCATCGTCAGCACCGCCTTCGCCATGAGGGCGTCCCGGGAACGACGACAGGCCCAGGCCGTGAGCAGCTTCCTGACGGACATGTTCAATTCGGCAAACCCCTTCAATCCACGGCAGACGTCCCTGCTCGGGATGAGGGAATCCGGAGGTGTCTACGCGGCGCCGCAGGGCAAGCCGCTGACCGTGCTTGACGTTTTGCGGCATGCCGCCAAGACACTCAACGGCCGGTCCTCCATCGACCCGGCGGTTGAAGCCGACCTGAGGGCGACTCTCGGCGAAACCATGGCCATGAACGGCGCGCCGGTGGAGGGTGAGGTGCAGATCCGGCGGGCCCTGGCTCTTCGCGAGAAGCTGCTGGGCCCCACGAACCCGAAGACGCTCGAGGCCCGCTCCCTGATTGCGCTTTGCTGTGGAACTGATCCACGCCAGGCACCGGAAGGAAGGTCTCGCGGTGATCAAAGAGGCAAGAAAGCCGATTGCCCGGACCCTGGGAACCGACTCGGAAGCTTACGCCCAGGATTCGGCGCTTTACGGCTTCGCCCTCCAAAGCCTGGGAAAGGTCAAGGAGTCCATTGAGTACATCAGAACTGCCGTTCGTATCTACCGACGCCTGTATGGAGACGATCACCCGCGTCTCATCGAGCCCTATCGTTATTTGGGCAATGGGCTCATGCAGATTCACCAAGTCAAGCAGTCCCTTCATTACCAGAAGCGGGCCCTGAAGTTGAGCGAGGAATTTCTAGGCCCCAACCACCCGGAGACGAACTGGATCAAGAACGATCTCGCCATGGACCTGACAGACCAGGGCCGGCTTAAGGAGGCCGAGCCGCTGGCCCGGCAGGCGCTGGCAGGGCAACTACAGGCGAGTGGCGAAGGGACGCCGCCCGTCCTCCAG
>JARRNO010000097.1:10025-11482 GCA_037384885.1 Acidobacteriota bacterium
TCTTCAGAAAGAACGTGGTGGGGGCGCAGAAGGCTTATTCGAAAGGCGACTGGATCCTCGGGATCTATTACCGGAACTTCGGCAAATGCCTGATGGAAGAACGCAAGTACGGTGAGGCTGCGAAGGTGCTGACCGCCGCCTACAACGTCTTCAATGCCCACGCGGCGACTCGTCCCTGGGCCGTGACAACGTGCGGCGAACTCGTGTCGATCTTCAAGGCCGGGGGAAAGCCTGAACAGGCGGCGGTGTGGCGCAAAAGGCTCGAGGCTGCGAAAAGGCCGCAGCCGAAGGCGTCTCAATAAGAGACCGGCTCAAGCCGTGGATTTGACCGAGTCAGGGAAGACCAAGGCAGCCTGGTACAGCAGGCGCGTGCCTGTCCGCCGGTGCAGCCGGTTGCAGAAGGGAAAAACGGGCTAATCCAGGCCGGAAGGGTCGAGCCGTTCCTCCTCGAGCAAAATGGCGTCTTCGATCTTCTCGATCAAGCCATCCAGTTCCTGCTGCCGCTTCTTGTCTCGGGTGCGGTTGGCCTGGACGGAGAGAAAGCCCGCGATCTCTTCCCAGTCCTCTGAGAGAAAGGAAACGATCCGGCCCTCTGTGTCTTTGCTGGCGGCGGCCAGGTCGCTTTGGACACCGAGGGCTTCGCCCGTCTCCCGGACCAGGACGCTGTATTCGCCCGCCGTGAACGTGATGCTGAGTTCTCGCGGCTCTCGCGTGTCTTTCCGTTCGTCAGGCATGGTTTGCGCCCCTCCCGTCGTTGAGAACGCTTCTATGCGCATTCTAGCATGACGCGAGAGCCCCGTATCTCAGAGGCGGCCGTCCGCGGGCGCCGGACGGAGACGGCTGCGTCGGCCTCGCTGCTCCGGTTCATTCCGGTGCGATACAATGAAAACCGTTGACAGGGAGTCCGGATGACCGAACGCGAAGCCCTTTCTCTCCGTCCCTTCACATGCCTCCGGGCCGGCATGCGGCTCGCACGGCAAGCGTACCCCAGGATCCTAGCGGTCTACCTGCTCGGGGCTTTCCTGTCCTCCCGGGTTCCGTTCGGGATCATACGGGGCCCCGTCATGTGCGGACTTTACGACTGCATCCTGGATGAATATGACGGCGGGCGGGCGGCTCTTGCAACATTGTTCAGGGGATTCCGGCGCTTTGCCCAGGGCTTTGTCGCCGTGGCGCTCGCTTCCATTCCCCTCATCGTCTTTCTTCTTGCCTGCCCGGCTTACCTGACGGGCCGGCTCGTGGTCTTCAACTTTTGGGGCGCCCCAGAGCTGTTGTTTCGTCCGGGCGGCGCCTTTTCTCCGCGGGAAGACCTCTGGACGCTGCTCGTGATGGCGGCGGCAGGTGTGCTGGTGCTTTTCCTGGCCAGAGTGTTTTTCTTGTTCGTGTTCCCGCTGGTCTCGGACGGGCGGTTGACGGGCATTGAAGCGGCCAAAACAAGTATCCGGCAGGCCTGGCTC
>JARRNO010000098.1:0-8244 GCA_037384885.1 Acidobacteriota bacterium
CCCCCGAGCGGGCAAACGCTTACCAGGAGATGCGAGTGACGGGGACAGTTGACCGGCGGCTCAGCGTTGCGCCCATGATGGATTGCACGGACCGGCACGAGCGCAGCTTTTTGCGGATCCTATCCCAGCGCCTTCTGCTCTATACGGAAATGGTCACCGGCGCTGCGATCTCAAACGGCAACCGGCATAACCTTCTCGCTTTTCCGGAAGAACAGCACCCGCTTGCGCTCCAACTGGGAGGCAGCGATCCGATAGAGCTGGGGGAGTGTGCGCGCATTGCGCAGGACTATGGCTATGACGAAATTAACCTGAACGTAGGCTGCCCAAGCGATCGTGTTCAGTCCGGGCGCTTCGGCGCCTGCCTCATGGCCGAGCCGGGGCTCGTGGCCCGCTGTGTTGAGGCCATGGCGTCGGCCTGCAGCGTCCCGGTCACCGTAAAGACCCGCATCGGCATCGATCATTCAGACTCCTACGATTTTCTCCGGAGATTCGTCGGAACTGTGGCAGATGCCGGGTGTGAAGTCTTTATCGTCCACGCCCGCAAGGCTTGGCTGCAGGGTCTGAGTCCGAAAGAAAACCGTGAAATTCCGCCGATCTGCCATTCTCGCATCTACCGGTTGAAGGAGGAGTTTCCGAAGCTTTCAATCGTCCTGAACGGCGGGGTCAAAAGCTTGGAAGAAACCTTCGAGCACCTTCAGCGGGTGGACGGTGTGATGATCGGCCGGGAAGCCTATCACAATCCCTACATGCTGGCCCGGGCGGACCGGGATCTTTACGGGCTGTCCTGCACCGTTTCCACGCGGGAAGAGATCCTCAACCGCTTCCTTCCGTATGTGGAGAGAGAATTGGCCGGGGGCGTGCGCCTGTGGTCTATCGCCCGGCACTTGCTTGGGCTTTTCCACGGTATGCCGGGCGCCAAGGCCTGGCGGCGCCGTCTAATCCTGCGTTTTCGCCGTTCCATCTTCGTGTCGCCGGGAAACGGCGCCAACGGAGGAACGGTGGGCGGACTAGGAATTCGTTCTTGGTGCGGGGTACTCCTTTCGACCGCTGCGGCCTTTACATTCGGGGCAAGCATTCCGGCGCTTTGCGCAAAACCGTCGCTGGATGCGCCCGCAAGCGCCCCGCTGTGGGTTCTACAATTTGATACGGAGTCGGTTTCCACGCTTTTCGGCGGTCTCCGGCCCGGGACGCTTGGGGACACAAAGGTTCTGGCCGCCATTCACTTCGACACGAAGGATTTCGGCCTCTGGCGGGGGGGACGCTTTGAAGTATCCGGCCAAGCTTTACGCAGCGGGCTCCCTTCGCAGCGGTCCGTCGGCGACATTCAGGGATTGAGCAACATTGCAGCCCCTTCCTCCGAGCGTGTGTATGAACTCTGGTACAGACAGGATCTTCGCAAGTCGCCGGTCTCCCTTCAAGCCGGCCTCATCGATCTCAACCAATATTTCTGTGTCACAGACGCCGCCTCGCTCTTGCTCAATTCGTCTTTCGGCATCATGCCGACTGTCAGCGCCAACATCCCCACCTCCATCTTTCCCAAACCAGGGTGGGGGGCCTTCGCGGAACGAACCGGCGGAAGCCGGCGCTGGCGGGCCGGCGTGTTTCAGGGCGATCCCGCCACCCGCTCTTCTTTGCTGGAAGGGGGGACGATGGCCATCGGAGAAATCGCTCTGCGTGTCAACGGTGCCCGGGGCGCAGGAGTCTTGAAGGGCGGAGTCTGGTCGCACCGCGGCGGAGACCGGCCCGCCGACTGGGGCGCCTATCTCCTGGCGGAAACGCCGGCGGCGCAGTTGAGATGGACACAGACCGTCATATTCTGCCAGGCCGGAGCGTCGCCACCCTCCGCCAGCAGCGTGCCCTATTACCTGGCGGCCGGGGTCGACTTCCAGGGCCTCCTGCCTTCCAGGCCCGCCGACCATCTGGTCGCCGGCTTCGCGCGGGCATGGCTCCGCGAGCTTCCAGACGGCTCGGAAACCAGTTGGGAAATCACCTACATTCTTCACCTTTCCCCCAGCCTTTCAATTCAGCCCGACCTGCAGTACATCGTGCATCCCGGAGGACGCTATCCGAACGCCCTCGCCGTACTGATCCGTCTTGGGGTGCGTCTGCACTGACCCTTTCACCCCGCCCTTTACATCGGCGCCAGGACTGGTGTAATATTCAACATACAATATCTGAGCATATGTTCAGATGTTGTAGCACGCGAGGCGGAGCGTGCGCCCCTGACAAGGAGTGAGCCATGTTTGAATCCTTCGTCATAATGTTGAGGGAAGGGATCGAAGCTGCGCTGGTGATCGCCATTGCCCTGGTCGTGGTTAAGCGTTCCGGCCGGCGCGACCTCGAGCGGGCCGTCTTCTGGGGCCTCTCGCTCGCCGTCGCGGCGAGCATCGTCTTCGCCGCCGTCCTGGCGGCGCTGTCCGTCAACAGTGACGCTTATGAAGGGATCTTTTACTGGATCGCCGCCCTTTTCGTCATTTCCATGATGGTTTGGATGCACCGGAAGGCCGGCACGCTCCGGACGGACATCGAAGAGCGGGTGGAAAGGGCCGCCGCGGCCGGCAGTGCCGTGCGAAAAAGGGAAGCTTTCGGACTGGGCGCTTTCGCCTTCTTCATGGTATTCCGCGAGGGCGCCGAGGCGGTACTGTTCCTCAGCGCCGTGCGGTTGACAACGGATGCGCTCTTAAGCTTCCTGGGTTCGCTTCTGGGCTTGGGGGCGGCGGTGGTCTTCGCCGTTCTCTTTATCCGCGGAAGCCTGCGGGTCGACCTCAGGCGCTTCTTTACCGTCACCACCTGGGTGCTCGCCATTTTTGTTTTGCAGCTCCTGGTTAACGGCTACCACGAGCTGGCGGAATCGGGGCTCATGCCTGCCGATCGGAAAAGCATGGCCCTGATTGGACCGGTCGTGAAGAACAACGGCCTTTTCATCATGGCGATCCTCGCCATTCCTCTTTTCGTCTGGATGACGCGAAGGAAGCCTGCGCCGGCCACCGCTGAGAACGTGTCTCCCGCCCAGCGGCGGCTTCATGCCGCCCGCCTCAAGAAGGACCGCCGGTACCGTCTCGCGGCCGCCGCTGCAAGCCTGCTGCTCATCAGCCTGGTGGGCGTGGTCTACGCCAGGGAAATCCGGCCCAGAAATCTTCCGGAACCCCAGCCGGTGGTCCAAAGGGGCGATGCGGTTGTCGTTCCCCTGTCAGATCTGGCCGACAAGAAGCTTCACCACTACGGCTACCCCATAGACGGCCGATTGATCCAGTTCCTGGCGATGAAGCTCCCCGACGGCCGCATCAAGGCGGCGCTGAACGCCTGCAAGATTTGTGGTCCCGTGGGCTACGTTCAGGACGGGCAAAACCTCGAATGCCTGAACTGCGATTCGGAAATCAACACCGACACCCTGGGCACACCGGGAGGATGCAATCCCATTCCCCTTCCCTCGAAGATCGATGGAAAGTACCTTGAAATTCCAGTGTCCGCCCTCGTGAAGGCCGAGCCCGTGTTCAATCAGCTCGGAGGGCCGGTTTACCGGGACCCGGTCTGCGGGATGAAGCTCCTGCCCGGCCAGGTGGGAGCGACCATCACGTACAAGGGCAAGGTCTACCATTTCTGCAAGATGCCGTCCTGCCGGAAGCTTTTTAAGGAAGACCCGGCCAAATACGTTCACTGAGGGAGAGGCCCCGTTGTTCCTGCGCGTCCTCTGGCAGTCCATGTTCGGAAGAAAGCGGAGAAAAGCCGCAGCGGTGGCCGCCGTCTGGATCGGCGTCACCCTCATTTCCGCTTTTCTCTGCCTCTCCATCAGCGTGGGCGACCAGATGAACCGCCAGATGCGCTCCTTCGGCGCCGATATCCGTATCGAACCGGCCGGGGCCGCCGTGCCCGTCCGCGTGGGAGGGTACCAGCTCGCTCCCGTGGTTTCGCAAGCCTATCTGCCTGCCGGGGACATCCGGAAGCTGAAGACGGGGATTTTCTGGAAGAACAACATCTTGGGGATCGTGCCCAGGCTGGAAACCGAGGCCGAGGACGGAACCCGAACCGTTTCGTTGTTAGGCGTCTGGTTCTCTCACAGGATGAAACTCCCCGGCGGGGACTTCGAGACCGGGGCCCGTTCGGTCTATAAGGACTGGTCCATCCGGGGGCGATGGCCGTCGAGCGCGGGCGAATGTCTCGTGGGAGACGATCTGGCCCGATCTCTTCACGTTAGTCTGGGAGACAAGCTGGTCCTCAAGGCCGGAAGCCGGCGGGCGATCTTTAGAATCACAGGTCTCTTGCAGACGGGCGGACCTGAAGACGGGGAGGTCGTGGCGAGTCTCCACGCCGTTCAGGGGCTGGCAGGCCTCCGTGGCAAACTCAGCCGCGTGGACATCAGCGCCCTGACGACGCCGGAAGACGACCTGGTGAAACGGCACCACGAAACCCCGGCTTCCTTGACGCCGGCCGACTACGAGCGCTGGTCCTGCACCGCCTATGCCGGCGGGATCGCCCTCAGCGCCGCCAAGGCTTTCCCGGGATCCGTCGCTTCCGTGGTGCGGCGCGTTTCTCTGGCCAAGGCGGAGCTGCTGAAGAAGATCGAAAAGTTGATGGCTCTCCTGGCGGTCCTGATAGCGATCGCTTCGGTTCTCAGCGTGGCGGGCGTGTTGGCCTCGGCCGTCCTCGAACGAAGAGGGGAGGCCGCTTTGCTCCAGGCCATCGGGGCAAAGCGGTGGAACGTGCTGATGTTGTTTCTGGCCGAAGCTGCAATGATTGGCCTCACCGGAGGCCTTCTGGCGGCCCTGACCGGGCCCTTTCTCGGCAGCACCCTCATCGGCGCGGTCTTTGACGCCAAGGTCCCTCCGCCCTTCGTTTCGGCGGCTGTGGGGCCGCTGATCGGTGTGTCAATCGCCCTTTTCGCGACATTCCGGCCGGTGCTGAAAACACTTTCAGCCTCCACCGCCGAGATGCTCCACGCTGGTTAGGAGCCCCGCCATGTTCCTCAGAATTCTTTTCAAATCGACACTCCACCGTCCGGCCTCGCTGGTATGGAGCCTGCTGACCCTGACGGCCTGTTCGGCCCTGGTCGCCCTTTTTGTCACGGCCGGGCTGGGCATTCAAAAAAGGATAACCGGCGAATTCAACCGCCTGGGGAGCAATGCACTGATCGCGCCCTACCCCCCGGAAGCGTCCCCGCTCGATACGGCAGTCCGGCAGGCCGACTGGACCGCCCTGAAGGCGGTGGCGGGCCGCTTCAAGGTTCAGCTTGTGGAACTGCGGCTCCGGGTCGGCGTCGTGGAGGGCTTGCCGGTCGGGTTCGTCACAGCGGACTGCGGCAAGCTGGCGGCCCTTACGCCTTACTGGCGAATCAATGGGCGCCGGCCGGAACGGCCGGGCGGCTGCCTGGTCGGAGCCCAGATCGCCCGGCGGCTGCATCTCGAGACAGGAGGGACGGTTCACGTGAGCTGGCACGCAGCAGGGACTCCCCGCGTACTCCGGGTAACGGGAATCCTTCATTCGGGAGATTCGGACGAAAACCGCATCTTCATGAGCGCCTTCACAGGTCACCCCCCGTCTGTCCGACGTCCGGACGCAAGCCCTCCCGGACACTACACGTATGGGCTGCTGTCGGTTCCCGGCGGCTTAAGCGGCATCCAATCCTTTTCCGCCGCGGTCCGGGGACAGCACCTTCCCTTTAGAGTCGATCCGCTCCGCCAGGTCCTTTACGGCGAACAAACGGTTCTCGAGAAGACCTACCTGCTTTTCACCCTTGCCCTTTTCGCCGTTCTGGCCCTGACACTTCTCGGGCTGACGGCGGCGGTGATCTCGCGAACCCTGGAACGCTCTCGGGAAATATCGCTGATGCGGGCAGTGGGTGCGGAGCGGAAATCTGTCGCCGTATTCCTTCTGTCCGAAGCCGGGCTAAAGGGGGCCGGGGGCGGCCTGCTGGGGTTTGTTTCGGGAAGCTGGCTGGCCCTTCTGGCGGGGCGGATTGTCTTTCATGGAGGGTTCCCGCCCCGTTTCGAGGCCCTGGCCGCCTCCTTCGGCCTGTCTGTGGCGGTTTCTCTCTTCGCCGGTTTTGCCGGTATGCGGCGCGCCCTGCGCGAAAACCCATCCGTTCTTCTGAGGTCTGAATAATGAGTTCTCCGATCATCGAAGCCTCCGGCGTCACAAAAAACTACCCCGGCGGCGTCAAGGCCCTGGACAACGTCAGCATGTCCATCGCCCCCGGCGAATGGGTTGCTCTCATGGGCGCCTCCGGGTCCGGAAAGACAACCCTGCTCAACTTGTTGGACGGACTCGACCGTGCGGATTCCGGCGTAGTGAAGATCCAGGGCGTGGAGCTGGGACGGCTTTCGCCCGATGAATCGGCCGTCTTCCGCAGGGAGCGCATCGGCCTGGTTTTTCAACAGTTTCACCTTGTTCCCTACCTGACGGCGCTGGAAAACGTCATGCTCGCCCAGTACTTCCATTCCATGGTGGACAAGCCGGAAGCCCTGCGGATCCTGGAGTCGGTGGGCATGGGACCTCGCGCGGCACACCTTCCGCACGCCCTTTCCGGCGGCGAACAGCAGCGGGTCTGCATCGCCCGCGCCCTGGTCAACGACCCCGTCGTCATCCTCGCCGACGAACCCACCGGAAACCTCGACGAAGAAAACGAGCAGTGCGTTTTCCAGATCTTCCTGGAACTGCACGCGAAGGGCAAGACACTGGTGGTGGCGACCCATGACCGCGAGCTGGGCGCGCTGTCCGGCCGGGTGATCACGCTGCATCACGGGAAGCTCGAGGCCGGAGGAGGGCCCGCCTCGCGGGCGGGGTGAGTCATGTTGCCCCATCTCCCTTCCTTGCACTGCGGCCCCTCTGCCGTGTATGAATGATGAGTGGAAGGAACCAGCAGCGCCCGCTGCTCCGCACCGTTCGTTTTGAGGATCCAGACCATGGCCGAACACCGCATTGTCGTGACCTACCGCACACCTGAGGACCAGCGCAGTCTTTACGAGAGCATGCTTGGGCCCCTCGGCGAACTGATCTTTCTGAAGGACGTGCCGAAGGACCGGCGCGCCGAGCTCGTCCGGCGAGCCGATGTCCTTGTGTGCTGGAATCCCGCCCGTGAAATGCCGTGGGACTGGAAAACAGGTCTGGAGCGGGTCTCCTTCCTGCAGCTGCTTTCCGCCGGGGCAGACCACGTTCCCTTCGACCGCATTCCTTCAGGAGTACAAGTCGCCGCGAACACCGGCGCCTATTCGAAACCCATGGCGGAGCACGCCCTCGCCATGATTCTCGCGGTTTTCAAGCGGCTGCGCGAGGAACACGAGAACCTCAGGCGCGGAAGTTTCAACCAGCAGATCCCGACCCGTACGCTGGACGGGGCGATCTGCGGCATTCTCGGCTTCGGCGGCATCGGAAAGGCCACGGCCCGCCTGCTTCGTCCGTTGGGCGCCCGCATCTACGCGCTCAATCGGAGCGGCAAGACCGACGAACCCGTTGATTTTGCCGGAACCTCCCGGGACCTCGAAAAGGTCCTTCGGGCGTCCGACGTGCTGCTCGTTTCGCTGCCCCTGAAGCGAAGCACGCGAGGTTTGATCGGCGCACGGGAGCTTGGATGGATGAAAGAGGACGCGCTTCTGGTTAACGTAGCGAGGGGAGAGATTATTGAGCAGAAGGCGCTCTATGAGCACCTTGCGTCTCATTCCCATTTTCACGCCGCGATCGACGCATGGTGGGTGGAGCCCCTCCGGCAGGGCGATTTCGAACTCGATTTTCCCTTCATGGACTTGCCCAACGTTCTCGGCTCTCCCCACAATTCGGCCATGGTCGCCGGCTCCCTGCTGGAAGGCGCACGCAGCGCGGCAAAAAACACCGCGCGATTCCTCGAGAGGGGCGAACCATCTGGGGTGCTCGACCCCGGGGACTTTCTTCCCGGCAAAGAGGGCGCCTGAGAACAGGCGACCGATTCGAAAAACAATGACACCAAGGAGCCGCCATGCAAGACACGATCATCCACGACCTTGATTTCGGACTTCATCTCATTGAGGACTACGACATGGGCGTTAGCGGACGAACGGGCACTTACGTCTTCAAGGACGCTCAGGAACTCACCCTCCTGGAAACGGGACCGAGCCCGTCGGTGCCCCACATACTGAAGGGACTGGCCGCCCTCGGCCTGGATCCCGCCGATGTGAAGTGGATCATCGTCACCCATATCCACCTGGATCACGCCGGCGGCGCCGGACTGCTCCTGAAGGACTGCCCCCAGGCCAAAGTGGTGGTCCATCCACGCGG
>JARRNO010000099.1:0-7450 GCA_037384885.1 Acidobacteriota bacterium
ACTACGAGAATTTTTCCAACGGCGTACTCTGGCCTCTTTTTCATTACCTGACGGACAAGCTCCAGACGGATGTATGGGAAAACTGGACCACCTACGCGGAAGTCAACCAGCGCTTTGCTGAGATGGCCGCCGAGAAGTACCGGCCGGGCGACAGCGTCTGGATTCACGACTACCAGCTCGCCCTGGTTCCCGTGCTGCTCAGACAGCTCGTCCCCGATGCAAAAATCGGATTTTTCCTGCACATTCCCTTCCCGTCCTCGGACGTTTTTCGCATCCTGCCGTGGCGGACCGAAATTCTCGAGGGAATGTTGGGCGCAGATCTGGTGGGATTCCACACCTACTCCTACGTCCGGCACTTCAGCCGCTCCCTGAACCTGATCCTCAGGCTGGATGTGGACAACGATCTTGTCCATTACTCGAATCGCGATGTGCGGCTCGGAGTCTTCCCCATGGGGATCGATACCGGAAGATTTACGAGCCTGGCTTCATCAAAGGAGGTCATCCAGGAAACCGAATCGCTTCGTCGTAAGAATGAGGGGCACAAGCTCCTGGTCGGCATCGACCGCCTGGATTACACGAAGGGACTCCCGCGGCGTATGCTCGCCATTGACCGGCTCTTGACCCGCGCCCCGGAGCTGCGCGGCAAGATCCGCTTCATCCAAGTGGTGGTGCCCTCAAGAACCAACGTGGAATCTTACAAGAGTTACAGACAGGAACTCGACGAAATGGTGGGCCGGATCAACGGTGAACACGCCACGCTGGATTCCGTCCCCATCAATTACCTATACACCTCGGTGTCGGAGATTCAACTTGTGGCGCTCTACAAGGCGGCGGACGTCATGCTTGTCAACCCCCTGAGGGACGGGATGAACCTCGTGGCCAAGGAATTCGTGGCCTCCCGGACGGACGGCGATGGAGTGCTGGTGCTTAGCGAATTCGCTGGGGCGGCCTCGGAACTGGCGGAGGCGGTGCTGGTTAATCCTTATGACAGCGACGGTACCGCATCGATGATCCAGCAGGCCTTGTCCATGCGGGAATCGGAGAGAAGGGCGAGGATGCAGGCGCTCCGGCGGCGCGTCACCTCGTATGACAGCTACCGGTGGGCTGACGCCTTTTTGCACGCATTGGCGCAGAGCGGCCGAGAAATCGTTCCCGAGTCGCAGAGGCCGTCTCCGCCCGAACTCATCGGGCGGCTTTCGGAAACCCTGCGCAAGGCCAAGCCGCTTGTCCTTCTTCTCGACTATGACGGCACGCTCGTGCCTTACGCCAATTCGCCGCTGCTCGCCGCGCCGGATCCAGACTTGATCGAGCTTCTCGAACAACTTGCCGCGCAGTCCGGAACAACCGTCCATATTATGAGCGGGCGCTCTCCAGAGATCATGGACCAATGGTTCGCCGAACTTCCCATCGGGCTGGATGCGGAACACGGCTTCTGGTTCAAGTCGGGGCCGGGGGCCGCGTGGACTCCCCTGCGCGAGCAGTCGTCCGAATGGAAAGATACTGTGCTTCCCATACTGGAAGACTATGCGGCCGCCACGCCGGGTGCTTTGATCGAAGAAAAGACGGCCGCTTTTTCGTGGCACTACCGAATGGCCGACCCCGAATTCGGAGACAGAAAGTCCGCTGAGTTAATCCGCACGCTGGGCGAGGTGGCGCCGGAGCATGCCATCGAAGTGATTCCGGGAAAAAAAGTCATCGAGGTTCGAATGCGGGACGTCCACAAGGGAGTGATCGTTTCGAGGGTCCTGAAAGGATTCGAAGGAGAAGATCCGGTCATCCTGGGAATGGGCGATCACCGGACGGACGAAGACCTTTTCGCCGCGCTCCCGCCCGGCTGCTGTTCCGTCCACGTGGGACCGCGCCCGAGCCGCGCCGAGTACCGCCTCGCCGATCCGTCCGCCGCCCGGGCTTTTTTGCGCTCCATTCTCTCCACCAATTGACCGATTCGGCCGGGGGATCGCCGCGGGGGCCTTCCCACCACACTACGGCGGTAAACGCGGTGCAGGAATGCGCAAGCGCTCATGCGTTGTTTCAGCAAGTGGGAGACGGGGCGACTGGAATACTTAATCGGGAGAGCGAATATGAGAGAAGCACAACATTTCCAGGATCTTCCGGAACGCATCCGGGGGCTTGGACGCCTGGCCTACAACCTCTGGTGGAGCTGGAACCCGGACGCCAGGGCTCTTTTCTGGGCGCTCGACCTTTATGCCTGGCGGGCAAGCGGACACAATCCCATTCTGATGATGGCGAACCTTGACCGGGGAATCCTAGACCGCGCTTCATCTGATCCCGCCTTTCTGAAGCGATACGATGCCGTCATGGCCCGGTTCGAAGCGGAGACGGGGCAGGGGCCGAATTGGTTCGAGTCGCGGCTCGGCCAGCCTGGCGAGCGGACCGTAGCCTACCTCTCCGCCGAGTTCGGCCTCCACGCCACGCTGCCTCACTATGCGGGTGGCCTGGGTATTCTGGCGGGTGACCATCTCAAAGAATGCAGCGATCTCGGGGTGCCTGTAGTGGGTGTAGGCTTGAGTTATTCCCGGGGCTATATCACACAGCGCATGAGAGAAGACGGGTCCTCTGAAGATGTCCGCGAAACGCTCGACAGAACGTATCATCCGGTAAGCCGCGTCCTGGACGATGAAGGGCGGCATCTTCTGGTGAAGGTTCCCATCTTCGAGCCGGCGGTTCACGTGGGGGTTTGGCGTGTCAACGTGGGACGTGTCCTGCTCTACCTCCTGGATACGGACTTGGAATGCAACCAGCCGTGGGACCGTGCCATTGCCCACCATCTTTACGCCACGGGACCGGAATCCCGTCTCCGGCAGGAGATCGTGCTCGGCATGGGGGGAATGAAAGTTCTTGAGGTCATGGGAATTCGTCCCGGCGCTCTTCATATCAACGAAGGCCATCCCGCACTTGCCATGTTGACCCGGGTGCGCTGGTCCATGGAAGACGGATTGTCGCTTGACGAAGCCTTGAGCCGGGTACAGGAAAGCAGTATCTTCACCACGCATACGCCTGTTCCCGCGGGAACGGATGTGTTCCCCCGGTCCCTGATGCAAAAGTATCTGGGCCGGTGGAGCCGCAAGGCCGGAATCGACCTCGACAGAATCCTCGAAATGGGACGCCACCCGGATGATCCGGAAGGCGGCTTCAACATGACCGTCTTTTCCCTTCGTATGACTGAGCACCGGAATGCCGTGAGCCGGCGCCACGGAGAAGTTGCCCGGAGTATGTGGTCCAGTCTCTGGCCGGACCGTTCCCATGAGGATGTCCCTCTTCAGCATGTGACGAACGGCGTACACCTTCCGACCTGGATCGACCCTCTTCGGCTCCAGCCACTGCTGGATCAATATCTGGGAGAAGACTGGCGCTCCCGGCAGGATCGCAGCGAGACCTGGGAAGCGATTGACCGCATTCCCGACGAAGTGCTTTGGCAGGCGCATCAAGATCTCAAAGTTCGCATGATCAACCAAGTCAACAAGCGCGCTGTCATGCGCTGGCGGCAACGGCGCCTTTCTGCAAGAAGCATCATCGCTTCGGGCGCGCTGTTAAGTGCCAATGTTCTGACCATCGGATTTGCCCGGCGCTTCACTGGGTACAAGAGACCGGACCTGATTCTTCACGACATGGAACGCTTCAAGCGTCTCGTTACAGACCCATGGCATCCCATCCAGGTGGTTTTTTCCGGCAAGGCGCACCCGGCGGATCAGGATGGTAAAAACATGATCAAGCGAATCTTCCGGATCGCTCAGGACCCTGATTTCGCCGGCAGGGTCGTGTTTCTCGAAGACTACGACCAGGCGCTGGCCGGCTATCTGGTAAGAGGGGTGGATGTGTGGCTGAACAACCCCGTCCCGCCCCTTGAGGCAAGCGGAACAAGCGGCATGAAGGCGTCCGTGAATGGGACCCTGAATCTCTCCATTCTGGACGGCTGGTGGCCGGAAGCATACACCGGGCAGAACGGCTGGGGTTTTGGCGGGGAGGAAGTGCAGGGCGACCGTACGCCGGCTGACGCCGGCGAACTTTACAAGCTTCTGGAAGAGGAAGTGATCCCGCTTTACTACCAGAGTTCAGATGGAATGTTCCCGCGCGAATTTGTGCGGAAGATGAAACATGCTGTGAAGACGGTTGCGCCCGTTTTCTGCAGCCGCCGCATGGTCAAGGAGTACGTGGAGCGCTTTTATGCGCCGGCCCTGGGATTGTCTACCATTCGGGACGAAGGATGAAAGACGATCATCGGGGGCTGAAGTTCAGTCTTTTTCCGAGGGCGTCGTAGGCAGCCGCGAGCGCCGCCTTGTCGCTTCCGCCTTGATCCTGGGGCGCCTCCGCGGCAATAGCGCCTGCACGTCTCATGAAATGATACAGGTTCTGGACATTCCAGAGCTTGACCCGGAAGGGGAGCAGGTCCACCACGTCCAACCAGCCGTGAACCGCTTCGAGGTGGGAGATCTCGCCGGGGGCATCCCTCAGCGCTTCCATGGCTTCTTCAAGAGTGCCTCTCAGGCCGTATTCCAGGCGCGGCTCGTCCAAGTGAACATGCAGGGCTTCCACTTCGCCGAGAAGCGTTCGCAGCCTGCCGAGATCGGGCGGCCCGTGTTGGAAAAGACGCTCAAGGTCCAAATTGATGACGTATTCGGCCGCCCGTTTAAAGGAATCCGGCAGCTCGACTCCGATATGCGGCAGGTAGCGCATCATGGCGGCGTGTTCAGTGTAGATGCGCCGGTAGGCGTTTTCGATATCCCGGAGAATTGCTTCGAAGAGATTGTGAATGATGCGGCGCTGTACGCCACCAAAAAGGTCCTTCAAGGAATAGGTGGTTTCGCCGAATTGCCTGTCGAGCACTCTCAAAACTTCGGCGAAATCCGCGCTGTGAAATGCCCCCATGGCTTCATCGCGCATCCCGCGGTACTGTTCTTCGGAAGAGAAGGGGCGGACTCCGCAGTGAAGCACCTGGTCGGACAGGTGCAGCGCTCCAAATCCCAGAATGGTGCGCTCGCGCGTCAGCCTGGAAAAAAGCTGGACGCGGCCCACGGCGAGCTTGACCTTGCCGGCCCTGGCTGTCTCAAGCAGGTCGCGCTCGGCGTCGTACGAATAGATCTGGGATTTCTTGGCGGGTTTCTCAAAAAGACTGTCGATGGCGTAATGGGCCCCAAGACGGCTGACGTTCACGATTGTGGGGTGGACGAGCGATTCGTAGATGTCGCGGCCGCTCCCGGCTTCCTGAAGGTTTGAGGCGGCGTTTTCGAGGTTGGTGAGAAAGCTTTCTTCCAGATCTTTTCCGGCCATATCTCGGACGAGTTGCATGGCGCGCGCCGCATATCCCATGATCTGGACGGCTCCGATGTCCGAAAGGTCGTCAAAGAACCAGCCGCAGCTCGTATACATGAGCTGAAGGTGCCGCCGGAGTTCCATGTACCGCAGCGGCTCGACCGCATTGCTTTTACCAGTGGGCGTGCAATTTGCCTCAAGAAAAGCGCTCACGGATTCGGCGCTCCTGTCCAATATCACACTGATGTAGTCCTCGACGGCGCGCCGGGTGTCGGAAAAAAGTCCGGACGCCAGCTGGGAACTTGCGGAGAGGGCGTCTTTTCTGAGCTGGTCCAGGGCTTCGCGAAGGGGGCTCCGCCAGCGCTGGTTCCAGTCTCGGTGGGCGCCAGTACAGCATCCGCAGTCGGAACGCCAGCGTTCCACACCGTGGACGCAGCTCCAGGAGCTGTTTTCCAATATCTGCACCTCGTATTCCGGGGGATGGGCGGCCAGGAAGGCCGCGTAGTTTGTCAGCAGGGCCGCCCCGGATTCTTGGACTCTCTGGAGGGCGTAGGCGAGGGCCATGTCGCCGTGGGGATGGTGATGGCCGTATGTTTCACCGTCCGTAGCCACATGCACCAGCTGGCCGTGATCATTTTCTGGGTTGAACCCGTCCAGGAGCCGGTTTGCAAAATCTTCCCCGGAATCCAGGAGCCTCCCAAATGCGAGTTCATGGGAAATGGCGCCGCTGTAGAAAAAGAGACTGATGCTTCGGCCCGAAGGAAGGGGACATCGGTACGCCACTCGTGGGTCGACGCCCGACTGGTGGGCGTCCTGCCACGCTTGCTCATCTGTCCGGCGCACCCGCGCGGCTTGGTGAGGCGCCAGGATCGTAAAGGCGATTCCACGTTCGGCAAGCACCTCGAGCGTCTCGGTGTCCACCGCTGTTTCGGGAAGCCACATGCCCTCCGGATTCCGCCCAAAGCGCTTGCGAAAATCCTCGATGGCCCAGGCAACCTGGATATCCTTATCCTCCCGCGGCGCCAGGGGCATAATGACGTGGTTGTACGCCTGCGCCATGGCGGATCCGTGACCTGAAAAGCGCTGCATGCTTTCGCGGTCCGCATTCAGGATGGACTGATAGGTATCGGGAGCATACCGCTCCAGCCAGCTCAGCAGGGTGGGGCCGAAATCAAAGCTGATCCTGGAATAGTTGTTGGAAATGGCGGCGATCCTTCCCTTTTCGTCAAGGATCCGCGATGTGGCGTTGGGCTGGTAGCACTCGGCGGTGATCCTGGCGTTCCAATCATGATAGGGGCGGGCGGAGGGCTGAGTCTGGACGTAATCGAGCCAAGGGTTCTCCCTCGGAGGCTGATAGAAGTGTCCGTGGATACAGACGAAGCGGCTCATGGGCTTCCTTCCCGCTTAAGATAGAGGGCGGCCAGGGGAGGCAGTGTCAGGACAACCGATCCTTCGCGTCCATGGCAGGGGACCGGATTGAATTCGGCCATGCCCATGTTGCCCTGTCCGCTGCCTCCAAACTCGGCGGCGTCGCTGTTCAATAGCTCGCGCCAGTAAGGCCCGGAATCAACACCGATGCGGTAGTTTTTCCTGGTGACCGGCGTGAAGTTGCAGACCGCGAGGATAGGCTCCTTCGAGGCGCGGTCGATCCGAAGAAAAGACAGGATACTGCCCGCGGAGTCATTGCAGTCGACCCATTGAAAGCCGCCCGGTTCGCAGTCCCCCTCGAACAGGGCCTTTTCGGTGGCGTAAAGATGATTCAACGTCCCCACAAGCAACCGGAGGGAGCGGTGTTTCTCTTCGTCCAGGAGGTGCCAGTCCAGGCTGTTTTCGTGATACCACTCGTTCCACTGGCCGAATTCTGCGCCCATGAACAGGAGCTTTTTGCCCGGGGTGGCGAACATGTACGAGAGAAGAAGCCGAAGCCCTGCGAAACGCTGCCAAGAATCGCCGGGCATCTTGGCCAGGAGCGACCCTTTCCCGTAAACCACCTCGTCATGAGAGAGAGGCAGGACGTAATTTTCCGAGTAGCCGTAAACGCTTCTGAAGGTGAGCTCGTTGTGGTGAAAGCTTCTGTGGATGGGGTCGCGGCTGAAATAGGACAGCGTATCGTGCATCCAGCCCATGTCCCACTTGAACCCGAAACCCAGCCCGCCGAGGTGGACGGGCTTCGATACCA
>JARRNO010000100.1:0-7418 GCA_037384885.1 Acidobacteriota bacterium
GTCCGCCGACGAGAAGCGCCGCATGACGATCTTGCTCGTCGGCTCCCTCGGCTTCTTTCCGGCCTTCGCCTATTACCTGGTGGCCGTAACCGTGGGCGAAATCAAGATCCCCAGTTGGGCCTCACTGCTGCTGTGCGTGTCCACCATAACTTTTCCCCTTTACTTAGCCTACGCAGTCGTCAAGCATCGCATATTCGGCATCAAGGTCCTCATGAGAAAGGGACTCCAGTTTTTCCTGCTGTCGAAGGGCGTTCTTTTCTTTGAGGGCGTTGTGGTTTTCCTGGCGCTCTTTTACTTGGCCGAGGGAATTTTCAGCCGCGCTCTCAAATGGACCGGACCCAGCACGCTGGCCATCGCGACGGCTCTAGTGACCATGGGGTCGGTGGTCGGCATGAGACGGGTGAATCGCAGGCTGATGCACCGCATCGAGCGCAAGTTCTTCCGCGAAGCGTACGACGCGCGCCATATCCTGACGGAACTCACACGCAATGTCCGGCGTGTTGCGGCATCGGATCCAGAGAAGCTGATCAGAACCGTCACCTCGACGGTGGTGGATTCTCTTCACCCGGACCAGGCCGCCGTTTTTCTGCGAGGAACCGAGATTTCCCGGCTCCCCCTGAATCACCGGGGTGTTCAGCCCCTTCTCCAGAAAACAGGGACAGACAATGGAGGCAGTTACTACTGTTACTGGCATCACGCGTACAGGCACACTCCATCGGAAGTGGAGATCCGGGAAGCCTGCGGGCAAAACGTTTTCCCCGCCGATTCGTTCATCATCCGCCGCCTGGAACACGAATTGGCCGCGGAAGAGGGTGCGCTTGAGATTTATCTCGACAATCCCAGGTCATGGGTTCGCTCCCAGGCGTCAGGAATGACAAGCCGCGAAAGAGCGCTCATCACACGATGGAACCTCAGGCTCCTGGTGCCTCTCTCCACCAAGAAAGGGTTGTGCGGCTTTCTCGGATTGGGTGAGAAGCTCTCAGAAGAGCCATACAGCAGCGAGGACAAGGAACTTCTTCTCGCTCTGGCGCAACAGATGGCCGATGGGCTCGATTACGCCGAGCTCATGCTGGAGGGCCAGGAGCAGGCCAAAACCGCCCATGAACTTGAAATCGCCAAGCAGGTACAGGAGAAGCTCTTTCCGCAGCAAGCTGTTCCGGCTGCTGGACTGGACTATGCGGGGGTTTGCCGACCCGCCCGCGTCGTGGGAGGCGATTATTATGATTTCATCCGCCTCGACAACAAGAAGATCGGCATCGCGATCGGCGATATTTCGGGCAAGGGCGTGTCGGCGGCGTTGCTGATGGCTTCTCTCCAGGCCACCCTCCGCTCCCAGGCCACGGCCTACGGCCAGGATACCGCAAAAGTCGTTTGCGGCATCAACGATCACCTGCTCGCGACGACGGATGACAATCGCTTCGCCACGCTTTTTTACGGTATCTTCGATTCCTCGTCCTGCGTTTTAGACTACGTGAACTGCGGGCATAATCCACCCATTGTCCTTCGCACGGATCCCTCGCCCCAAATCCTCCGTCTCAAGGCGTCGACGACTGTCCTTGGAGTCGTTCCCGCCTTGTCGTGCCCCAGCGACAGCATCGAGCTGAGAGCGGGCGATGTTCTTGTCCTTTACAGCGACGGGATCACGGAAGCGGTGAACGATCATGATGAAATGTTCGGCGAGGAGCGCCTGATCGAAGTCGTTTCCGGGCTGGACCACCATCCCGCGTATGAGATCCGGGACCAGGTGATCGACGCTGTGCTCCGTTTCTCGGGAGATCTGCCCCCAAGCGATGACATCACCCTCATCATCGGAAAGATCCTTTAGGGCCAACAAGCGGTTGGAAAGGCTGCCGGAATCCTTCAGAGCCCTGGACCTTTTGAAAACAGGATCAAGGGTGAAACCGCCCCCCGGGGCGCCTGTGGTACTCTGAACGGCAGGAGGTTCCCATGCCGAATGCCATTATTCTAGGCGCCAGCTCGGGGATCGGCCGCGAGTTGGCGCGCATTATGTCCTCCGACGGTTGGACGCTCGGGCTCGCCTCCAGGAACGTGGAAGCCATGGAAGAGCTGAAGGATGAATTGGGCCCCCAAACCCATATTCAGCGCCTTGACATTACGGTGCCCGGTCAAGTCGTCGATCGGTTGAATGCGCTTCACCACGCACTCGGCGATGTAGACTGCGTCGTGGTTTCTTCGGGAATCGGGCGGTACAACCCACGGCTGGAGTGGCCTCCCGAAGAGCAGACCATCGCCACCAATGTGGCCGGATTCGCGGCGGCCGCTACTTGGGCCGGACGGTTCTTTCAGGAAAGGAAACGCGGCCAGCTGGTGGGGATCTCCTCAGTCGCCGGTCTGAGAGGGAGCCCCTTCAGCCCTTCGTACTGCGCCTCCAAGGCTTTCATGTCTAACTATCTTGAAGGTTTGCGTTTGAATCTCGGCCGGTTCCGTGTCTCCGTGTGCGACATCCGGCCCGGTTACGTGGACACCCCCATGACCAAGGATCAGAAAGGCATGTTCTGGGTCGTGGATGCAGTCACCGCGGCAAAAGGGATCTATCGCGCCATGAAGAAGCGCAAGGCCGTCGCATACGTTCCATCACGGTGGAAGGCGGTTGCGCTTCCCATGAAGCTCGCGCCGGGATTTCTCTACAAAAAGCTGATGCCCTGACCCGGCATCATGCGGGAGGTGCGCCTACTGTCGCGAGGGGAGAAGGTTCACTGCTTCTGCGCGCAGGTTTCTTCGCCCCTGACGAGTCACCACAATACCTTCAACCAGTACGTTCTCTCCGGGAATGGGCATGGATCCCGCCCATTCGACGGATATCAGCGATACGGCGGCCCCGGATTTCGACGAGCCTTCCAGCTCCAGCACCCCCCGGGCGGCAATAACTGATCGCACCCGGCCCTGGACTCTGACAAGGCCCCCGGGCACCTTCGGCGAGCAGATCAGCTTGCCGACGCTCACCAGCTTTGTGGGGGCCAAGGGGGCCGGCCCGGCCTTGAACAGGTTCAAATTCTCGCTCCGCCCCTTCGCGTTGAGGTAACTCAACAGCCCGGCGATGGCGAGCGTGCAGAGAATCACGAGAGTCCAGCGTTTCACGACACTTACCTTTCCTGCCCCGCGTCTTCAGGGGGCGCCGGGAAATAAGGAGGCATTTTCGGGCGGTCCGAAGAATCCCCCACATGGTTAAAAATGCAAGGCCCTGCCATTCTCAAAACAGCCCCACCTCTCTCTCTATTCGAAAGGGCATTGCGTGCGGCCTTTCAGCAGCAGTCTTGGCCCTTGAGCCCCCGAATCCCCTCCCTGATGATGATCGGAAGGACCAGCAGGGCGGCGGCGGGGTCGGCCCACCACCATCCGAGCGCGGCGTTGAGGATTAACCCGGCCAGCGCGGCTGCCGCCAGCCAGGCGCAGGACAGTGACTCGAAGCTGTCCACCCGCAGGGCCGCGCTTCCCGCGCGTTTCGCCGTCCTGAACTTCGCCCATCCAAGCAGCGGCATCAGCACGAGCGACAGGGCCGTCAGAACGATCCCGACGATGCTCGGCCCGGGGCGTGCACCATAACCGAGAAATATGCGGGCGGAATCCCCCACGATGTAGCAGGCCAACAGAAGCAGCAGCACGCCCGCCACTCTGGCGGCGGCATGCTCGGCCCGCTCAACGGCCTCGTGTGACCGCCCCCGCATCTCGAATGCGAAGCGCCATCCAACCACGACGGCGCTGCCGATTTCCGCCACGGAATCTACACCGAATCCGATCAAGGCGACCGACCCTGAAAGCACGCCGGCGGCGATGGCGACACTCCCCTCAACAAAATCCCAGGCGATGCTTAGCACGCATAAAATCAGCCCGGTTCGAACCGCTCCCGCTCTGGTTTTGGAAAGGCTTCGTTCCTTTCCGGTGTCAGCACCGCTTGTCCGGGAAGAAGGATCTATCTGAGGGCGCGTCATCGCGAGGTAATCTCCGTGGTCTTTTCTCAACTCGTCATTAAACGGGCGGGCTGCTTTGAGGAACATGCCGCCCGAGACTTATTACTTAGGCCCGAAGGAGGCAAACGGCAAGTTTCCCCCTGGAGCATGGTTCGCGGCGTCTTATGGTCAGGGCATCTCTTCGATTTCGTCGAGGGACTTCTCGGGGCCGATCAGGATCATGACATCCCCCTTCTCAACGATGTAATTCGGTCCGGGAAGAAAGATGAGCGGGTGGGTCGCAGACTGCTTCACGGCCATGATAAATACGCCGTATTTCTTCCGGAGATGGAGGTCGGCGAGGCTCTGCCCTGCGTAAGACTCCGGGCCCACCATTTCCACGGCCCTGTAGCCCCCCATCAGAGGGATGAAATCCAGGAGGTTGGGGTTCTGAATCTTGGCGCCCAGACGACGCGCTGTCTCCCGTTCCGGAAAGATGACGTCCGTCGCGCCGATGGCTTTGAGAATGGTCGCGTGGTCCTCGTTGAGCGCCTTGGCCCAGATCCTCTTGACGCCGATCTGTTTTAGATGGAGGGTGCATAGGACGCTCGTCTCGATGCTTTCGCTCATGCTGACAATGGCCTCGTCAAAATCGGGCGTGACGATCGTCTGGAGGCTCGCCAAGTCTCTTGCATCCATGCACATGGCCCTGTGGACATCCTCGCTCATGGCGTTGACCAGATCTTCCTCGATGTCGATCGCGAGAACTTCGCACTCGGGAACGAGGTTCCGCGCCAGTTCACTTCCAAACTGGCCCAGGCCGATGATGCAGATCTGTTTGCGTTTTCTTTTCATCCGATCATGACCCTCCCTACGGGGTAGCGTACCAGGGTTCTTTTCTGCTTGAAGATCAGCATGGCGAGGGTAAGGGGACCGAGCCGGCCCATGAACATGGTGGCAATTATCCACAACCTGGCGCCTGCGCTGAGGGACGAAGTGATGCCGGTGGACAGCCCAACCGTGCCGAAGGCGGATATCTGTTCAAACATGATCTGGGGAAGCCCCATACCAGGATGATGGGCCTCCATGGCCATCAGCAGGATGACGCCGGCCCCGTTCCAAACAATGGAGAGACTGATGAGCAACGTCGTCCGGCGAAGGATTTCGCGAGGAATCCGCCGTCCCAGAATGTGCACGTCCTGTTCGCCCAGAAGCCGGGAGCGGATTCTGGCCGCGTAGACGGCGAAAGAGGTGGTTTTGATTCCGCCGGCGCATGAGCCGGGGGAGCCGCCTACAAACATGAGAAGAATCAGCAGGATGAGGGAAGCCACCGGAAGGCGGCCGATATGAATGGTATTGAAGCCCGCCGTTCTTGCCGTAACCGACTGAAAGAGCGCGGCGGAAATTCGCGTGCCCCATCCGTGCTCACCGGGTGTGAGTCCCAGCAGCAGAAGGCTGGCCGCCCCTCCCACGATCAGAAAAGCCGTCGTGTACAGCACCACTCGGGTGTTCAATGAGAGGAGACGGAGCGCGCCCGAATTGCGGTCCTCTCGAAAGCGCCTGAACCGGTCCCAAAACTCCAGCAGAACCGAGTAACCCAGCCCCCCCAGAACGATGAGGCCCATGATGGTAAAGGTAACGATCGGGTGAGTTCTGAGACCGATCAGGCTGTCGCTGTAGAGCGAAAATCCTGCGTTGCAGAACGCGGACACCGAATGGAACAACGCCGAAAAGAGACCTGCGGCAAGCCCCTTTTCCCGGATGAGAACGAAACTGAGCAGCCCCGCTCCCACCAGTTCGATGGAAAAGGTCATCCCCAGGATGCGCCAGAACAACCGCTTGAATTCGTGACCGATGTCCCGCTGGAAAAAGCTGTCGTGCAGTACCGCCGTGGTTTGGAGGGACATCCTGGAACGGAGGATCTGAAAGGTCAGCGCTGCAAAGGTCATCACCCCCAGTCCCCCCGCCTGGATCAGCAGCATGATCACGACCTGGCCGAAGTGAGTGTAGGCCTTGCCCGTGTCCACAACCACAAGGCCCGTGACGCAAACCGCTGAGGTTGAGGTAAAGAGAGCGTCAAGAAAGTTGACCTGTCCGGGATGGTGAGAAAACGGCAGCCACAAGACGAAGGCCCCGAGGAGGATCACGGAGGCGAATCCGCCCACCAGCATGGCCTGCGGAGAACTGAACAGCCGGTTGTCTTTCTTCATGGGTCTCCCGCTACCAGGCTTCATGATACCAGACTCAGGAGGGCCTCTGTCCGACCTGGGGCCGGCGGGTTGTGACCGGAGCCGGGAGGGGAACAATCTGGAGACCGGGTGTACAATAGCATTCTTCCGTTTGCCTTTGACTCTTTTGCCTGGAAGGAGGCCGACCATGATCGGATTTACGAAGAGATTTGTAGCGACCGGATTTGCTGGACTGCTTACGTTGTGCACCCTACTGCCGGCCGGGGCCAAGACACCGCCTCCCCCAAAAACCGACAACGCGCCCGAGATGAAGGTGCCGCATATCAGTCCAGACACCGCTGCGATTACGATAGAGACGCTGGGCGGCAAGAAGGTAACGCTGGCCGAGCTGACCGGAGGCAAGCCGACCATGCTGGTGTTCTGGGCGTCCTGGTGCCCGGACTGCCGGCGTGAAACCCCCAAAGTGAAAGCAGCTTACGCCCGCTTCAGGGCCAAGGGACTCAACCTGATCGCGGTGGATTCCGCGTGGAAAAACGAAACGCCGTCCGCCGCCAAAAAGTATATCCGCGAACACGATCTGAAGTATCCCGTCTATTTCGACGCATCCCAGGACGCCGGTAAGGCCTATGGCCTCAAGTGGATTCCCACGGTCATCCTTCTCAACCGGGAGGGTAAGATCGTCTTCAAGGCGCCGCACGTCAGCTTCAAGGCCATACAATCGCTCCTGGCTGAAAAGAAGACGGGATCCAAGTAGAAAAGACCGTCCATCACGTCCTGCCTTGTGCATGACGCTTGGCGTTTTCACCCCCCGCCAACAGCCTGTCGCGCGCGGCTGGGTTCGCGCTTTTTCTGGAGGCGCCTTTTTTCTTTTGAAAGTACGCGTCCCGTTATTAGAGGGTTTTCTTATAAATATTTGCCTATCCGGTTGAACATATATATATTATAGTTTATGGAAAATTATTTTAGTAATCTCAGCGCGACCTTTAAGGCGTTGTCCGATGAAACGCGCCTCCGGATGCTGGCCTTATTGTTGAGGCGAAGCGAACTTTCGGTCGCAGACTTCCAGGATATCCTGGGGGAAGGGCAATCCAAGGTGTCGCGCCACCTTGCGGTCCTCCTTCGACAAGGCATCGTTGAGAACAGGCGCGACGGAACGCGAATGTTCTATCGTGTTGCCGAGGCCCTGTCTCCGGAACTGCTGTCCTTGTTCGATCCGCTGCGCCGCCTCCTGGGGGGAGCGAGAGCAGCCGACCTGGAGCGCGGTTGAACCGCTCGTCCCGCCTGGCGATCTTTCCCGTTCTTTCGTAACCAGAATACAGCC
>JARRNO010000101.1:0-7319 GCA_037384885.1 Acidobacteriota bacterium
CAACAACATCGGCAACATCTTCGACCTCCAGTGGAATGAGCGCTTTACTTATGGGGACATGCGGCGTGAAGCGGAAAGTCAATTCTCTCGATACGATTTCGAAGAGGCCGACACCGCCGTGACCGCACGGTGGTTCGAGGACTTTGAAAGTGAAGCCAAACGGCTGTTGAAGAAGGACCTCTACCTGCCCGCCTATGACTTCTGCCTGAAGGCCAGCCATGCTTTCAACATCCTTGACGCCCGCGGCGCCGTCTCTGTCGCCGCGCGAACCGATTACATCAAGAGAGTCCGAAAGCTGGCATGCTCTTGCGCGGAAGTTTATATCAAGCAATTTGGGACCGCGCGGGAGGAAGCCGATGCCTGATTTTCTTCTCGAGATCGGTACGGAGGAAATTCCCGCGGGCATGATTCCAGGCATGATGGAGGATCTGGCTTCCAGGATGGGAGAAGCCCTTGAGAAAGCCCGCCTTGCATATGATTCACTCACTGAGATCGGGGCGCCCCGCCGGGTTGGGTTGCTGATACGCGGCCTGCCCGCCCGCCAGGAAGATCGGACCGAAACCGTCACCGGACCTCCGATGGCCGTCGCTCGCGACGACAAGGGGAATTGGACCCGCGCGGCGGAGGGCTTTGCAAGAAAACAGGACGTGGATCTCGATCTGCTTGAAGAGGTTGAGGGCGCCAAGGGACCCTGCGCGGGCTTTACTCGGAGGGTACAAGGGTTGCCCGTGGGCGAGCTGCTGGACGCCGCGGTTCCAAACGCGGTGGAGAGCCTCCATCTCCCCAAATCCATGAGATGGGGACAGGGAGGCTTTACCTTTGTCCGGCCCGTTCGCTGGGTCCTGGCCCTGCTGGACGAGGCGGTGGTCTCCCTCAAAATAAAGGGCGTGGCCTCCGGGCGCGTGACTCGCGGGCACAGGCTTCACGGTAAAGGCGAGATTTCCGTCTCCCAAGTGCAGGACTACCTCCCCCACCTGGAGCGCGAGCACGTCTTGCCTCTGCCCGAAGGGCGGAGACGCCGGATTCGCGATCAACTCAGCATTTCGGCCGCCTCCATGAAAGGCACGGTAGAGAAAGACGACAGCCTCTTGGAAACCGTGGTCTTCGCTGCCGAGTATCCTTCCGTGGTTACGGGCAAGATCCCCAATGAATACCTGGCCCTGCCCCCTGAAATCCTGGTAACCTGCCTCCGGGAGCATCAAAAGTTCTTTGCAGTCCGAGACAGCGAGAATAGGTTGCTGCCTGCTTTTCTTTCAATTGTCGACGCGCCTTCCGATCCAAAGGGGTTGATACGGAAGGGCAACGAGAACGTAACGGATTCCAGGCTCTCCGACGCCCGATTCTTCTATGAACATGACCGCGCCGTCCCGCTCGACAGTTTACTGAATTCGCTTCAAGGCATCACCTTTCATCCCAAGATCGGCACTTATTACGATAAGGTGCTGCGCATGGAAGCCTACGCCGAAAGGCTGGCGCCCCATTTCGGAGCGTCTTCGAGCCAGGCGGCCAGGGCGGCCCGGCTCTGCAAATGCGACCTGGCCACCCAACTTGTTCAGGAAAAAGAGTTTACAGGTCTCCAGGGAATCGCAGGAGGTCTTTACGCGGCTGAACAGGGGGAACCGTCCGAAATCGTCGATGCGATCCGGAGCCAGTATGACACCGAGATGTTGCTGGCGCTTGCGGACACTTCGCGGGCGACCGCCGTATCGGTGGCGCTCGCCGATCGTCTCGACACTTTGATCGAATTTTTCAAGATCGGTCAGATTCCGACAGGCTCGAAGGATCCTTTCGCCCTCCGCAGGGCTGCTCAGGAGACAGTTGAGATCCTCGCATCTCAGCGCACGGGAGGGGCCGTACACCTCGAGAATTTGATCGAGGAATGGGCGCCCGCTGTCTCGGAACAACTTCTTGCCTTTTTTGACGAACGCGCCCGCCACCTTTGGCAAACTGCGGGTTACCCGTATGACGAGGTTAATGCGGTCATGTCCGAGAATGGGCGCAATTTTGCCGACATGAAGAAGCGCCTGGAAGCCGTGCACGAAATCCGGAACGAATTTCCCGAAGACTTTGACGCCCTTTCGGTGGCGTTTAAACGGGCGGGAAACATCTTGAAGGGAATGCCGCCCTATCCGCTTGAGCCCGAGCGCTTCCTTCCCGAATCCGATCAGGAGGGCGCTGGCGAGCGAGCCCTCTGTAGCGCCTATAGCGCCGTCAAGGATGAAGCGGAGGAGGCCCTCAGAGCTTCCCGCTACGCCGACACCCTCCGTCTTCTTGCCGGGATCCGGCCGGCCGTCGATCGCTTTTTCGATGATGTCCTCGTCATGTGCGATCCCGAAGGAAAGGATCCCCGAAAAACCGCCCTTCAGCAAAACCGAATCGCGTTGCTGCAGGGGGTCGCCGGACTCTTCAACCGGATCGCCGACCTGAGCGAAATTGTTCCGGCTCCTCAAAGGGACGGTGGGCGAAACGCGAACTGAAGCTTGGAGGAAGCGATGCAGCGATCAGGCACGTGGAAGATTCTGGCGGCCGCCGCCTTCATTATCCTTCTCATCGTCCTCTTCATTCAGATGTGGCTCTCCTCTCAGGAAACCAAGGAAGCCGCCCGGCCAAACGTCAACGTCCAGAAAATTCAGCAGAAGATGAAAAAAATCCAGTCCAATGAAGAGAACCAGTTGAAGAAGGTGCGCCGTGAAATAGACGGGCAGAACGATTCCGGTCAATAGCCGCCGGCAGCCGGAAGTCTCATCCTCGACTCAAAATGCGTACCCGACGAAAAGGTAGAAAAGAAAGGGCGACGGGTCTGTTGGATCCTTCCGAACCTTCCAAGCAAAGTCGGCGCCGACCGGCCCGACCGGGCTCATGTACCGAAGTCCGAAGCCTGACCCCACCATGGTCTTGGCACCCTTGAACGAAAAACCTTTTCTGTAGGCGTTGCCCGCATCCGTGAAGAGAAGACCGGACAGCTTCCCCCGGATCGGGAACCGGAGTTCTACGGAGCTCTCGACCAGCCCTTCCCCGCCGATCAGAACACCCGTCGGCGAAAGGGGTCCGAGATGGTCGTAGCGGTACCCCCGTATACTGTTCGGACCGCCCGCATAGAAGCGGCGGGTGACCGGAATTCTCTCGGTCGGCGCACTTGTCAGAATCGCACCCACCTTCAATTTCGTGGCGAAAACGAACCCGCGGGGCAGCGGCCAGTAGTGGCGCCCCTGTAGGATAAGCCGGTCGAACCGCGTCCCGTCGCCCAAAACCAGCGTCGGTTCCACGTCGGCGGACAGGATGCTTCCCCGGGTGGGATCCAGCGGATGATCGGTGGTGTCCCAAGTCAGAGAGAACACCGTTGAGGCCATGGTGGCTGTTTCGGTCGTTCCACGTGCAAGAGCCTCTTCGAGAATCTGGTCGGGAGTCACCTGCAGCACTCGTTCCAGGACACCGGAAATGCTTCCCTTAAGGGTGTCCGAAAACCGGTGTTCCATCCCGAAATTCGCTTTGACCGCCTTGTACACGAAATTCTGTTCGACTCTCCGGTTGGCGGTGAGGCCTCCCAACAGCGTGTTGTCGCCCGTCCAGAAATAGGGAACCCGCACTTCCCCCGAAAACCGAGTCTCAATGGCCGAGTCCCTGGTTTGAAAGCCCAGCGTCATGAGGCGCTTTCTGAAGAGGGATGTCTCCCAGCCCAGCGTCGCGCGGACCTCCTCCACGCTTCCGTACCCGATCCCCGCCTTGATCCTGTGGACCTTTCCCACTTGAAGGGTACCCACCATGCGCACCGCGCCGGGCGTCCCGGTCTTGACGGGGGACAGCGTCGCCGATGTAAAAGCCCCCAGTTCGTACATCCTGGTGACACTTCGGTTCACTTCTGATTGGTTGTACGGCGCCCCGATGGAAAAGGTCATCGCTCTTTTGAGGGTGATCTTTTCCGATTCCGGAACGCCTTTGAGAACCACCTCACCGAAAACAGCGAATTCGCCGGGCTTCAGTTCGTAGGAAACCACGACCCTATGGTCTTTCATATCCACAACGGCGTCCGGCTCCGTTTTGGCAAACGGGTAGCCATGGTCTTTCATCCAACGTTCGAGAAGCCTCCGGGTTCCTTCGTAGGCCTCGACGGTAAACACCTCCCCCTTGCGGAGCGGCAGCTTGAGATCCCCAAGCTTCATCCTGAGACCGGGCTTGAGCCTGTCCGCTCCATTGACGGTCAGCGAATAGATGTACGACGCCGGGCCTTCGCTGACGTGGACGACTGCGGTTCCGTCTTTAAGGCTCGCCACCACGGCCGAGGCTTCGAAATAGCCCCGCCGGTTCAAATACCGGACCAGATTGGCCACGCCTTCGTCCAGTTCGGTGCGAGTCCACCCGAGTTCTTTTTTGAAAAGCCTCCAGCGCGACGGAGGATTCGCGCCCATCGCTTGAATCAACTCACTCTCGGAAAAGGATTTTGCTCCCACAACCTTCAACTCCCGCACCGGTCTCCTTTTTTCCTGCGTCTTCCTCGACGCCCAAACAGACGACGCAGGGAACAACAACACCAGGAGCAGAACAGAAAGAGCCGGGCGGAGGAAGGGGCGGCTCAATAGCGTTTCTCCCAAAGAAGGTCCACCCCCGTGTTCCCCCGGCTCTCCGACTCGGTTTGCAGGGAAAGGCGGCGGTTGATCCGGTACCTGAGATCCACCCTTCGTTCGGGAAGCGCGCCGAAAGTCTGGTGGTATTCAAGCACCGTTTTGTCGTTCAGGTACTTGCTGAAGCCCACCTCGGCCGCCCCCGTCGGGGAAGTGCCGACGTTCAGGGTATCGAGTCCCAGTCCTTGCTTAAACGATTCCAGGACCGGACCTGTCTGGTAAAGAGCCACCACTGCGGCGGCCGTTGAAGACCATGCCTGGTTTTGCCCCGCCGTCAGGTCCGATCTTGGAGTACCGAAGAGAATCACGGACAGAATGTCGGCTTCATCCATGGGCGGCGTTGATGAGAACTTCAGGACCGGCCTCTCGGGCTTTCCCGTGAGATGAATCGTCACATCGGCGACCGTAGTGTGATACAGGGCATTCACATCAAGTTCGGGCGACATGCCCGAATCGCCGGAAAAGTACAGGTGAGATTCCTGTATGTCGAACTTTCTCCCCTGGAAAAGGTATCGCCGGTTCAGCAGCGACACCGTGCCGGTCAGCCGCGGACCGGCGGCCGTAAAATCAACGTCGAGCGTTCCCTGCACCTCGGCGAGAAGATTCCGGTTGCTGACCCATAACCCTCCTACGCTTTCCAGGTGAATGCGGCCTCTCAACCTGCTGAACAGCGCCTCCGGCTCCTCTTTTCCGCCGGGAGGGCCGCCGCCTTTCCCCGCCGGCCGGTTGACAAACCGGATGGTCGCCGGCAGGGGAGGCTCCTGGATCATATCTGGAAGCTGGATCCGGCCTTTGATGATGTTCGCCCTGCCGGTGACGACCGGCTCGACGACAGAGCCCGTAAAGCCGACCTGAAAATCCGCTTCAGCAGACATGTGCGTCCCCAGAACAAAAGGGAAATGTTCCCCTCTGGCTTTCAGTGAAATTTGAGCCGGAAGGAATCCGGAAAATTGGACAAAACCCGAAGCGACAGTCTTTCCACCTTCCGACGTCGTCGCTGTCCCTTCCTTCAGGATGAGCCGGTTTCCCCTGGCGGCGAGGTTCAAGTTGATCGGCGTGACGACCAGATCGCTGTTCGCATAACGATAAAAGCCGCTTGTCACCTTCAGCCACCCGTCGAGTTCGGGTTGGTCCGGCGATCCTTGCCAACTGAGATCGGCACTCATCCGCCCCCCGATGCTTCCCGCTGTTTGAGGCAGAGGAACGATCTGAAGCGGCAGTTCAGCGCATTGGAGCTTGCCGGCAAGGGTCGCCTTTCCCCAGCCGCCGCTCAAGTCGAGGTTTCCGGAAAAACTCACCTTTCCCGCATGTTGACCCGTCATGGAAAAGCCGTACCACTTCAACCGTTTCCCGTCCCACGAGAGGTGGGCGGTCTGCGTCAAAGACAAAGAGTCCTTCGATAAGCTTAATTTCAGACTCGTCAGCTTTAAACTCGCTTCAGAGGATGAAACGAAAGCCTCTCCTTCTCCGGACACCTTTCTCCCCTGCCCAGCCTCCACGGAAAATAATAACCGGTGCTCCTCGCCGCTTCCCCCCAGTTGGACACGTCCCGCGCCGAGCGTTGTATCGCCGGTCTGAAGCCCTGTCCAATGCGCACGCAGGGCCGTGGAGCCCTCCCTGGGGGACCATGCTCCCGACAGGAAAGCCTGGCCGGCGGTCCAATTCTCAAAGCGGAGCGAGCGGCCTGACACTGAGCCCCGTACCGACCGGAGGCCGCCCTCCTCGTCCAGGGAAACTTCGCCCTGCAAACTCCCTCGCATCGCAAAGTTCAATCCCGTGAGGGCGCCGACCGCCTTGACGTCCGGGATGGAGAATGCGGCATGGATGAAGCCGCCCCGCGATCCTTTCAGCCGGCCGCTCAACGTTGCGTTGCCGACCGATGTCTTCAGTGTAAAGGGATCGCAGCGGATCAGCCCGGGCTTCAAATGAAAAACGATCTTCGAAGGTTCCACTTCAACTTTTCCCAGCGTAGAGGCCCGGGAAACGATAACCAGCCGTCCCCGCCCTGCATCCACACCCTGGAACCGCAGTGCGGCGTTCACCCTGCCCGCCGCGCGAATCCCCCATGAGGCGGGATTTATTTCATTCACGTCCATGGTCCAACTCAGGCGGGCGGGTTGGGGCTGTCTTTCTGCCCTGACCTCCATGGCGCCGCCCGAAGGAGTTCCGAGCGATGCTTTCAGCCGGTATCCGCTATAATCCCGCACGAGAGACGCACTGGAAACGGTCCACGGTCCTGCAGGCGCGTGCAGCCCTTCCGGCATTGCCGGCCACAGGTCCAGTTTCTTGAGCAAACCGGGAACACGCACTTTCTTGCCGCCGAATTCGAACTGCCATGCTGCCCCCCCTTCCTTCCAGCCGAAGCGGAATGCAGCCTTTCCGGTCGGCTCGGAGAGAACTTCCCCGGTCACACCGCCTTCCGCACGGCTGCCAGCGGCTTTGAAGCGAAGATCCTCATAGGAGATCCCGGCAACGGTTCCGCCCGTTCCTTCTCCGGCGGCTGTCCAGCGCAGTTCCCCGTCCGCCGGTTTGGTCAAGGTCCATTTTGCATGTCCTGCGAGGCGGATCGACCGGCCCGCCAAGGCAGGGAATAGAACCGACGGGGACAGTCGTCCGGTCTGGGCACTACCCCGGGCTTTAATTCCTCCCTTTCCATACCTGAGCAGTCCTTCCGCTGCCACTCTGCCCAGCTTCCCTGAT
>JARRNO010000102.1:0-8008 GCA_037384885.1 Acidobacteriota bacterium
GGGCCGGCAAAGCGGGATAGAACGTGCCGGCCACGACTGGATCCCGCATATGGACCTCTGCAGCAGTCACGGTTCCCCTCCTAGCTTTCCTCACGCTGGTGTACGTCCAACCGGGTTTTTTCGTTTCCCGGCTTGCTCAAACTTCCATCAAGAATACCACAGAAGGCTCCCCGGCAGGTGTTCACAGGGACGAAAACCCATCCCGCGCTGTGCTATCTTGAAGGGCATGAAGAAACCTGTTTCCGGCCGAATTCTGGTGATCCGCCTCTCCTCGCTGGGGGATGTGGCCCGGCTGCTGCCGTCGCTGGCCGCTCTGAAAGCCGCTCCGGAAGTAGATGAGGTTTCGCTCACGGTGGAGGATCGCTTCGCCGGGCTTCTCGATCTCTTCCCGGTGGCCGACCGGGTGATCACCTACCCGAGAAAGGGCGCGCCGCCCCCTCTGAGGCGGCCGCTCGCCTGGAGAAAGGCGATGAAGAGTTACTTCGGACGTCTCAAACAGGGCCGGTACGACCTTGCCCTGGACCTGCACGGCATCCTGAGGTCCGCCTTGGTGGCGCGGTTCAGCGGAGCGGAAACGACGGCAGGTTACGCGCGCGGTTTTGGGAAGGAAGGGTCGCATCTTCTTTACCGCCAGCAGCTGCGCCCAGCCGAAAAGACGCACATCTCGCGCTACGAGCGCTACGCGGGCGCCCTGGCCTGTCTCGGTGTGGAAAACGGGCAGGGGGGATACCTGTCTCCGAAGATTCCGGCCGGGTCTGCCCGGGAAGTATCGGGTTTTCTTAAAGACCGTCATCTTGAAAGAGGGGAGTTCATTTTTGCGTTTATCGGTACAAGCCGGGCCCAGCAAGTGAAGCGCTGGCCTCTCGATTCCTTCGTCGCCCTCGCAGCGCACACCTACCGCGTTGCGGGCCTTCCAACTGTAGTGGGTTGGGGGCCGGAAGAAGAAAAAACGGTGAAAGCCGTTCCGCCCAAGCCGTTTCTCCATGTCCCTCCTCTTCTCGAGCTGGCAAGCCTGGTGGACATGATCCAGCGGGCCAGAATATTTGTGGGGGCGGATACGGGAAGCAGCCATTTGGCGGCGCTGATGGGCGTTCCCACCGTAATGATCCTCGGCCCCACCGACCCCGTCATCAACCGCCCTTTCGGCGAACGGGCGCGGATCGTCCACAAACCGGGCATCCACCGCCTCTGCCGCGGCGCACGCTGCAATCATCGCCACTGCATGGGGGCCATCTCCGAGGAAGAAGTGTTTGACGTGATGCAGGAAGTGATGGAGGCGCCATGACGTTTTCGAGCGGCGGCCGGGAAGCGGGCTGGACCGACAGCCACTGCCACCTGGCCATGGAAGAATTCCACGAAGATCTGGACGCGGTGATGATGCGGGCGCGTGAAGCCGGCGTCACCCGCCTGGTGTGCATTTCCACAGAACCGGAAGACTGGGAAGCCACGCTGGCCTTCGCCCGCTTCCCCTTCATCCGGGTCACGGCGGGCATCCATCCCCACGAGGCGGTGAAATTCGACGCACCGGCGGGTGCAAAACTCTCGGCTCTCGCGGCGTCGGGGAAGGTGTCGGCGGTGGGAGAGATCGGGCTTGACTACCACTACGACTTTTCCCCAAGAGCGGCCCAAAGGAAGGCTTTTGCAGAGCAACTGGAACTGGCCCGCGAGGCGGGGCTTGCGGTCGTGGTGCACTCGCGCGAGGCCTACGCGGATACGGTGGACCTGCTGCGCGCCGCCGGGCCCGGACTGCGGGGAGTGATTCACTGCTACACGTACGGTCCCGGCGAGGCCCGGGCGTTCCTGGACCTCGGCTTTCATATTTCCTTTTCGGGAATCTGCACCTTCCGCAACGCGCCTGAAATCCGCGAGGCGGCGGCCCTCGTTCCGGCCGGGCGCATTCTCGTGGAAACCGACGCACCTTACCTGGCTCCGGTTCCCCATCGGGGCAGGCGCTGCGAGCCTGCATATGCAGCGGTCACCGGACGCTTTCTGGCTGATTTGCTGAACCGGGCGCCGGACGATTTCGCGGAAGAAACCACTCGGAACGCCGCGGAGCTGTTCGGGTTCTGACGCGCTCAGGTTGAAGTTCGGTGTAAACCCTATCAAAACAGGATTTTCCCTGCCGCATTGGTTTGACTCCCCATGGGGGCTATGCTAAATTCGACGTGCTGGTGCACGTAGCAGAACGAGGGGGAGGATGCGCCGCCCCTTCGTTGTATTTTCCTCACAGAAACGTTGCGGCGGGGTGGGCCGCGGAACAGGGAATCATGACCTTTCAAGGATCCCTCAAGGAACTGCATCTGCCGGATGTCATCCAGTTGGTGTCCGTCTCCGGCAAGACCGGGGCCTTTCACCTGGAAAAGGATTCCGAGCAGGGTGTGATCTATCTCGCCATGGGCCAGATCGTGCACGCCGAAACGGGCGATCTGGCCGGCGAGGAAGCCGTCTACGTCCTGGCGACATGGGACGACGGCACCTTCCGGTTCGCCCCCGGCGAGAGCGCCGAGGTCCGGACCATTAATAAGAACAATACGAATCTCCTGATGGAGGCGGCGCGCCGGCTCGACGAATGGCGCGTGCTGTCCAAGCGGATTCCATCCCTCGACGTCATTCCCGCGTTCAAGGCCGTGGAAGGCAAGCAGGGGCAGATCAACCTCAACACCCAAGAGTGGATGATCCTCAGCAAGATCGACGGCAAGCGCACGATCCGGCAGCTCGCCGCATCCGTGAGACTTTCGTCCTTCGAGGTGGCGAAGATGCTCTACGGGCTCGTCGCCATGGATCTCGTGGACCTGATTCCCGCCGGCGAGAACGGGGCCGGACCCGGGGAGGCCGGAAGCGGTTTCCCAGGGGGGGAAGCGCCCGATCCTTCGGTGACCCGGGAGCTCAAGGGCCTGCTCGACAAGCTCCGCGAAGTCGCCCGCGAATACATCGGAGAAATCGGCCAGCAGGGCATCAACCATGCCTACAACGAAGCCAAGCGGCAGCTCGGTGAGGGCAAGGGAACCGAATCGATCCAGGAAATGTGCCACGAACTCCTGAGACAAAGCTCCGTGCTGCAGGGCCCGGAATCCCAGCGGCTTCTGGCTGAGAAATTCCGTGAAGTCCTGTCCTCCTGGAACGGGGACCAGGGCTGATCCCGGCGCCGCCGCTCAATAAGGGCAACATCATGAAGCGTCTTTACCTGGTGCGGCACGGCGAAACGGCCTGGAATTCGGAGAACCGCATCCAGGGGTCCGTGGACGTGCCTTTGTCCGAAAAGGGCTTGAGGCAGGCGCGCGCGCTGGGAGACTATCTCGCGGAGGGCGCGCACGGCATCGACAGGATTTACACCTCGGACCTGAGCCGTTCGTTTGAAACGGGACGGGTGGTGGCGAGGCGTTTGGGCCTTCCAGAGCCCCATTGCTCGCCGCTGCTCCGCGAAACCCACTGTGGGGAATGGGAGGGGAGGCGGATCGACGACCTGCGGGAAAAGGAACCCGGAACGTACTGGAACTGGATCGACCACGCCGACGTGCCGTGCCCCGGCGGTGAATCCATCCTGCAGGTCCGGGACCGCGTGGCGCGCTTCTTTTTTGAAGAGAACGGCCTGAACGACGCCCCGACGGTCCTGATCGTGGGACACGGCCTGCTGAACCGAATGGTTCTTTCGGTCCTCCTGCACATCGACGCCCAGACCAGCCGCTTCTTTTCGCAGGACAACACCGCCGTCAACGTATTCGAGTGGGGACGCATGAAGGTTTACGTCAAGGCCTGGAACGTACTCCCGCACCTGGAGGGCAACTCGTGCTGACTGTTTTAACCCGCTGGCAGACAGCGCTCGCCAGGGAAATCCTTGACCGTTTCGGGGTGGACATCGCCCCGCTCGACATCCCCTTTTCCTTCCCGCCGAAGCCGGAGATGGGAGACGCCGCCACGCCCGTGGCCTTCGCCCTCGCCAAGATGCTCAAGCGGCCACCCCAGCAGATCGCCGCCGAGCTCTCCGGGGTCGAACTGGAAGGCGTGGCCCGCATCCATCAGGCGGGACCGTATCTCAACCTCTTCCTGGACCGGGCCTGGGCCCTCGAACAGTTTTTGAAAGGGCGTTTCGTCCCGGCAGGCGAGCCGGGCAAGGTGATCGTCGAGCACACCAACATCAATCCCAACAAGGCGGCCCACGTGGGTCATCTCAGGAACGCCGTGCTCGGCGATACGCTCGTGCGCTGCCTGAGGTACCTGGGACGAAGGGTGGAAGTCCAAAACTACATCGACGACACGGGCGTCCAGGTGGCGGACGTGGTGGTGGGGTTCCAGCGGGTCAAGACTCTGCCCCTGGAGGAAGTGAAGGCCCTCGCTGGGGAACTCGGCGCCTTCGAACCCGAACTGGGCACGCCCTTTTTCCAGGAATATCGAGAGGCTTGGGAAGCCGCCATGCCCGGGTTTCTCCAACGGCATCCCTCCTGGGACTGCATCCGCCCGGAACTCGAGCGATGCTTCGGTCGTTTCGACGCCTTCTGCTGGGAGCTTTACGCGCAGGTGGCGCCCTGGTACGCCCAGGCCGAGGAGCACAAGCAAGCCAGGCTGGATACCCTCCATCTGATGGAGGCCGGTGGCAATGAGACGGCGGAAACCGCCGGGCTGATCGCCGGGCATATGGTAGGCCGGCACCTGCGGACCATGGATCGCCTGGGAATCCGCTACGATGTTCTTCCACACGAAAGCGACATCCTGCAATCCGGCTTCTGGCGGGCGTGCTTCGAGAAGCTCAAGGCATCGGCCGCGATTCACGAGGTGCCTCGCGATTCGGAGGACAAGAACCGAGGCTGCTGGGTCATGGGGCTGGCCGATTCGGACGAGTTCAAGGGCATGTCCGACGCGGACAAGGTGATCGTCCGTTCCAACGGCACGGTCACCTACATTGGCAAGGACATGGCCTACCAGCTTTGGAAGTTCGGACTGCTGGGCCGCGACTTTCACTACCGGCCTTTCGAAAATCCCCTCTACCGGGTCTGGAGAACGGCGCCGGACGAGAGCGCGCCGGACGCCCCCTCCTTCGGCGACGGTGCGCGCGTTTACAATGTGATCGACGTGCGGCAGTCCTACCTTCAGAAAATCGTGCGGGAGGGGCTGCGCCAGATGGGCCACGAGCAGGAGGCGGAGCGCTCCATCCACTACGCCTCCGAAATGGTGGCGCTGGCGACCCAGTTCGTGCGTTCGGAGATGGAAAAGGGCGCCAAATTCGACCTGGACGAGGAGGATCTTTCCAAGCCTTTCGTGGAAATGTCCGGACGCAAGGGACTGGGCTTCCAGGCCGACCTGCTGCTGGACCGCATGAGGGACCGGGCGCTGGAAGAGATCCAATCCCGGGACCCGGATCTCGTCCGCCGGGAGCCCGGCGAGTGGGCGCATAGAGCATCCGCCCTCGCTGCGGGGGCTCTACGCTATTACATGGTGAAATACAACAAGAACCAGGTCGTGGCCTTCGACCTCGACCAGGCGCTGGCCTTCGAGGGAGAAACCGGGCCCTACCTCCAGTATGCGTGTGTCCGCGCGGAGAACATCCTCAGGAAGGCGGCCGAACGGGCGGCGTCGGAAGACGGCTTCGAAGCGCCGGATCCGTCCGATCCCGCCGCGCTCAGGGAAGCACTCGAGCACCTGGACGATGAGGCGTGGGAACTGCTGACGCTGTTCCTCCGCACGCCGAACCAGGTCTACCAGGCCGTGGAGAGTCTGGACATCAACCTCGTGGCCAAGCACCTTTTCACCGCGGCGCAATCGTTCCATAATTACTACCACCGGTTTCCGGTGCTGCAGGAGGAAAATGTGGAAAAGCGGCGCGCAAGGCTTCTCACGATCCGGCTCTTCGCCATGTTTCTACGGAACGGCCTCGAAGACCTGCTCGGGATTCGGGTGCCGGAGCGCATGTAGCCATGCAGGACGTGGCCCTGATCGTCAACCCGGTCGCCGGCCGGGGGAAAACGGTGTCCAGCCTCGACCGGATCGAGAGGATGGCCCGGGAGGCCGGCCTCAACTATACCATCCTGAAAACCAGCTATCCCGGTGAAGCCACCCTCCTGGCCCGGAAAGCCGCCGAGGAGGGCGCGCGGGTGGTGGCGGCCGTGGGCGGCGACGGGACGGTCAGCGAAGTGGGCGCGGGGTTGGTCCGCACCGATGCCGCATTGGCCGTGATCGCCACCGGGACGGGAAATGATTTCGCCCGCCTGATCGGGGTGCGGCGAAACCTGCCTCTCTGCGTGAGGACCCTGCGCGACGGGGCGGAGCGGCGGATCGACGTGGGGCGGGCGGGCGACCGGTACTTCCTCAACACCTTGGGAATCGGTTTCGACGGCCGTGTCACTTACGAAAACCGGAAGATCAAGACGATCCGCGGGATGGCCTCCTACATGGTGGCCGTTCTACGGCTCCTTCCCACTTACCGCAATCCGACGTTTCACCTGAAGACCCGCGACTGGGAATACAGCAGCAAGGGCGTGCTGATCGAGGTGGGAAACGGTTCGTTCGCCGGTGGGGGGTTCAAGCTCTGCCCGGGTGCGGACCCGCACGACGGCATTCTGGACATCACATTCCTCGGAGACTACCGGCCCATGCAGCGCTGGGTAGCGCTTCCCATGGTGCTCATGCGCCAGCACCAGCGCCTGCGGCGCTGCCGCCTGTTTCGCTGCGATCTGTTCAAGGTGAGCGTGAGCCGGCCGATTTACATGCATCTGGACGGGAACCTGCACTATCTGCGAGAGCCTATGACCGTCGAGGTGCTGCCGGCGGCTCTTAAGGTGCTCTTTCCGCCTGGAAGCGCGGCGCCGCCGGTGGCGATCCCTCCACCCGAAGAACCTCCAGGCGAAGCCGCCGTCTGATTCCCGGCGGCTCGCTTCGCTTTCTGATCAGCGATAATTCCCGAATTTGAGTTCAGCACCCAGGTCCTGCTGTTTGAGAAAGGCGATGACCTGCTGGAGTTCGTCGCGCGACGGGCCCGAAACGCGGACCTTGTCGCCTTCGATGGCGGCCTGGACCTTCTTGAACTTGTGGTCCTTGATGAGCTTGGCGATCTTTTTGCAGCTGTCCTGGTCGAGGGCGCTCACGAGGGCGACGACCTGGCGGACCGTGTCTCCGCCGGCCTGCTGTACATTTTCGCGGCGGCAGTTTTTGACGGGCACCTTGCGTTTCACGAGTTTGCCCACCAGAATATCCCACAGGGCGTTGAGCCTGGCTTCGTCGGGCGCTTCGAGGGTGATGTTGCTGTCGGCCTTGCTTAGTTGGATGGTGATGGGCAGCCCCTTGAAATCGAAGCGCTGGCCCACTTCCCTGTTGGCCTGAATGGCTCCTATCAAGATAACACGGCGGCGTGTGCCCGGTAAGGGGCGGGTGACGTGCGGGGTGCGGGTATTGCGCTTGAACGTGCCGCATGCGACGGGGCCGCGGGCGCAGTGCGCCCTGCCGCTCCGGCTGAAGCTTCTGCCGACAAGCAAGCTTGTCTCCAGCCCCTTCATGCCGTCGCGCCGCACTGGAGTGCGGAGCGGCCCCGTCCAATCTCATCTCTGTAGCTTTTCCGCACCCCTCCTACCTTTGAGAAAACGTGCGTTGCCAGTCCGGCGCCGTCTCCTTTGTCACGGCTCGCCGGCTCACATCCTCGGAGTACATCCCAGTACGCCTGCGGTGTGACCGGCTCGCGTTCCTTGGATCCGACAACCGTCCGGGCAACAGCCGGATTTCGCACAAACCTGCGAAATCCGATCCAGCAGGAATGCCTTTGCGGGAATTGCCGGGGACGCACCACCTTCGGTGGCTCCGGTGCTTCGCACCTCGGCCACTTCGTGGCCCGCCCCGGAAAGAAAAACGCGGGGCGGGTGACGTGCGGGGTGCGGGTATTGCGCTTGAACGTGCCGCCTGTGACGGGGCCGCGGGCGCTGTGCGCCCTGCCGCTCCGGCTGAAGCTTCTGCCGACAAGCAAGCTTGTCTCCAGCCCCTTCATGCCGTCGCACCGCACTGGCGTGCGGAGCGGCCCCGTCCAATC
>JARRNO010000103.1:0-1454 GCA_037384885.1 Acidobacteriota bacterium
GACGTCGTACTGCTTGTACTTGAAGGCGCAGGGGCTTGCTTCATCAAGCCGGTGCTTCAGTTCGGAGGGAGCAAGTTCCTTGAGGTAAGCCAGGACGTGCTCGGCCGGCAAGGCCTGTTTCAGGACGGGCTGGGTTGTCTTCCCCACGTGAAACGTCGGGATTTCGCCCGCCTTCAGTGTCACCGCGTGCGCCTTTCGTTCCCCCATGGCTCCCAGCACCTTGTCGAGCACCGCCATTCTATTTCTCCAGAAGATTGATCCGGGTGACGTGGTTCAGATTGACCAGGTAGAGACCGTCGCTTCCCTCCAGATGCAGGAAGGATTCGCTGGCGTTGAGCACGTCAAGCGCGCGTTGCTCCGATTCCCTTCCCACGGCGAATATGGCCCCCGAGAGCATTTCCCCATCCGGGAAGACAAACTGGACATGGTGCTTCGGCGCCCCCGGCACCGTCTCGTAAAAGTGCCATTCGGCTTCGCGCGGCTTTTCAATGAGAAGCCAGCGGATAGACTGGGAGCGCGCCAGAATAATATCGTTCCCCTCCTTGAGCATGGGAAGGAAACGTTTCCGGACAAGAAGGTCAGACAGTGTTTCTCGGCCGCGATGCGTTTCGGCGGTGCTGGACAGGAAGACGGTCCTTGCTTCGGGAGGATCCGGCGGGATGGCGACCGTCACCTTCGCGGGAACTTTCGGTACCCTGTAGTCATCCATGACACAATGCCTCCACGAAAGGCGAACATCGGTGAGAATCAACTGGAAATCGATGGCCCCGTTCCTTCCCTACTAGATTAGCCTTCCGGCTTTATCTTAGCAAGCATCCGGTTGGTTCCATTGGTTTCACGTCGCTATATTTGAGCTAGTCCCGGAGGATTCGAATGACATGCAAGCTCCTGGTTTTTATCGTCACCGGCGCTCTGGCTGTCACTGCAGCCGCCGCCGAACCCGTCGTTTTCAGAGACACGGCGGTCCTATCCGAAAGCAACGGGTATCGCTACGAAACCACGTTTAGAACTGAAGAGGCATTCCGGATCACTGTGACCCTGGAACCCCGGACCGCTCCGTGCGAGGCCTTGCTTTACCCACAGGACAAGGACACGGCGATGGACAGCGCGTCGGGGCGCGGGGTACTGTATCTGAGCAGTTCGCGCGGCGGCCGCTTCACTTTAGCCGTGGTGGGAGGCAGCCGCAAGACGGTGAAAGTGACCATCCTCGCAAGGACAAATACAGGTTGAGTCACAAGGCGATTCGTCGAGGAAGGGCGCAACATTACGCACAAACGGGACCCCGGCGCAGGCAACGCGGCTCATGAGGGTCTTCCAGAGGCCTTCCCCGGTTCACCCCGCCCTTCGATTCCTACGCACGTAGCCTCGCGGAGAACCCTGTGGGCAAAGGACGGCTTCGAGGAAGGGGAGGGAGAGCAGGCAAGCCAAGCCCGAGCGCTTTCCCTCGGCCGTTT
>JARRNO010000103.1:1508-9456 GCA_037384885.1 Acidobacteriota bacterium
CGTTTTTCCGCGAGGGTCGGCTTCGCCGACTTGCCGCTGAGAGGGAGGGGAAGCCCCGCCCTCTCAGAATTTGGCGGAGGCGCATGGGAATCAACCCGAAGCGTCGCGGCAGCCTCGCTCGCGTCGGAGTCCGCTCGCTGCGTTGACCGCGCCGCTACATCGGGTTCCGGGCCGGGTCCCTCTCGCCGCGCTGTCACAGCAAATGCTCCCTCCTCGGTCGCATTCTCGCCAACAGCGCCAAGCCCCGGTTTTTCACCGGGAATCGAAGCGAAACGGCGAAGAGGGCCGCGGATGCAAGAAAGGCGACCGAGGCCGACGAAGACGTAGTTTAGATTACGCCGAGGAGAGCCAAGCGAGTCTGACGCAGCAGACCCGGTTCTATCCCCCGGTGCAACCGATTTCTGGTGAGAACTCCGGGCTCACGAGTATCCCGCCCTTCGATTCCCACGCACGTAGCCTCGCGGAGAACCCTGTGGGCAAAGGACAGCTTCGAGGAAGGGGAGGGAGAGCAGGCAAGCCAAGCCCGAGCGCTTTCCCTCGGCCGTTTTTTGCCGCTGAGAGGGAGAGGAAGCCCCACCCTCTCAGAATTTTGGCGGAGGCGCATGGGAATCGAACCCATCGGCACTAAAAGCCTCGCGGCACAGAGGCCGCTCCGTTTTAAGTCCCGTTATGGGTTCCCGGGGCGGGGCCCCAGCCCGCTTTTCCTACGGCCCGGCGCCAAGCAGTTGGCGCCGGCGCCTGGAAAACCTAGGCTCACCCCGCCCTTCGATTCCCACGCACGTAGCCTCGCGGAGAACCCTGTGGGCAAAGGACAGCTTCGAGGAAGGGGAGGGAGAGCAGGCAAGCCAAGCCCGAGCGCTTTCCCTCGGCCGTTTTTTGGCGGAGGCGCATGGGAATCGAACCCACCGGCCGCGGGGTTAGCCGCGGCCCAATGGCTTTGAAGGCCACGGGACGCACCAGCGCCCAAGCGCCTCCGCACAGGTTATTCTGGTCCGAGTGGGAAGGGGAATCAACCCCCGCCTTACTCTGAAAGAAGCGCGCGGGCGATGACGATCCTCTGGATTTCGCTCGTGCCTTCGTAGATCGTCGTCACCCGGACATCGCGGTAAAAACGCTCCACGGCGTACTCCCGGCTGAAGCCGTAGGCCCCGTGAATCTGGACGGCCGCGTCGCAAACTTTTTTGGCCGTCTCGCTGGCGTAGAGCTTGGCCATGGAGGCCGCTCTGGCGAGGTCGGGGTCGCCGGCATCCCGCATCGAAGCCGCCTTATGGGTCATCAGGCGGGCGGCCTCGATCTCCGTCGCCATGTCGGCGAGCGAAAGCTGGACCGCCTGGTGGGCCTTGAGCGGCCTGCCGAAGGTCTCCCGCTGGCCGGCGTACTTCACCGCCTCGTCCAGGGCGCCCTGAGCGATTCCAACCGACTGTGCGGCGATTCCGATGCGGGAGGCATCCAGGGTTGCAAAGGCGATCTTGATGCCCATCCCCTCCTCTCCCAGCACATTTCCGGCGGGAACCTCGCAATCATCAAAGGTAATGCCGGAGGTCACGGAGGCGTGAAGCCCCATTTTCTTCTCCGGCGGATCGAAATGAAGCCCCGGCGTGTCCCCTCGGACGATGAAAGCCGTGATTCCCCTGGAACCGGCGCCCGGATCGGTCACCGCGAAGACCACGAAAGTCTTGCCGTAATGGGTGTTCGTGATCCAGGCTTTCTGCCCGTTCAAAATATAGCGGTCGACTTTCTTCTCCGCACGCGTCTTGATGGAAGCCGCGTCCGACCCCGCACCAGGCTCTGTCAAAGCAAAGCCTCCAATTTCTATTCCGGACGCCAGCGGCGGGAGAAAGCGCTTCTTCTGCTCTTCGCTTCCGAACCGGAGGATGGGCTCCTGGCACACGGAGTTTGTCACGGAAACCGTGACGGCGGTGGAGGGGCACACTCTCGCCAGCTCTTCGATGGCAAGAGCGTAACTGACCGTACCCAGCCCGGAGCCACCGTATTCTTCGGGAATGATCATCCCGAGCAGCCCCAGTTCCGCCAGGCCGGGAAGGAGTTCTTCGATAAAACGTTCTTCCTCGTCTCGTTTCTGCACGCCGGGCCGGATCTGTTCCTCGGCGAAGTCCCGGACCATGTTCCGGATCATTTGCTGATCGTCGTTCAGGTTCAACTGCATAGCCTGCTCCCACGATGCGGATTGGTGAAGGAGTGGTCCGGTCCCGGTCGTTCAGGTGGAATCGAACCGGGGGGCGCGTTTCTCGAAGAAGGCGCGCACCCCCTCGCGGGCGTCCCCATGCGCCCACGCCAGGGAGAAAGTATACCGTTCGAGGGCCGTCGCCTGCAAAGGATGCAGCCCTGTTTGGCGATGAACTAGGGGCCTCAGCAGCGAGAGCGCCGCCGGAGAAAGGCCCGCAAAACGCCGGCTCACCTCTTTTGCCGCGGCTTCTACATCTCCGGAGAACCGGGTTCCCCAACCGCCTCGGACGATGTCCCGCTCAAAAAGAATACCTCCCCGGAATGCGACGCGGCGCGTCAAAAGGCTCCCGATTCGCAGCGGCAGCAGGACGGCCCCCGGGCCGGGGTAAGGAACCGGGGCCAGCCGGCTTCCGGGACGAACGAACACGGAATCGGCGACCAGAAGAATCCAGGCCGTAGGTCCCGCCACATCTCCCCCGATCCAACCTGTTACCGGCATGGGGTGGCGCAGGAGACGGGACAGGAGGCAATGGGGAATGGGACTGCTTCCGCCCTGCTGGACCCAGAGGAGCAAGGGCCGGCGGGACTCGATGAGCGCGAGATCCAGCCTTGCGGCGGCGCCGGCGCCGTCAAGGGAGACCTTGAACGGCTTCACGGTTCCCTGCGCCTCGCCTTGGGAGAAGGAAGTACTTTCGATTCCGGCAGTCTGAGATCGCGCAGGGCGAGCACCAGTTCCTGGGAAAGCTGAACGATTTCATCGCCTTCCTGCACGATGTTCTGGCAGGGCAGCATGAGATATTCCCGACCGCCCCTGTGGAGGCGGCAGCGGCAGTTGAGGCAGTCAGCGGCCCAGCAGAAATCGCCGTAGGGGATGTGTTCGGGAGCGATGAACTGGAGGCAGCGCAGGAGCAGGTTGTTTTCCGGTACTTGAAACGGCCTGCCGAGCACCTTGATCGTGACCAGTTTATCGTAGGGCTCGAGGATGGCGTCCCAATCCGTTCTGTCCCGTTCTGTCGTCATAAGTCTACCCTGAAAATACCGTCAGATCCTGTCCCGGCGGGGCCCGTTTAGCCGTCGCGAAAAATGGGCCGGGAAGGCCGTGAAGCCGGCGGACCACACGGGCGGGCTACGGAATGAACTTCGCCACATCCATGATAAAAATCGCCCCGAAGAGCAGGATGATGATCAGAAAACCGATCTGCAGGATCCGCTCCTTCACGGGCATGGGCAGATCTCGTCGGATCAGGCCCTCGATGGCCAGGATGAAGATCTGGCCGCCGTCCAGGCCGGGGATGGGCAGCACGTTGGCCAGCGCCAGCCAGAATGACAAGAGCGCCATGAAGAAAAGCAGGTGAAAAAGCCCGGTTTGTGCGATCTTCCCCGCCACGTACGCGATGCTGACGGGACCCGCAAGCGCGTTGACGGGGACCCTTTTCTGGAACATGCCTTTAATGGCCCGGTAGACGAGAACGGTCTGGTCCTCCATGATATGCAGGGCCTTGCCGAAGCAGCTGGGGATGGGGTACCGGACCAGCGTTTCATCCATGGCCGGAATCATTTCCACCCCTACGAAATACCTCTTGGCCTTCTCGTCCCACCTGGGTTTAATGGTGACGGAGAATTTCTTCTTATCCCTTTCCATGGTGAAATTGACGGGCTTTGCACCGGCCTTTTCTACGGCCAGGGCAACCTGCCGCTCGTCCTTGATGGCTTCTCCGTTGACCATGACGAAACGGTCGCCCGGTTTCAGCCCGGCAGCCGCCGCCGGGGAGCCCTTTTGGACCCTGTTCACCACCACCAGCGGATAGACGGGCGCCACGCCGATGCTGCCCATCGGTTGATGAAGAAATTTTATGGTCTGGGGATGGACGGTCACGGCCATTGTCTTCCCGTCCCGCAGGAGCTTGACAGCATAAGGCCGGTTCATGAGCATGGCGATGTTGTTCTGGGCTTCGTTCCAGGTCTTGACCTGTCGTCCGTCAAGCGATAGGATGCGGTCCCCGACCTGGATGCCCGCCTTCGCCGCGGGCGAACCCGGCGCCACAATGCCCACCACGGGCGGCTGATTATAGGAAACCGGTTCCGCGATCCCGTGAAACGCAAGCCCCGAAAACATGAAAAAGGCCAGGATGACGTTGAAGGTCACCCCCATGACCATGACGAGAAAGCGCCTCCACCGGGCCTTGTTGTAGAACAACTGATCGGCCGGAGTCCCCGCTTCTTCGTCCTCTTCGCCCAGTTCGCCTTTGAACTTGACGTAGCCCCCCGCGAGGATCCACCGGAACTGCCAGAGGTTGTGCTTTCCCTTGATCTCGAAGATCTTGGGGCCGAACCCGATGGAAAAGGCTTCGATGCCGAACCCCAGCGCTCTTCCCGCAAGGTAATGCCCCATCTCGTGAACCAGGATCAGGATTCCCAGGACCAGGACGAATGCGACGGCTGGATACAGGTAGGTGATGACGAAGCTCAAGAATCACTCTCCAAGGTTGTCAATGATCTTTCTCGCCAGGTTCGAGCCGGCCTCGTGGAGGGGATAGACCTCTTGGAACGCGCCCGGATTCGTATCCGGAGTTCGGTCGAGGACCCGGCGGATGATCCGGGCAATCTCGCCGAACCGGATGCGGCCTTCGAGATAGGCCCGGACGGCGATCTCGTTTGCGGCGTTCAACGCAATGACGTGCGCCTCGGAAATGCCCGCCGCTTCTCTCGCCAGTCCAAGGCACGGATAACGCGCCGTGTCGGGGGCATAGAACTCGAGCGGCGGGCTTTTTACCAGGTCCAGGAACTTTTGGGCGCCCGGCTTCCTGGCGGGATAGGTAAGCGCGTACTGAACGGGAAGGGCCATGTCCGTATCTGCCAGCTGGGCCATGACCGAACCGTCCTGGTATTCCACCATGGAATGGACGATGCTTTGGGGATGCAAAACGACGTCGATCTTCTCGATGGGAACCCCGAAAAGACGGTTGGCCTCGATAACTTCCAGCCCCTTGTTCATCATGGTGGCCGAATCCACGGTGATTTTCCGGCCCATCTTCCAAGTGGGGTGTGCCAGGACGTCCTCAAGTGAAGCGTTCTCGATTTTCTTGATGGGCATGTTTCGAAGCGCGCCTCCAGAAGCCGTCAGGATAACCCTTCGAACGTAGCGGACGCTTTCTCCCCTGAGGCACTGGAAGACGGCACAGTGTTCGCTGTCGATGGGCAGGATCTCTGCACCGGTCCTGCGCGCCGTCTCCATGAAAAACCGGCCGGCCATCACGAGAGATTCCTTGTTGGCGACCCCCACGCGCTTGCCGGCCTGGACCGCCTTGTACGTCGGGGCCAGTCCTTCCGAGCCCACGATGGCCGCCACGACCACCCTGGCGTCAGGGTGGCCGGCCACCAGCGTGACGCCGTGCTTTCCCGAAATCACCTCGAGAGAAGGAAACGCTTCCTTGACCGCCCTGGCGTCCTTTTCTTCGCGTATTGAAACGATCACCGGGTTGAACTCCCGGATCTGCTCAATGAGGCGTTCCACCCGGTGGCCTGCCGCCAGACCCACGACGTGGTAACTGTCCTTGTGGTAGCGCAACACATTGAGCGTCGTTTCCCCGACGCTGCCCGTAGAACCGAGAACCGTGACACCCACACTCATCCGAGAAACATCCTGTGATAAAGGAGAAGAAACGGCGCACTCAGGAGAATGCTGTCCATTCTATCCAGAACTCCGCCATGGCCAGGAAGAAGCGAAGAGGAGTCCTTGAGGGACGCGCCTCTCTTCAGGGCCGATTCGAAAAGGTCGCCCATCTGGCCTGCTGTCGTTACGACGAGGCCAACAACGACCGCCTGCAAAACGCTTACGGACGTCAAATACGTCAAACTGGCGAAGACCGCCGCCAAAACGCCACCCAGCGCATTGGCCGCCGCGCCTTCCCAGGTCTTCTTGGGTGAAACGCTGGGAAAGAGCTTATGCTTCCCGATACCCTTTCCCACGTAGTAGGCCATGCTGTCGCCGATCCAGACCATGCTGCAGAGGAGGAATATCAGCTTCGTCCCCAGGACGGGGCCGGCCATTTTGATTTCCACTACGATGCCAAGAAGGAACCCCACGTAGAAGACACCGAACGTGGTTGATGAAACCGCACCCAGCACCTTTTTGAGATCCCGCAAGCTCAACAGTCCCCAGATCATGACCACCAGCAGGCCGCCCGTGACGACCCAGGCGAAGGGAAGCTTCTCGGGCCAGACAGCCGCCGCGATCACCGCTTCCGTCCATACCAGTCCCAGCCATCGAAAGGGTTCCGCATTCGACGCCGCGGCAAGTGCGTAGAATTCGTAGGCCGCCGCCACGGCGGCAAGGGCGACCAGTGCGGCGAAGTAAAGAGGATTCCGCATCAAAACGGCGAATAAAAATAAAGGCAAAAGAACAAGGGCCGTCAGGATACGCTTCACGAAACCATCCCGCCATGAGTCTTTTTTCGGCCGGGCAGCTGTCCCTGGACACCGCCGTAACGCCTGTCCCGCTGCTGGTAGTCCAGCACCGCCTCGTAAAAGTCCTCCTTACCGAACTCGGGCCAGAAGATGTCGAGGATGGCGACCTCGGTATAGGCGATCTGCCAAAGGAGAAAATTGCTGACCCGGAACTCCCCGCTGGTGCGGATGAGAAGATCGGGATCGGGAAGTTCAGGTGCGTACATATGGGAAGCGATCTCTTCCGGTGTGAACGAACCGGTTCTCCCGGAAGCGAGCGCCTCGGAGAGAAGCCGGCTGCAGGCGTCCGCGATTTCCGTCCTGCCCCCGTAGGAAAGGGCGAGGGTGAGGTTGCGCCCCGTGTTGCCCTCGGACTGCTCGATCAACTGCCGCAAGAGTCTCTGAACGTCCGGAGGCAGATCGCTCAAGCGCCCGATAGCCCTGAAGCGTATGTTTTCCTTGAGGATGCGGTTCTGCTCTTCTTTAAGGTACCGGCGGAGGAGCTGGAAAAGGGCCCGGATTTCTGTTTTGGGTCGTTTCCAGTTTTCCATGGAAAAGGCATACAGCGTCAGGTATTCGATATTCAGGTCGCGGGCGGCCTCCACCGCGCGCCTGACGGCCTCGATTCCAGCACGGTGCCCTTCAATTCTCGGCAGACCGCGGCCGTTGGCCCATCGGCCGTTTCCATCCATGATGATGGCCACGTGCCTCGGAACCCTGGACGGATCAATTTCCCGCAGGAGCGAAGCCGCCCTGTCCGCTGACTTCTGCTGGTTCGCTGAATCCTTCGCCATGATCACCTTTCCAACTGCTAAGATAACACAGAGACCGGCTCCACAGGAAGTCTTCGTTCCACTGGGCGGGAAAAAAGCGACAATCCCCGCCACGGCTGTCCGGGACAGAATTCCAACGGCCTCCCGCCGCAGAAAGACGGACCGTTTCCACTTGAATCTCAAGATCGTTTCTGCGAAGGGCGGGATCGGCAAACTTGACTCTTTTCAACAGATCCACCATAATTCCATTGTCATGTACTCTGAAAGGGGGTCGCCCATGAAACGATGGATGTTTACCGCACTGTTTGCAACGATCCTTGTGCTTCCCCTGAGTGCGGCCACGCATAAGATCTTTCTGAACACCGGCAAAGTGATCAACGCCAATTCCAAGCCCGTTGTTCAGGGCAAGCTGGTTTATTTTTACAAAAACGGCATGTACCTATACCTTCCCGTCAGTCAAGTGGACATGGCGAAGACCGAAAAGGCAGGCGAGGTCAAGGAGAAACCCGTTCCCCCCACCCAGCCCAATGCCGAGGCCAAGC
>JARRNO010000104.1:0-7243 GCA_037384885.1 Acidobacteriota bacterium
ATGAGTCTGGACCGAAAGGAAGTATGTGGAGGCATGGGCGGAAACCTCTCGAGCTCGCAGGAGGTCCGGGATAAGGGGACAGGTTGCGGAACGGGAGATCCGGACCTGGCTGATTTCGACATAATGCCGTTCCGCTTTCGCGACGACAGATCTCGCTAACCTGTTGACAAGTATAGCATATGGTCTTCGGCCCGGGCGCCGGGCCCCTTCTATCTTTCCAGCCAGTCCGCCACGAAGCCGGCCACGTCCTCCCAGCCCGGCTCTCCCAGCACCCAGTGGGCGTGGCCGGGGAATTCCTTGTACTCACACCTGTCACCGTACTTCTTGGCCACCTTGCGAACAACGGAGGCGGGAGTGATGCGGTCTTCCTGGGCGCCGACGATCAGCATGGGACATTTGATTTTCGTCTCGTCCACCCGGGAAGCCCTCTGCCTGTCCAGGAGGCTGAAGCCGATTTCGAATGCGGCCCGGCCTGATTCGTAAACATACTTGTCGTATTCATCGCGCTGCCGGTCCGGAGGCAGGAGGTGCATCATGGAATAGCAGGCTTCGTTGAAGGTCTGCCGGTAGGGGCGCTTCCAGAAACTGCGGCGAAAGATCCCCGTCCGGAAGCTCTTGATCACGGACCATCTCAAGGCCACCACGTCTCCCGGCGAGGCCGGCGTCAGCGCACCCATTTTCTTGCCCAGCCCCCTGGCCGCAAGCATCTGGACGAGAAGCCCCCCCATGGAATGACCCATGAGAATCGGAGGCTCATCCAGTGTGTTCACTTCACGTTCCAGGTCCTCCGCATAGTCCAGCAGGCTGGTGCTTCCCAGTTCGGGGGGCGGGTCGTCCTTCGGGTCCACGTTATGGTGCCTCAGGACCGGTGTGATGCACCGGTACCCCCTGCCCTCGAAAAAAGTCCGGTAATTGTCCCAGTGGTGCGGCCCGCCCCACATACCGTGCACCATGTAAAGAATATCCATGGCGTCCCCTTTCCGTTCGACATCACGTTCACTTTGCTGCTTCAATTTTACGCAGGTTGGGCCGCCCCCGCAAGAAAGGGACGGTCTCCGGTCCGTAACGGCTGGAGACCGCCCCCGGATTCAGATGCAGCCTTTTCCGTTTTCAACCCCCCTTTCCAAGGGTCAGCGGCCCGCCGGAGAAAAGCACCGGCAGCCCCGCGGCCTGCGCCTTTCTGTTCCAGGCGCCCAGGTCCGTGTCCACAATCTGGTTGTACCGTTCCAGGACGTTTGAGAGCTTTTGGCCGTATTGGGACATCATACGCTTCTGCATGGCGTTCGGTGCTTCATCGTAGGGAAAAGCAACGCCGAAATAGAGCCCCCGGAGATCGCCGTGGAAATCGGACAAGAAGTGGATATCATCCTCGCCCACGTCTCGCTGGACCTTCATGTTGAAGACCGAATTTCTCAAGGCGTCGAGTTTCTTGAGCACCTTTTCCCCGCTCTTCAGAACCGGCCCGTACTTGACGGCGTCCGCACCTGCAGTCTTTTTTAAAAGGTTGAACTGTTCATGCAGGCTCTGGATCCGGTTCACCATGCGGTTCAGTGCGGAGAGTTCATCCCGCAGCTGGAGAGCCGCCGCCAACTGCAGCCGTGCGGCACCGGTGTCGAAGGGAATCCTCGGGTCTGCCTTCACCTGGAAGGAAACCGTCTGGGTCTTTCCCGCAGCGGTTATCTTTGCCTTGTAAATCCCGGGGACGACGGAGGGGCCTCTCTGATTATTGGACGTCTTCTTCTTGCGCTCCTTTTTCGTTAAAGGCTTGATGGAGGGGGACAGCCTTTGCGCTCCCTTGTAACGGAACTTCCAGACGAAACGGTTTACGCCGGCCTTGGCTGGACCGTAGAGCGTGTTGACGGTCTTTCCCTGGCTGTCCGTGATCACGACCTTCACCGGTGTCTGTTTCTTTTCCTTTTCTTCTTTTGTGGGCTTGAGCCCTTTGCGCAAGTAGTAATCGATCACGGCGCCGTCCGGCGGATTGGGCGCCGAATAGGTGCTCATATGGCTGTATTCGCCCTTGTGCCGGTAATGGAACATGACGGCGGGGAGCGCGCTGAAAAGGTGGAAAGCACTGTTCTCGACCTGTGCGCTCATTTCCTCCATCGGCGTGATGTTGTCCAGAACGAAGACGCCGCGGCCGTGCGTGGCGACGACCAGGTCGTGGGTGCGCTTCTGAAAAGCCAGGTCGTAGACTGGAACCGTGGGAAAGTTGCTCTTCATCCGCGCCCAAGAAGCCCCGTCATCCATGGAGTAGTAAAGTCCCCGCGCCGAACCCAGGAAGAGCAGGCCCTTCCGGTTGGGATCTTCACGGACCACGAAGACGGGAGCGTCGCCGGGCAGCCCCCCGGAAATGTCCGTCCAATGCCTGCCGTAATCCGTCGTCTTGTAGATATACGGGCGGTTGTCATCCAGCATGTGCCGGTCGAAGGAAACGTAGCACGTTCCGGCCGAGAAGGGGGATGGGTCTACCTGATACACCCGGCCCCAGCCGGGAAGACGGGAGATGTTCTTCGCGGTTTCCGTCCAGTGCGAGCCGGCGTCGCGGGTCACTTGGACGTACCCGTCATCCGTTCCGGCCCAGATCACCTTCGGGTCGACCGGCGAAATCGCCAGGCTGAGGATGGTGTCGTAGTTCTCAGCGCCGCTGATGTCATCATCCACGGGCCCGCCGCTGGTTTTCTGCCTGGACTTGTCGTTCCGGGTCAGATCGGGGCTGATCACCGACCAGTTCTTCCCCCCGTCCGTGGTCTTGAAAACGACGTTGGCGCCCAGGTAAACCTCGTCTGCGTCGGTCCGGGACACGGCGATGGGAGCAGTCCAGTTGAACCGGTATTTCAGCTTCGCCGGTTCACGCTGTTCCGCCGTCAACAGATAGGGACGGATATCCCGGGTCACGCCGGTCTTCCTGTCGAGCCGGACGATGAACCCTTCCTGGGAATCCCCGTAGACAATGTTCGGATCGCTGGGTGCGGGTACCACGTATTCGCCGTCGCCGCCCACGACCGTGAACCAGTTGTCGCCATGGACGGCGCCGCCGTTCACGTTTCGCGAGGGTCCCATCCAGCCGCTGTTGTCCTGGAGTCCGCCCGCGATGTCGTAGGGCACGGCGTTGTCCACCGCCACCTGGTAGAACTGCTCGATGGGCAGGTTGTTGAGAAAGCGCCAGGTCTTGCCGCCCGTCATGGACAGCCAGACCCCTCCGTCGTTGCCGTCGATGATCCTGTCTGGATCCCTCGGATCGATCCAAATGGCGTGGTGGTCAACATGCACACCCTTGCCGATCTTTTTCAGCGTCTTCCCGCCGTCCGTCGATTTCACAATGTTCATGGAATCGAAGTAAAGGACGTTTTCATTGTCCGGTGACACGGCGATGTTGGAAAAATAAAAGGGCCGGACATCCATGAGGTGGCTGCCGTTGACAGGCGCCCAATGCTTTCCGAGGTCCTCCGAAGCCCACAGCATGCCCTTGCCGGCCTCGATGAGCGCGTAGACGTGGTTGGGGTTCGAAGGGGCGGCCGCCAGGGCGATCCGCCCATAGGGTCCTTCCGGCAGCCCCTTGGTGAGCTTCTCCCAAGTGGTTCCACCGTCCAGGGACCGGTAGATGCCGCTGTGCGGGCCGCCGTTGTCCAGATTCCACGGATACCGGACCACTTCCCACATGGCCGCGAAGAGGACTTTCGGATTGCCGGGGTCCACGACCAGGTCGGCGCATCCCGTCTTGTCGTTGATGAACAGGACGCGTTTCCAGGTCTTTCCGCCGTCCCTGGTCCTGTAAACGCCTCGTTCGGCATTCGGCCCCCAGGCATGGCCCACCACTGCCGCAAAGACTTCATCCGGATTGTTGGGATTCACGATGACGCGGGCAATCTGGCCGGCGTCTTTGAGCCCCATGCGCTTCCAGGTGGCGCCGCCGTCCGGAGACATGTAGATCCCCCCGCCGGTGGCGATGTCCGTACGCAGGTTGGCCTCGCCCGTCGCCGCCCAGATCACATGGGTATTCTGCGGATCCACGGCCAGGGCGCCGATGGAGGAAACCGGCTCCTTCGTGAACAGGGCCTCCCAGGTATCGCCGCCGTCCGTGGTCTTGAAGATGCCGCCGGCGGCCGTTCCCACATAGTAAATGCGGGAATTCCCGGGAATCCCCACCACGGTGGTGACTCGTCCACCCGCCACGGCGGGGCCCAAATCTCTGAACTTTAGATTCTTGAAAATATCATGCTCTTTCTTGCCTTCCTTCGCGGGTTCGCCGGCCTGAACCAGGTTGAATCCACAAAGGCCTAGAGTCAGCAGGAGAGCGCCCAGAATCGGCAGCCAATTCCTGTTCCGAGTCATCATCCGGTCTCCTATACATGGGGTGGAGCGTCAAAAGGAATGTGGTCTCTTGGGAGCAACGGCCTTCTAGGTGTGTCCCATGAAATTAGAATAACAGATCGAGCGGTGCTTCGAATTCCAACCCGCCGGTCCGTGGCGGGGTGGGGGATGGCTAGAGGGGCCGGGCGCGCACGGCGTCGGCGGGAACATCGAGGCTTAAACCACACCACGGACAATAGTTGACCGTTCGACCGGCCTTAGCGGCTTTCTTGGCCACGTGCGCCAGCTCCTGAAACGGATGCCCGCATCGTGGGCACGCGCCGCTCAACGGGAATTTTTTGTGCAGCCAGACGCGGGCCAATTCCAGTAAAGGGACGGCGCCGGCCAGAACAACCCAGAACCCCTTGTTTTCGCGAGGTTCCACGAAGAAATAGGCCGCAATCAGGAGGAGCGCAAGGAGGATATTCACAGGGCCGTACCACCGCAGCCCCCGCTCCAGAAGCCGGCGGCCTGTGGTAAGTCCCCGGCCGGCCGGCGCGGCCCTGAATTTCGATGGGCCGGACGTACCGCGCAACCATACCTCCGCACCGGCCGGACGTCCGGCCCTATTTTGCCGCTGTGCCGATTCCCAGCACGTTCAGCTTGCCGGCGATCACCGAGGCCGTCACGGCGCCCTTGATCTTCCGGTTCAGGAAAGGGCTGTTCTTGCCGAGGGACTTGATGTCATCGGGTGTCAGGAAGGTCGTCTGCTCCAGGGAGAACAACGTCAGGTTGGCGGGCAGTCCCACTTCGATCCGGCCCCGGTTTCCCAAGCCCAGGATGCAGGCCGGCGCTCCGGTGAAGGCGTCGACCATCCGCGCCAGGGAGACTTTCTTCTTGAGAACCAGATTTTCAATGGCCAGCGGGACCGCCGTCTGCAAACCGATAATGCCGTTGGGCGCCCGGTCGAACTCGAGCAGTTTTTCTTCGTATGTGTGAGGAGCGTGGTCCGTGGCGATGACATCGAGCGTGCCGTCGGCGAGACCCTTGACCACCGCCTTGCGGTCCTCTTCGCTGCGCAGCGGAGGGGCCATCTTGGCGCTCGTGGAGAACTCCCGCACGGCCTCGTCGTTGAGCGAGAAGTGGTGGGGCGTGGCTTCCGCCGTGACTCTCAATCCTTGGTCCTTGGCCCGCCGCACGGCCTCCACCCCGAGCCGCGTGGAGACGTGGGCGATGTGGACGGCCATGCCCGTCAATCTCGCCAGCGCGATGTCACGTTCGATCATGACGGTCTCGGATTCGGCGGGGACGCCGGGAAGGCCGAGCCTCGCCGACATAGCGCCTTCGTGCATCACCCCCGACCCGGTCAAATTCTTGTCCTCGGCGTGGTCGATCACCACGAGTCCGAGCGACCCCGCATACTCCATGGCGCGCCGCATGACGCCGGCGTTGGCCACCGGCATCCCGTCGTCGGAAACCGCCCTGACTCCCGCGCCCTTCATCTCGGCGTAGGGTGCGAGTTCCTTACCCTCCAGCCCCTTGGTGACGGCGCCGATGGGAAAGACGGCCACGTGGCCCGCGGTCTTCGCTCTGTCGAGGATGTATCGCGTCACGGCGCCGGAATCGTTCACCGGATCGGTGTTGGGCATGCAGGCCACCGCCGTAAACCCTCCGGCCAGGGCGGCGGCCAGCCCGGTGGCGATGGTTTCCTTCCGTTCGAAGCCGGGCTCTCTCAAGTGAACGTGCATGTCGATGAAGCCGGGCGCCACCACCATGCCCGCCGCGTTGAAAGTCTTGGCCCCGGCGGCCGCTATCTTCTTTCCCATCCGGGCGAACTTGCCGTTTTCGATGAGAATGTCCAGGATGTCGTCGGTCTGCGCGGCGGGGTTGACCACCCGCCCGTTCTTAATGAGAAGCTTCATTCTCACCTCCGCCCAGGAGCAGATAGAGGACCGCCATACGGATGGAAACCCCGTTTTCCACCTGGTCCAGGATCACGGAGGAAGGGCCGTCGGCCACCTCCGAATCGATTTCCACCCCCCGGTTCATGGGGCCGGGATGCATGAGGATCACGTCCTTCCGGGCCCGCTGGAGGCGCTCCTTTGTGAGCCCGTAGGTCTTGTAATATTCGAGAAGCGTGGGAAAGAGCCCATGCTGCTGGCGCTCGAGCTGCATACGCAGCATCATGACCACGTCCTTTTTCTTCAACGCTTCTTCAAAATCGGTCGTCACCCGGACCCCCAGGCTTTCCATCTTGGGCGGCAGCAGGGTCGCCGGCCCGCAGACGGTCACTTTGGCGCCCATGGTATTGAGCAAGTGGATGTTGGAGCGCACCACCCGCGAGTGGGCGATATCGCCGCAGATCAGTACGTCGAGTCCCTTGAATCCGCCCTTTTTCTGACGGATCGTCAGCGCGTCCAGAAGGGCCTGCGTCGGGTGTTCATGGGCACCGTCGCCCGCATTGACCACCGAGGCCTTCGTATGGGGCAGGATCATGTGGTGGGATCCCGGGCTGGCGTGGCGCATCACGTAGCAGTCCGGCTGCATCCGTTCGATGTTCAGCACGGTATCCACAAGGCTTTCGCCTTTTTTCACGGCGCTGGTGCTGGCGGAAAAATTCAGAGTGTCGGCGGAGAGCCGCTTTTCCGCAATCTCGAAAGACGAGCGCGTCCGGGTGGAAGCCTCAAAGAAGAGGTTCACAACCAGCTTGCCGCGCAGCGCGGGCACCTTCTTCACCGAACGTGTCCCGATTTCCCGCATGTTGTCGGCGGTGTCGAGGATCTCGGTGATCTGTTCCGCCGTGAGCCCTTCGGTCCCCAGCAGATGTTTTCCCAGACTCATGGCGTGCTCCTACTTCTTATCGCTTGCGGCGGTCTTCTCGAGGATGAGGGCTTCCTCTCCGTCCTGTTCCTTCAGACGCAGCTCCACGTGGTCTTCGCGACGCGTGTTC
>JARRNO010000105.1:0-14035 GCA_037384885.1 Acidobacteriota bacterium
AGGAGTTGAAGCGGGTGGTGGACGAAGCGTTCAATAAGTACCTAATTTATAGGTATGGTACCTATATGTGAGCCAACGCGCTCTTGACCTCCGTCCCTCATTCCAGAGGGACAGGTGGCACTTCCTTCCCGCTTAGGTACTTATTGAACGCTTCGTCCACCACCCGCTTCAACTCCTTCCGGTCCCAGTAAGCCACGGCCTTGAGGTTCTGAAGGTCCACCTCGCGGACGATGAAGGTGGCGCGGGTCCAGCCGGGGCGCAGCCCTTTTTTAGTCGATTTCCGCTCCGGCTGAGTCTGAGATGTGTTTGGTATATCCGAGTGAGTACCTGGAGGGGGTAAATTCTGTTTACCCGATTTACGCTGTGGTTGCGGTAATTCCCGTTTACTGGGTGTACTCGGGTTACTAGGTTTACTCTGTTGACTGGACTGCTCCTGGTTACTGGTCTCACCCCCGCCAATCCAGTCCAGGGGATCTTTCTTCTGGAACGGGTCCGAGCCCATGCGCGGTTTGTTGGCCATGGGTTACCTCCTCGCCAATGCTTCACGCGACAGTGCCATGTAGTCCTGAGCGCCGCGGCAATTGGGGCGGTATTCGAAAATCGTCTGGCCGTAGCTGGGTGCTTCGGCCAGTGCCACGTTGTCGTGAATGAGGTTTTGAAAGAGCCGGTCCGTGAAATATTCGCGGATCTTTTGCACGACTTCCTTGTTCAAGTTCTTTCGCGCGTCGTACTGTGTGCCGATGATCCCGGAGATGGCAAGTTCCGGATTGAGGCGCCTCTTGACCACATTCACCGTTTCAAGGAGCTTGCTGACTCCTTGGAGGGCGAGAAACTCTGTCTGCAAGGGGATGAAGATTTCGTTGGCGGCCGTGAGGGCGTTCAGGGTGAGCAGGCCGAGACTCGGCGGACAGTCGAGCAGCACGAAGTCGCGACCCGGAAGGGTATCCAGGGCTTCTTTAAGCAGGAATTCACGGCCGGCTAAACCCGAGAATTCAACCTCGGCCCCGGACAGGCTCAAAGAGGAGGGGAGTATTTCGATGTCCTTCCTCTTGATAATGGCTTCCTCTGCCGGAACTTCGCCCTTGAGTACTTCATAGATGGTGAAGTCCAACTCGTGAGCCTGGATGCCCAAGCCGTAGCTCAAGTGGGCCTGCGGATCCAGATCCACCAGGAGAACCGACTTCTCGAGCATGGCGAGTCCGGCGCCCAAGTTGATGGTAGAAGTCGTTTTACCAACGCCGCCTTTCTGATTGATCAAAGCAATGGTCGTCATCATCTTTCTCCTTTCGCTGTAATACCGGGTTACCGAGTAATTCGTGGAAACCGTGTTTCCTCTGTAAACACCCATCAATCCGAAGTGTCTCCTCCTGATTTTGATGTCCTGGTGCCGGGTTAAACCTTAATCGCTAAAAAGCCAGGACCTTGTTTTCGGGGATGAAAATGGGGGTTCTCTTCTCTTGAGCACTCGTTCGAAGGCGGAAGAACAAATGCAACTAAAGTGCAAGTACTGAGTCGCGATCGAAACAAATCGAGAAAATTCTTTACTAGAGTGAAGCCTCCCGAAATGCGCGCCATGTATAGCTTCGTTCAACTTATGTCCACTCCTTAAAAGTCCCGTAAACATGCGCTTTATCCTCTTTGGGAGCAGAGGGTCGGAGGTTCAAATCCTCTCGCCCCGACCATCAAAGAACAACCTTCGAAGAAAGAGGCGCGAGAGGATTTGAAGGGCGGGAAACGTCCTGGTCTTGCCGCGAGAACGCGACCGGGCGGCGCATGCGCCCGCCAATGAGTCCCGGCCGAACGCTCTGGATCTTCTCGCGCTTTGTGCACGATCGAGCTGTAAAAGAACGGGTCGAAGCGCAAAGTCACCGGCGCCTCCAGCACCTCGCGGAGCGTCCGCCTTGCCCCCGTGACCGCTCTCTGAGACAATAGGGGCGGGAGGTCCCTCAACATGGAAAAGGGCCGCATCATCGACGCCCTGCAGGAAACGGCCGACCTGGCCGAATTGCTCGGGGAAAACCCATTCAAAGTCAGGGCCTTCGCCAACGCCGCCCGGACCTTGAAGTCGGCCTCCTCGCGCCCCGTGGACTGGACGAGGCCTGGGGTCCTCGAGGAAATCAGGGGCGTGGGCAAAGGTATCGCCCGCTTCGTCAGGGAAATGATCCGCACCGGGTGCGCGTCTGAGCTGGAAGCTTACCGGAGCAAGGTGCCTGAGGGCGTCCGTGAAATCCTCCAAGTCCAGGGCGTCGGGCCCAGGAAGGTCGCTGTCCTCTGGAGAGACATCGGCGTCGAAAGTCCGGGCGAGCTGGAGTACGCATGCCTCGAAAACCGCCTCGTGACGCTGCCGGGTTTCGGCTCGAAAAGCCAGGAAAGGGTGCTAAACGGCGTTCGCTTCCTTATGGCCAATCGCGGGAAGGCGCTCCTGCCCTCCATCCTGAACTTCCAGGAGAATCTTTTCTACGAATCGGAGTTTCCGGCATCTGAGCTGTGGGCCTGGACCGGAGAGGCCGGGCGTATGCTGGAAACGGTGTCGGAAGTCCATCTGCTGACCTGCCACCGGCCCCTGGCGGAGGAGCTGGGGAGGCTGCGGAAGCTGAGCAAGGAGGGCGATTCGTGGCGTGGGGCGGCTTCGCCTGGGGTCCCCTTTGTTGTCTCTTTGGTGGACGAAGTTCATTTCGGAAGCCGGTGTGTCTGGGAGACATGTTCCGCCGGGTTCCGGAGCGCTCGGGCCGGCCGCCTGGAAGCCCGGGGCCTTCGCTGGACGCAGGAAGGGCTCCACGGCCCTTCGGGCGCCGTTCCCACCGCCGTTGAGACGGAGTTCTGGCGTGCTGCGGCCTTGGACCCGGTGCCGGCGGAGTGCAGGGAATTGCCTGAAGCGCTCGATTTCGATTTTTCCTCCCTGTTGAAGGCTTCGGACTTGGCGGGTGCGTTTCACGTCCACACGGATTGGAGCGACGGCGGGGCATCGCTCGAAACCATGGTTGAATCGGCACGCTCGCTTGGCTGGGACTATGTGGGAATCTGCGACCATTCCAAAACGGCGGTCTATGCCGGCGGCCTAGACGAGACCCGGTTGAAAGGGCAGGGGAAGGAGATCGACGTCCTCCAGAAGGCCCATCCCGAAATCCGGATTTTCAAGGGCGTAGAATCGGATATCATGGCCGAGGGCGCTCTCGATTATGAAGACCGGGTGCTTGCCGGTCTCGAGCTGGTGGTGGCTTCGGTCCATTCGAGATTCGGGCTGGCGCGAGACGCTCAGACGTTGCGGCTGGTACGTGCCGTGAAGCATCCGGCGACGACCTTTCTCGGCCATCCCACCGGAAGGCTGCTTCTCGGGCGCGAACCGTATACCCATGATTGGGAGGCGGTGGCGTCCGCCGCCTCTGAAGCGGGGATTTGTATTGAGCTGAACGCCAACCCGCACCGGCTCGATGTCGATTGGCGGCGCATCCCCGGCCTGCGGAAGCGGGGCGTTCCCATTGCACTGAATCCGGACGCCCACAGCCCGGACGGACTGCGAGATGTTCGTTATGGTGTTTTAATGGCCCGTAAGGCCCTGTGCCGCAGGGAAGACATCTTGAACACCCTCGATCGCCAATCCATCGAGGAATGGCTCGAATCGAAGAAGGAGGCCGAACGGTGAATCGACGTGCGATAGTGGGGCTGGTGACGTTCATCATCCTGGAGGGAGCCGTTATCACGCTGCAGATCCTTGACAGGCGGCCTCAGACAGTCACGTTCTTCTTTACGGGCGACACGAGAGGGCTGCTGGTGCCTTGCGGGTGCAGCTCGGTGCCGTCGGGAGGTCTGGCCCGCCGGACGACCATGCTTGAAAAATTCAGGCACGAACCCGACAAGGGGGAGATTATTCCCGTTGAAATCGCCCACGGTTTTGCCGACAGGGGTCCCGGCCGGAAGCTCCTCAACCAGGAAATGGCCCGTTATTTCAGGCGCGAACACTACCTGGTCGGCGTGGGAAGCTACGATCTTCTTCTCGGAGAACAGACGCTGCAGCAGTACATGGGAGATACGCCCCTCTATCTCGCGGGCGGTAAGGGACTCCCGGCCATGAAAACGATCCAGGTGGGCGGATGGCGGCTCGGGCCTTTCTCCGGAGGCGGTGAAACCGTCCATCTCGTCTTCCTGTCCCAGACGGCTCCGGGGGGCGTAACGCTGGCGGATCCCGTGGAGGCGTTCAAATCGCTCGAGAAAATTCATCCCAAAGCCGCCTACGTGGTGACCGGCCAGTTGTCTCCCCGATCGCTTCAGCGGCTCGTCAAGGACTACCCGAATATTCTGGCCGCCGTCGCCTTGTGGGAAACGGATGTCACGACCATCCCACAGAAGGGGCGCAACACGTGGATGGTGTACCTGGGGGACAAGGGGCGCCGGTTCGCGACGCTGTCCATCTCCAGAGAAGACGGAAAATGGAACGTCTGGCCTGAAACCGCGTATCTCGGGCCTCAGATCAAAAGCGCCCCTTCGGTTGCGAAGGAAGTGGAAGCGGTGCTTAAGAAAGTGGAGGCCGTCAACAAGAAGGCCCTGGCCCGCACTGTCACGCCGGCCGTCGCTGGAGAGGCGTTCATGGGTGCGTCGTACTGCGAGAAGTGTCATGCCCAGGCCCACAAGATCTGGTCCATGTCGCACCATGCGGACGCGACCAAGATCCTGGCCATCGACCACCAGCAGGACAACCCGGCCTGCCTGAAATGCCATGCAACGGGCCTTGGAGTCCCGGGGGGCTACCCGAATTCAAAGGTGGATCTGTCCGGCGTACAGTGCGAGGCGTGCCACGGGCAGGGAGAGGGCCATCCGGGAAAAAAGAAAATGATTGTTCCCCAGATTTCCAGGGAATCCTGCGGGGTCTGTCATGACAGGCGGGACTCGCCTAAATTCGACGCGGAGGGATTCTGGCAGGCGATCCGTCACTCGTAGAAGGTTCACGCAGCATTCCTGGAAAGGGTGGGATCAGACGCGAATTTTCTGGACAAAGCGTCTTCCGCCGCATAGAATAGACTGGGTGGTCAGCATGCGGAAGTTCTTCTTTTTCTCTCTATTGGTTGTTCTGGTTCTCGCGGCGGGAAGAAGCTGGCCGGAGCATGTGGACGAAGGCGCCGGTGGACTGTATGCGCGCCGGGACGCCTTGAACACTTACCGCCAGGTGGCTTCCATCGTGAAAGAGAACGCCGCCGAACCGGTGAAAGAGAACGACCTTCTGGACGCCTCTCTCGAGGGGATGCTTCACCACCTTGATCCCCACTCCAATTACTACACGCCTTCCGCGTTCAAAGATCTCATGGAAGACGTGGAAGGGAAATTCTCAGGGCTTGGCATGCTGGTCGCCAAGCCGACTCCCAGTTCGCCGCTCCTCGTTGTTTCTCCCATTCCCGATACCCCCGCTTCCCGCGCGGGATTGAGATCGGGAGACCTGATCATGGAAGTGGACGGCGAGCCCACCGGAAAAATGACAACGAGGGAGGCCGTTCGCAAGCTCAAAGGACCCGCCGGAACGGATGTGACCATCAAGGTGTCCAGAGGTGGCGGGTCGGCGCAGGAACTCACCCTTACCCGGGCTCCCATTCCCAAATATTCGGTGCCGTTTTCGTTTATGCTCAACAGCGACGTGGGCTACGTAAAAATCAATACCTTCGGGAACACGACCGTCCGTGAGTTGAAGCGACACTTGAAATCGCTTATCCGCAACGGGGCGAAGTCGGTTGTCATTGATCTGCGGGACAACCCCGGCGGATCGCTTCCGGCCGCTGTCGGAGTAGCCTCGCTGTTCCTGCATGAAGGCCAGGAAGTGGTAAGTGTGAGGGGGCGGGAACTCGGAATGAACCGCGTCTACGCCGCCGACAGCGACGGTCCCTACACAAAAATACCGCTTGCGGTCCTCATCAACAGAGGGTCAGCCAGCGCCTCGGAGATCGTGTCGGGGTGTCTGCAGGACCATGACCGGGCGATTATCGTCGGCGAACGCTCCTGGGGCAAGGGGCTGGTGCAGACGCTTTCCCCGCTGCAGCGCGGAGCGGTGGCGATCACGACGGGGCGCTACTACACCCCTTCCGGTCGCTTGATACAGCGTGACTACAGCCATTCCTACGACGCGTATTTCTTCCCCGACGAGCAGCCGAAAGCGGAAATCGCCAAGGAAAAGAAAGAAGAAAGGCCTCCCTATGTCCAAGTGGCGCACACGGACAACGGGCGGCCCGTCTATGGAGGAGGAGGCATCGCCCCGGACGTAAAGGTCGCGCCGTACAAGATCCCCGAGCTCGGACTTAAATTGGAACAGAAGCGCGCATTTCTGAATTTCATGGCCAAGCAAGTGGAAAAGGAAGGCCTGACGGCCAAGAAGGTCGAAAGCCCGGCGTTTGCCGACACGTTTAAGGCATATCTCAAAGCTCGCGAGATCGCCATCACATCCAAGGGGTGGGACCAGAGCGCCGAGTACATCCACAAGGCGCTTTTGCGTGAATATTTCACCATGACAAAGGGACAGGGAGCCGGCTTTCAGGCCATGCTCCCCCTGGATTTGCAGGTTCAGAAGGCCGAAGCGCTTATGGACCAGCAGCTTGCAGAGAAAAAGGCCTCATAGATGTTTGAAAAACTTACCGACCGGCTTCAGGGCGCCGTCCGACAGCTTCGCGGGCGGGGCCGCATTACCGAAGACAACATCAAGGACGGCATCCGGAATGTGAGGCTTGCGCTCCTGGAAGCGGACGTTCATGTCTCCGTCGTGAAGGACCTCATCGCGGGCGTGAAGGAAAAGGCCCTCGGGCAGGAGGTCCTTCAAAGCCTCTCTCCGGACCAGCACTTTATCAAGATCCTGAACGAAGAACTGGTCCGGGTACTCGGCGAGGGACAGGCGGGGCTGGCTTTTCCAGCCATGCCGCCCGGCGTGATTCTGCTCGCCGGCCTCCAGGGGTCGGGTAAGACGACCACGGCGGGAAAGCTTGCGCGGTACTTCATGAAAGACGGCCATTCGGCCATGCTGGTGCCCGCCGATGTGCACCGGCCGGCGGCGCGCCGGCAGCTTGAAGTGGTGGCCTCGGAGGTGGGGGCGGAATTTTTCGCCGGGGAGGGCGGAGACGCCGTCAAGATCTGCCGCAAGGCGGTGGAAGCCGCCCGCAAGAGCGGGGTTCACCGGGTCATCGTGGACACTGCGGGACGGCTGGACATCGACGACGAACTCATGGAGGAACTCGCCGCCATATCCAATGCCGTGAAACCCGACGAGATAGGAACGGCCAAGGCGTTCCACGGAAAGGTCAACCTGACCGGTGTCGTGCTCTCGAAGGCGGACGGAGACGCCCGCGGCGGGGCGGCGCTTTCGGTCAAGGCCGTGACCGGCCTGCCGGTCAAGCTCGTGGGCGTGGGGGAAAAGATGGACGCCCTCGAGCCTTTCTATCCCGACCGCATGGCTTCCCGCATTCTCGGAATGGGCGATGTTCTCGGTCTCATCGAGAAGGCGCAGGAAGCCGTGGAGGAGAAAGAAGCCGAGGCGGTTGCCCGAAAACTGCGAAAAGGCCAATTCACCCTTGACGATTTTCGCGATCAGCTTCGTTACATGAAGAAGCTCGGGCCGATCGGAAACGTTCTGGGAATGGTGCCGGGTATGGGGGGCCTGAAGGGGTTTGATCCCGACCAGGTCGACGAAGGGCGGCTCAAAAGAATTCAGGCTGTTCTCGATTCCATGACTCCCTTCGAGCGGTCGCATCACAAGGTCCTGGACGGCAGCCGGCGGCGCCGGATCGCGCGGGGGGCAGGCGTCAGCATTGCAGAAGTCAACCAGGTTGTGAAGCAGTATCTCACGGTGCGCAAGATGATGCAGCAGTTGAAGAAAAGCGGCATGAAAGGCATGATGAGATCCATGCGGGGGCGGTTTCGTTAGGACGGGGGCGCCCGGTTCGTTGATCGGCCGGGAGCCGGCGTGCTATACTCAAATGGTTTCGCACACAGACTGACAGAGATCGGGAGCATGGCGAAGAAGAAGATCTTAGTCGTTGATTACGAGCCCAAATCCCTCGACCGTCTCGTAGAGATGCTGGCGGACGGCGATTACGAGGTGGAAAAAGCACGGGACGGCGTAGCCGCGCTCGAACGTTTCGGAGAGTTCGAACCGGATCTGGTCCTGCTTCGGACGATGCTGCCGAAGAAGCACGGATTCCAGGTATGCCAGGAGATGGTGGAGGCCTCCGGGCCGAAACACGTCCCCATCGTCATGCATTGCAGCATATACAAAAGCAAGAAGTACCGGAACGACGCCCTGAAGATCTACGGGGCTTCTGAGTACCTGGAAGATCCCATCGACAAGGCGACGCTGAACGAGGTGTTGTCCCATCATCTCAGCGCCTCCGCAAAAGACGATTCCGCCGCCTCTGAGAAAGCGGACGCTTCGAACCCTGCTCCGAAAGACAAGGACGGAGCCCCCGCGTCAAAAGGGAAGAACAGCGGGTCCTTCGACATCGACAAAGTTCTCGAAGACACGCTCTCCGGGCTGCAGACGGGAACGAGAAAAGGCGGCTCCGGGGCCGGGAAGCCCGCCGGAGAGGCCAAGGCGCCGCCAAAAACGAAAGCCGGGGAAGAGCCCGAGACCCTAACCTCGGAGGAGCTCTTTTCGGACGTGATCCAAGACGTGGAAAAGCAGGCGGAAGCGCCCAAAGACACTGCCAAGGAGGTGGAGCCGCCCAAGCCGGAACAGGCTCCGACGCGTCCAACACCCCCAGCCAGGGAGTGGAGAAGGGATCAGCCCCCGCAGCTGCAAAGCCCAAAGAGCAAGCGGCGCCTCCGGTCGAAGAAAAGCGGACGCCATCCGCTGAGCCCGAACAGGGAACGCCATACGGCAACTACCTGCTCACGGAGCGCGTCGCGGTCGGCGGCATGGCGGAACTTTTCAAGGCCCGGCAGAAAGGGCTGGAAGGGTTTCAACGCATCGTCGCCATCAAACGCATCCTGCCGCATCTCGCTTCGAACTCGGATTTCGTCACCATGTTCATTGACGAGGCCAAGCTCGCGGCGCAGCTCAACCATCCCAATATCGTCCACATCTATGATCTTGGGCGGCTTGAGGATTCTTACTTCATCGCCATGGAGTACGTCGACGGCAAGGATCTGCGCGCCGTCCTCCGGGAGGTGGAGAACCGCGGAAAGACGTTCCCGGCCAAGGCTGTCGTCTTCCTTGCGCTGAAGCTCTGCGCAGCGCTTCATTGCGCGCACACGGCCAAGGATATGGACGGGCGCCCGATGAACCTTGTTCATCGCGACGTGTCACCCCAGAACATCCTGATTTCCACGGCAGGGGAGGTCAAGCTCGTGGATTTCGGGATCGCGAAGGCTGCGACCAAGGCCAGCCACACCCAGTCCGGTGCGCTCAAGGGCAAACTGCTGTATATGTCGCCCGAGCAGGCCTGGGGAAAGCCCATCGACGCCCGGACCGACATCTTCTCCACCGGCACGGTCCTTTACGAGATGCTCACGGGGCGTAAGCTATTTCAGGGCAGTTCGGAAATGTCCATTCTGGAGAGCGTTCGTGAAGCCGTCCTTCCGGACCTTTCGGGAATGCGCAATTTTATCCCTGAGGGGCTCGACGCCATCCTGTCGAAAGCCCTCAAGCAGGATCCGGGCGAACGGTACCGGGACTGCCGGTCCTTCAGCCATGATCTTGAAAAATTCGCCATTCAGCAGTGGGGATCGCTCCCCACCGCTTACGATGTGCTTGCGTTCATGACTGCGCTTTTTCCGAAGATCTACAAGCCCGAAGCGCTTGAGGCGCTGGGGGCGGAAGAGCGTCGTGAAGAAGCGGGCGTCATCGGGGACGGTCCCGCAGACGAAATGGTAACGCCGGCTGCGGAGGAGTCCCACCCGAAGATGAAGGCGCCGCCGGTAAAACCGGCTGCCCCTCCGGCAGAGGTCCCTCCGCCTAAGCCGCCTCCCCCTGCAAAACCCGCGGTCAAGCCGCCGCCTCCGTCTTCCAAACCTCCAACCGGTGAAGAAGACCACGGCATGTTCAAGGAAGTCATGGAAGGTTCATCGGGAGGCGGCAAAAAGATTGCCCTGATCGGGGGGATTGCTGCGGTCATCATCGCCGCGGTCCTGGTGGGTCTATTTGTCATGAAGCACTCGGGGCCGGCACAGGCTTCACCGGCTCAAGGGGCGAAGAATGGTCCAGCCGCCGCGGCGGCTGCCGGCCCGTCGCCCAGGCCCGCGGCTCAGCCGGAGAACAGCACATCGGGTGCGTCAAATGCCCTCCCGGCGAACTCGCCTGCGGCCCAAGCCGGCGAAGGCGCTGCGACCAGGCCTGCTCCCGCTGCTGCGAAAGCATCCGAGAAAGCTGCGGCCGCCAAAGCGGCGCAGGCCGACCGCCTAAGAAAGGCGCGCGAGAACGCGGCCTCCCAGATCAAGCGGTTCGATTCGGCCATGACCGAAGCCAAGGCGGTGGGGGCATCCAAATATGCCGCCAGCGCAATGGGTGCGCTAAACAACACCAAGAGCAACATCGACAAGCTCTTCAAAAGCGCCGGCTCGCTGGATGACTACAACCTCGTGGCGAAGACGGCGCGAGAGGGAGTCGTCCTGGCAGGCCAGGTCAAGCAGCAGGCGCTGAATGCAAAGGCGAGCGCGCAGAAGAAGCAGCAAGAAGAGGCTGCGGCCAAGGAAGCGAAGAAGCAGGCCCCCGAGGTCCCAAAGACAACCGCCGCCCAGGGAGAGGCGCCGGAGTCGGCCAAACCGGCTGCAGCAAAATCCGAGGAAAAGGCCGCGCCGGCCAAGCCCGCTCCACCGAAACTCAAACCGGGGGATTTTGTGCCTCTCTGGAAGGTCGATGTCAAACCCAAGATCATCAAGAGAGCTCTGCCAAGATACAGCGCGTTGGCCCGCCAGCATAACGTACAGGGCACCATTTACGTTCAGGTCACCATCAATCAGACCGGCAAAGCCACCGAGGCGAAGATCGTCAAGGGGCTTAAAAACGACTTCGGCATGAACGACGCCTGTCTCGCGGCTGCGCTGAAGAGCCGGTACAGCCCCGCCATCAAGAACGGCATTCCGGTGACGACCAATCTGACCTATTCAATCGTTCTCAAAATAGAATGACACATGTGAATAACCTAAGGAGGTACCTGTGAGCCTCAATGACAAACAGAAGAAGTTCTATGAAGAGGCGCTCAATCAGACGAGGGATGAGATCAAAGACATCGATCAGCAGATCGAGGACGAACTGGCCAAGGTGAAGGAAAAGCTCGCGCAGCTGCAAGAGGCCAAGAAGGCGGCTCTGCAGATGCATTCGGCGGCGTGCATGAGGCTGGGCGTCAAGAACGAATTCGAAGAAGAGGAAGAGTCCGAATAGCGAAGCAAACAAGGCACTGATTCCCAGGGTGCCCCTCTCGGGGGTGAAAAGGGAAGGCCGTGAAAATCGGCCGCGGCCCCGCCACTGTAAGCGGAGACGAAAGCGGCAACAGGCCACTGCCGGATGGTCCGGTGGGAAGGCGCCGCGAGTAGGTTGACCCGCAAGCCAGGAGACCTGCCTCGGATGCACCAACGAATGCCCTCGCGGGAGGGCGAATCGTTAGCGCGCCGGAAATCACCTCCGAGACTCATGGAGGTTCGATGCATCGGGCGCGCTTTTTTGATGTCCTCCTTTTATGGATATTGCTGGTGCTGCCTGCGGTCTCGTGTTCGCGGCGGGCGCCTCGACGCCCATCGGACCGTTGGATCACCCTGGCCCCCAGCATGACGGAGGTCCTTTACGCCGTCGGCGCGGGAAAGGAACTCGCCGGGGTCTGCGCACCCGCGGATTATCCGCCGGCGGCCGCATCCATTCCTGTGGTCGCTTCGTGGGAGAAGGTAGACATCGAGGCGATCGTATCTTCAGGCGCCTCCGCCTGCTTCACCGTGAACGGAATGCAAAGCCCGGAAACCCTCAACACTCTCAGGCGATTGGGCCTCAGAGTCCACAGCTTTCCCATGGAAAATCTGTCCGATCTCTATAGCGGCATTCTGAAGGTAGGTGCTCTTACCGGCCATCCCGGGCAGAGCCGGCGGGTGGTAGAACGCATGCGGCGGGAAATCTTACACATGCAGAATGCCCACCAGGGAAAAAGCATTCCCGCCGTCGTCGTCGTGGGCTTGGATCCGCTCGTGGCCGCCGGTCGCGGAAGCTTCCTGAACGATGCGCTCTCGGTGGTCGGGTTGGAGAACAAGTTGGCCGGGAAGGGAGCGGCTTACCCGGCGGTGTCCCTTGAAGACCTTGCCGTGGCCGGTCCGAAGGTCGTGATTCTTTCTGACGATGGAATACCCAAGTCGAGACAGAGGGCGTTTATCGAGCGGCTGAACGGCCTTCTTAAAAAACCGGCCGTCCTGATTTCGGTGCCCGGTGACTGGCTCGCAAGGCCGGGACCGAGAATCGTCATGGCGTTGCAGGGGTTGTCATCAGCGCTTCGCGTGCGTGGAAAGACGCTCGTGGACGCGGCCGGACCCTGTCGGCAAAGCGAGGGCGGGAAATCATGAGCCTCCGGGAAAAGCGCGCCATTCTGGCTGTTGCGCTGGCGCTCTGCACGGCTCTCTGCGCCGCACTTTTTATCGCCTGGCCAGGTGGAGGCGCTTCGGGCGCGGCCGTGTTCAGCAGCCGCATATTCTGGCAGATCCGCGTGCCGGAAGCCGCCACGGCCTTTCTGGTCGGGGGCGTTCTCGGCCTCAGCGGCCTGCTTTTCCAGCTTGTACTGAGGAACCCCCTTGCAGATCCATACGTCCTGGGCGTCGCCGGAGGAAGCACATTCGGCGCCGTCGCGGTCATTCTCCTTGCCGGAAGCGCGGCGGCTTGGATCGGGCTGCCGCTGCGGGGGGCGGCGGCCTTCGGCGTCGGCCTGGCGACGCTCTTCTTTTTATTGCGCCTGGCCGGGGGGAGGGCGGAGACGCTTCTTCTCGGCGGAGTCATCGTGAACACGGCTTTTGCCGCGGGTGCGAGGATTCTCACGGTGTGGCTTTCTCCGGAACAGCTTTCCTACGTTACGGCATTTTTGATCGGATTCATACCCACACCACCCCTATGGGAGCCCCTGCTTCTTCTTCCGCCGTGCGTTTATGTGCTGGTGCGCTTTATGGCAAGGGGACGCGGCCTTGACCTGCTTCTCTTCTCCGACGACGAAGCGCGGTCTCTTGGGCTCGACGTGTCTTCGGTGCGGCGGGAGGCCTTGTTTCTGGCTACTCTTCTCTCGGCCGCCGCAGTGACCCTGGCGGGAATGATCGGCTTCGTCGGCCTGCTCGTTCCTCATGGAGCCCGCTGGCTGGCTGGGCACCGTCACCGGGCGCTGGTGCCGCTGTCGTTCCTGATGGGCGCCGCCTTTCTTCTCGGAGCGCAGGCCCTGGCAAAGGTCATGGCGTCGTCCTTTTTGCTTCCGGTGGGGACCTATACCAGCATGGTTGGAGTTCCCGCGTTCCTGGCGCTTCTGATCAAGCGTGCGAGAGGACGCAGGTCATGATTACGATCGAATCGCTTAGCTTCGGCTACCCCGGATCCGGGCCCCTGTTCGACGCTCTCGATGCCGCTTTTGAACCCGGATGTATTTCTGCTCTCGCTGGTCCCAACGGGACGGGAAAGAGCACCCTTCTAAAGCTTGTGTCGGGACTTCTCGCTCCCTGGTCCGGTGAAATCAGAATTGGGGGGGTCTCCGTCAGGAAAATGGACCGGATCGAGCGGGCCAAGCGGCTGGCTTACATGGCTCAAAGCCCTGTTCTGCCCGAAGACTGGACCGTTCCAGAGGTGCTGGAAGCGGGAGACTATCCCCATCGCAGACGCCCTCCAGCGCCCTCGTCGCTGGAGGCCCGCCTCCAGTCCGCGCGGAAGATCATGGCGCTTGATCCCTTCTGGGAGAGGCCGGTGGGAACCCTCAGCGGCGGCGAAGCCCAGCGCGTGGCCCTCGCCCGCGCGCTTGTCCAGGATGCGCCGCTGCTGGTCCTTGACGAGCCGGCAAGCCACCTTGACATGCGCCACCAGGTTCAACTCTACCGGAGTCTGCATACCTTGGCCCGGAACGGCCGA
>JARRNO010000106.1:0-14910 GCA_037384885.1 Acidobacteriota bacterium
CTCGATGTAATACATGGGGCCGCCCGACGCCTCGCCGTTCGCCGAAATTTTGCGGTACTTCTGGGAAAGCGTGCATTCGGTAAATTTGATCGCCATTCCGAAAACGGCCGTCACCCACATCCAGAAGAGGGCTCCCGGTCCCCCGTAGTGGATGGCGGTGGCCACGCCTGCGATGTTGCCGATCCCGATCGTTCCCGAAAGAGCGGTTGACAGAGCCTGAAAGTGCGACAGATCGCCTTCGTGCTCCGGGTCGTCGTAGTCGCCCTTGAGCACGCGGATACCATGCCAGAACCGGCGGACCTGAACCCATCCCAGGCGGAAGGTCGTGATAATGCCGGTGCCCACCAGCATCACGACAAGGATCGGCATGGCGGACGGCCAATCCCAGATGATATGGTTCAAGCTGTAAACGACGGCCTTCAGGCCTTCGAAGAGGCTCGGCAGAAACGGCATCACATCCCTCGTCCCAGTATTGCAGGCCCCGGCGGCTCTTACCAATTTCCGGAACAAACCAGCCCGCGGCAGAATAAAGTGCCTGTATTATGCTGAAGGAATACCACGCCCGTCAAATCCGGCGCCGGCTCCAGGCGTTGCGCGGCTGACGGCCGTCGTCGGCAATGGCCGCACAGCGGCCGGTCAGCCGGCTGCTGCGCAGCCAGGAAAAGGGGAGAGGGAAAAAGTCCGCGGTACGCTGGCCGCAATGCGGCCAGCGGCTTGCGAATCGTGAGTCGTCGTAGCAGGAATACCTACGCAGGGGAAAAGATAGAATTGACTGGAGTTTCTCTGCGTCCTCTGTGCGCGCTGTGGTTCAATTCACGCGTTCTCCGCGCCTCCGCGGTTCGATGCGGCGGTTTTTCTCCCGTCCTCCCATCCTCCCTGTGAATGCGCCGCTTCACGGCCGACGGTCGCCGGACGGCAGTGGCTTCCGCAGCGCCCGTCCGATCGATGCCGTAACCCTTGTAGAGTCTGGATCCTTGCAGTTCCCCAACCCATGGGAAAGGGCCTGCGAAGGCCTGCCCGCCTATTTTTCAGCAGCCGTCGGCCGTCAGCCGCCTGCCGGCGCGCCGAGTTCCGAGGCGCAGGCAAAGGCCGCTACACCCACTCCCGCGGTTCCCTGAGTACAGCCAGGAGCTTGGCCTCCTCAGAGCCCGCGTCCGGCTGGGCGTCATATTCCCACCTTGCGGTAAGGGGCAGCGACATGAGGATGCTCTCCGTCCGCCCGGAAGTTTTCAGGCCGAAGAGCGTCCCCCGGTCGTAGACCAGGTTGAACTCCACGTAACGTCCCCGGCGCAGTTGCTGCCAGCGTTTCTGGTCTGGCGTGAAGGCCATGTCCATCCGCCGCTCTACCAGGGGGATGAAAGAGGGAACGAACGCGGCGGCGCATCTTTCCGCGAACCGGAGAAGATCCGCGGCGGGCCGGTCATGAAGGTCGTCGAAGAAGATGCCCCCCACCCCCCGGCATTCGCCGCGGTGGGGCAAATAGAAATACTGATCGCACCATGTTTTGAAGCGGGGGTAGTAGGAGAGGTCCGTTTCATCGCAGGCCGCCCTCAGTTCACGGTGAAAGTGAACGTTGTCTTCTTCAAAAAGGTAGGCCGGCGTGAGATCCGATCCGCCTCCGAACCACCAGGAACCGTTTTTCTTTCCCGCCCCGCGCTGGAAGAATCGGTAGTTGGCGTGGGCGGTAGGCGCCATGGGGTTGCGAGGGTGAATCACCAGGCTGATCCCGGCGGCGTAGAAATCCAGGTCGTCCCGGCCCAACGCCTTACCCCCTCCCATGGCCCGCGCCGCCTGTTCGGGAAGTTCGCCATGGACCACGGACACGTTCACGCCCGCCTTCTCGAAGACCCGGCCGTCCTGCAGGATTCTCGAGATCCCGCCTCCGCCTCCGGGACGCTCCCAGCGGTCCTCGTGAAAACGGCCGCCGTCCAGCGCTTCCAAGGCCGAACAGATGTTGACTTGGGCCTGACGGACCATCGTTTCCATTCCGGACCGTACCGCCTTGAGCTCGTCGGTCATCCTTCCGTCTCCCCACACGATGACTGTTTCAGGTTCAGGGTACGTCTCCGCGCCTCACGATGCAACTTCAGCTGGTGGAATTCCGTTCCGATTTCCTGGCTCATGACACCCACTTTCTTCCCGGGAGACCGTTGAGCCACTTGCACAACGAGCAACTCTGAATTATCTATTAAATAAAGCGTAAACCGGGTGAAATGCCCGGAAATTTCATATTCATTTCACCTCACCGGGGACGGAAAGGGTGGCTGCTGAGGTTGACGGGCCCCCTGGAACCCGTCGTCGCTCCTTATACAAACCAGGAGAGGAGGTATCATGGCAAGAGAACCCTTGAAATCTTTTATTGAAAGCGCTGGAGTTCACGCCCCTCTTGGGCTGCCCCGGACCATTCAATCCCTCTGCCCCGAGTGCCTCAAAACCATTCCCGCCACGATTTATGAAGAGGACGGCCGTGTGCTCATGAACAAGTCCTGTGTAGAGCACGGGGACTTCACAGACATCGTTGCTTCGCATTCAGATCTCTTCCTGAAGTTGGAACGGTACGCCTACGAGGACTCGGTGCATCTCGAAAACCCGATCACCGACGATCCGTCTTCCTGCCCCACGGGCTGCGGTCTCTGCCCGGGCCACCTGTCCACGCCCGCCATGACCAACCTGGACCTGACGAACCGCTGCAACCTGCGCTGCCCGTTCTGCTTCGCCAACGCAAACGTCCAGTCTTACGTTTACGAGCCCAGCCTCGAGCAGATCAGGGAGATGATGGACCGCACCCTTTCGCTGAAACCCCGCCGGCTGCAGGCGATCCAGTTTTCCGGTGGAGAACCCACCCTTTCGCCTTATTTCCACGACGCCTGCAGGATGGCGAAGGAACGGGGCATCCGCATGATCCAGGTCGCCACGAACGGCATCCGCTTCGCACGCGACCCGGACTTCGCCGCGAAAGCCGCCGAGGCGGGCCTGAACGCGGCCTACCTGCAGTTCGACGGCGTCGGCGACGAGGTGTACCGGATCACACGCGGCGCGAAGGGGCTGTGGGAGATCAAGTTGAAAGCCCTGGAGGCCTGCCGAAAGGCCGGAATCCGCGTGACCCTCGTTCCCACCATTGTGAGAGGCGTCAACGACCACCAGATGGGGGACATCGTGAAATTCGCGGTGGAGAACATGGACGTGATCGTGGGACTTTCCTTCCAGCCCGTTTCCTTCACGGGCCGGATCGACCAGGACCAGAGAATGGCCCAGAGGTACACGGTAACGGACGTGGCCTACGACATCGAGAAACAGAGCGGTCTTCTTCAAGCCATGCAGGACTGGTTCCCCTTCAGCGCCATCGCGCCGTTCGTCACCGCAATCGACAATGTCCTGGGCACGGACAAATTCGGCTACCACAGCATGCATTGCAACTCCCACCCGGATTGCGGCTTGTCGGCTTACCTTCTCGTCAACCAGCGCACCGGCGAAACGCTCCCGCTGAGCCGGCTGTTCGATTTGGAAAAGGCGTTCCGGATGGCGGACGTACTGGCGTCGAAGACCAGGGAACACAACTCGAAACTCTACGGCACCGCCCAGTTCTTCAACCTGCTCCACAAGTGCTACCGGCCGGAAAACGCTCCCAAGAGCCTGAGCTTTCTCCAGATGGTCAAGACCGTGGATGCTATTTCCGGCAAGAAGCTGCTGGGAATGGCCAAGAAGTTCCGCTACGAATGGCGGCTCTTGCTTCTAGCCTCCATGCATTTCATGGATGCCTACAATTACCAGGTGGACCGGGTCAAGCGCTGCACGATCCTCTACAGCACCCCGGCTGGCCGTCTCTATCCTTTCTGCACGTACAATTCCGGGCACGTGTTCCGGGAGGACGTTGAGAAGCGCTACAGCATTCCAAAGGTCGAATGGCTCAAACGCCACGGCGGCCGTTATGTCACTGAAGGCTTCATGGAATGAACTGAAGCAATCACGGCGAGAAACCTGGAGGGGGGTGTTCTGCCTGCTCTGGCGGCCGGGATAGAAATCCCGGCCCATTTTCTTTTGGGCCGGTGAGAAGACCGCCCCGGCCGACTCCACATTCCCTGCGACCCTTTTGCCGTTTCACGCATCTATATTGTACAGACGGACGGAAGGAGCGCATGCCCATCGACACGGACGATGAGATCCTGATAGCGAAAGCCCGCAAAGGCGGCCTTGGCGCCTTCGAATCCCTTTTCCGGCGTTTCGAACGCCCCGTGTATACCTTGGGCATGCGCATCTGCGGGCGGCGGGAGGATGCGGAGGAAGTGGTGCAGGAAACCTTCATCGAGATTTCAAGAAGCCTCGGCAAGTTCAGGGGGGACGGCCCCTTCAGGTCGTGGGTCCAGCGGATCGCCGCCACCAAGGCCCTGATGCTTCTTCGCAAATCGTCCCGGTGGGAGGAACATCTATCCTACGACGACGGGATCGTGAACGGCATGGGGCTCCCGTCTTCCGGCTCCGAAAACATCCGCATGGACCTGGCAGGAGCCTTCCAAAGGCTTTCCGCCGCGGCGCGGGCGGTCCTCTGGCTGCACGACGTGGAGGGGTATACGCACGCCGAAATCGCCGAACTGACGGGAAAGACTCCAAGCTATTCCAAGTCCCAGCTCGCCCGGGCCCACGAGCGGCTGCGGAATCTCCTCACTGCAGAGGATGAGGTTAAGTCATGCATCCAACCCTAGAGGAATTGTTTGAAAGGGACAGCGCCGCTCTGGAACACCTTGCAAGCTGCGCCGAGTGCCGGGCGCGTCTGACGCGCTCCGAAGAGCTCACCGGAGCCTTGAGAGCGCTTCCCCTGGAAACTCCGGAACGGGACCTGTGGCCCTCTCTGCGCCGCCGGCTCTCCGCACGCCGGACACGAAGGATCTGGATAGGAGCGGCGGCAGCCGCGGCGATCGTCCTCTTCGTCTCGACCGGGCTGCTTCTTCACAGAACACCGGACCTGCCGGCCCGGGACGCCGGTACGCCTGCCCGGGAAGGCCAACTGCAGGCTCTGATCCAGAAATCCCAGCAGCTCGAAACGCTCTCGCAGGGGCTGGCGAGGCCGTCCCCGGCTCTGAGCGGCTGGAAGGCCTACACCATTTCCACTCTAGAAGACAGGATCGCCGCCGTGGATGCGCAGATCTCGGCGGAGGACCGGAAGGGAGGGCCCAAGACGGAACTGGTGGGACTTTGGAAGCAGCGTGTACAGCTTCTCGGAGCCCTGGTGGAAACCCAAGCCCCCCAGACGGAGGAGCCCGTCATCTGACGGGAAGAAGAAGGAGCGACTCATGACACTGAAACAGATTCTCGGCGTGCTGGTCTTTATCGTATCCGTCCTCGCCGGAGGACAGGTCACCGCTCAATCAGCCGCCAACCGGGAACACGAGGCGGCCCTCAAACAGGCCCAGGAAGCACAGCAACAGGCCCGGGAAGCGGTCAAGCAGGCCCAGGAGGCCAAGAAGCGCGCCATCAAGGAAATCCGCCGGATCAAACTCTTGAACAGCCGTCCCAGGATCGGCATCGTGGTCGACACGAGCCCCAACTCCAAGACCGATCCCTACGGGGCTCTCGTTCAGGCGGTCACACCCGGAAGTCCCGCCCAGAACGCCGGCCTCCAGAGCGGGGATATCATCACCCGCTTTGACGGCAAGACGCTGGCGGCCGCCGAACGCGGCGAACAGTCTCAGACGCCGGGAGAGCGCCTGATCGCCCTCGCCCGTGACCTCAAGGACGGCCAAACGTAAGATGAGTCTTTTCGACATCGACGAAAACGATTTCCACTGGCTGGGAGACCTCGACCGCCTCCCGCTCGAAATTGCAAAAGCCTTCCCCGCCAGCTGGCTCAATCTCGAGCTGGTTGACCTCAATCCAAAGCTGGGAAGTTACTTCGGCACTTCGAAAGGTGTGCTCGTCGTCGAAGCCCCAGGGGATAACGGGCTCAAACTCGAAGGCGGAGACGTCATCTTGAAGATCGGCGATCGCGAACCCCTCAGCGCTTCCCAGGCCTTCCGGATCTTCCGCTCTTACGACCCCGGCCAGGAGATGACGCTCCAGATCATGCGCCATCGCAGGACAGTCACTTTGAAGGTAAAAGTGCCGCAGCCCACGCCTCACAAATACTTCAAATTCCTTCCAAAACCGCCCGCTCCTCCGGCGCCTCCGGCTCCGCCCGCTCCCGCGCCTTCCGCCGGGCCCCGGCCCCCGCATTCCCCTGCGTCACTGGCAGCGGCCGTGTAGAAGCGGTCCGGCGGGCCGCAGCATCAAAGGGCGGAGACGAAGGTCTCCGCCCTTTCTCTATGAAGAAGCGGTGCCGTCAGTCCAGACCCTTCAGCCACTCCGCCATGGGCTCCGCCGATGTCACCACGTGGGCGCCGGCCTGTCTTGCCCTGGCGAGCAAGTCGGCGGCCTGATCCGTAAAATCGGCGAGGAACCGGCCTTCCTTTGCAGGGTCCGGGACAGCTACGGCGGACATGCAGTCCTCCAGCAGGTAGACCTTGCGCGCCAGCGAAGCATCGCGGACATCCATTTCGGACAGGAGATCCTCAACGGTGTACTTCACGCAGTGGCTCGAGGCTTCGCCGGCGATCAAGAGGGCGTCCGCGCCGAGAAGCCGGTCGATCAGGGCGCTGTTCTTTCCGGCCAGCGAGCCTCCGTCGTACCGGTCAAGCACCTCCGGAGACAGGACGCTGTAATTTTCCGTGAGGGGGTTCCCCCCTTTGATTTCGATCCTGTCTTCAGCGCCCCGGGCGAAGGCGTGAAAAAGCCGGGCCTCGTGGACGGCGCCGGCCAGGCCGTGCCCTTCCGAACCCAGGAGCACGTGGGGGGGCCAGAGGTAGAGCGCATATCGCCCCGTCTCTTCCAGGCGGCGGCAATAGAACTCGGCCTGATTGTAGAGCCATTCCACATCCCCTCCGCAGAGCCAATCCGCCAGGTCGGGATCGGGGTGAACCCTTCCTGTCGCTACGTCGTCCGCGGAGATGACCGTATGCGGGGGCGGCGCCTTGCCGCCGGAGTCCCGCCAGAATGACGGGAAGAAGATCTGGTGGGGATAATGGGTATCCATCGTGCAGGTCACTTCGGTCAGGTTCGGGAGGTTTCGATAAATAAAACGCGCGACCCGGTCCAGGTCCTCGAGCGCCCCACGGCCGCTCCGGCCGCCGACATAGAGTGAGCCCTCCGGGAAGCAAAAGTCCTTCTGCATATCGATCAGCAGCAGGTGAACCTTGAACCGGTCCCGGGAAGGTGGTGCGATATGGTGCCGGTCCCGCCATTCGAGCGCCGTCTCGAAAAGCAGCTGCTGGTCGGGCCGGTACGTCGAGCGGCCGGCTGCAGCGGCATCGTAAAACGGCGGAAGGGGCAATTCACCGAAGTGAGGTTCATTTTTCTTCATGGTTCCCCTCATTCCTCTTTTCAGGCGTCTTCCCAGTGCACCACGACCTTGATTTCATCCTCGCCGTGGTGATCCAGGGCGCCTTGGACATCCTCAGGTTTGTGCCGGTTGGTAATCAGTTTCTCCACCTGCCCCGGCCATCTCAGCACGGCGCGGCGCATGTCTTCCACACCCATCTGGAAATGGTCGCGCGCGGCGTTCACGCTTCCCACCATGACCTGGTTGCCGAGCACCAGGCGGCGGATAAGTTCGGCGCCGTGGACCTGGAGCGTGCTGTCTCCGCCCGGAACCCCTGTCAAAACGTACACGCCGTTCAGAGCCAGCGCATCCAGCAGGTTGAATTCCAGGCCGGCGATCCCCGTTGCTTCAAAGATCATCTCCATGGGGCCGAGCGCATCGTCAACCTTGCCGGCCGGGACTTTCCGGCCGTCCACGTAGTGCCCTCCGGCCGCTTCCAGCCAGCGGGGACGGGCCGATCCGGCGTCCACGATGTCCAGCCCGTACACTTCGGCCCCCCTCAGGCGCAGCACCATGACCGCGAGAAGACCGATAGGGCCCAGGCCGGCCACCAGGCAGCGGCGCCCGAAGAGCCAGTCCGGAGTGGCGGAGGCGTCCGGCAGCCGAGAGGCCTGGATCCGCACGGACTCCTCGATCGCCTTCTCCGCCACCGACAGGGGCTCGCAGAGGACTCCCACCGGCTTCAAGGCGTCGGGCACGCGGACGATATACTGTTCTCTGTCCACCGCGTATTCAGCCTGGTAGCCGTCCAGCCCCCAAATGCCGCGTTCGCGATAGTCCCCGGTACGACACATGTCGGACCGGTTGACGCTGCAGGGAAGGCACTGACCACAACCGCGCCGGACGGTAAAGACGGCCAAGTCTCCGGGCTTGACCCGCGTGACTTCTTTCCCCGCCTCAACGACGCGGCCAAACATTTCATGTCCGATCACCAAATCTTCCCGCCCTTCCGGCGCCCGCGCACGTCCTCCACGCGCCTCTTCCCTGTCGGTGCCGCAGATTCCCACCTGGAGGACCTGCAGCTTCACATCGGCGGGATTCTCTACGACGGGACCGGGGCGGTCGACCAGCCTGAGCGTTTTCGTGCCGGGTATGATGGCAATGGCTTTCATCGGTTACTCTCCTCTGACGAGTGCGGCGAAACACGGACGATGAAGGTTGGAAACACCCCCGGAAGGTTTGCCGGCTCACACCGGCATGTTCATGCGAAGCCGGAAGGCCGGCAACGCCGCTTTTTTGCCGGGAGCTTCCACTATGACAACAGCGCGTCAAGCCGCCGTGTTTCAGGGAAGAACCATGAGAGCACCAGGTACACCACCAGGGACGCGGGGAGCGCCAGGAGGATGGCGTCGGGCAGCGGGTTCCACTCGGGAAAGACCGAGAGCAGCACCGAGGTCCCCCCTCCGGCGACGATGCTCCAGAAAGCGGCTGTCGCCGATCCCCGTTTGTAGAGAAGCGCTCCCAGCGTCGGAATGAACAACCCCGACACCATGAAGGCGTAGGACAAGAGGATGGCGTCCAGGACCTTCGGCACCAGCAGCGCCAGGGAAACCGAGGCGGCGCCGATCAGGACGGTGAGGAGGCGTCCGATGGCCAGGACCCGTTTTTCCGGCGCCTCGGGAGAAATGTATTTCTGGTAGATGTCGTTGACAAAGTTCCCCACCGACGCAAGAAGGCAGCTGTCGGCCGTGGACATGATCGCGGAAAAATAGGACGCCATCACCAGGCCGACGATCCCCACGGGCAGAACGCCCTTGATCAGGAGCGGCAGGCCCATCTCCGACTCCACCGACGGATAGATGACCCGGGCGAACATCCCAAGCGTCACGCCCAGGAAGGACATGAGGGGCCATTCCAAGAGCCCCGCCAGATACCAGGCTCTTTTCGCCGTTTTGACATCCCTGGTCGCGTAAATGCGCTGGTACAGCGTCATCCCCACGAACCAAATGGGAATAATCGTGAACATCCAGGTGGCGAATTCCACCGGAGAGATATTGGTCAGGCTGAAGTGAGCCGGCGGCAGCACCTCCTTGATGTGTCTCCAACCGCCGACCTTGAAGTAAGCGAAAGGCAGGGCGAAGAAAAGCAGCCCCCCCAGCAGCACCATCCACTGGAGGGTGTCCGTATAGATGACGGCCTGGAGGCCGCCGAAGGCGGTGTAAAGGATGACCACGCCCGCCATGATGACCACAGCCGTCACCAGGTCGATGTCGAAAGCCGCCGACGACAGCTTGGCCCCGGCCAGAATTTGCGCGCCGACGAAGCCGGCGTAGCCGATGCCGGAAACAAGAGCGGCCAGCAACCGCGTTTTGCCGTCGTAGCGCTTTTCGAGAAAATCCGGGTAGGTCAGAAACCCGAACTTGTCGCCCATATGCTTGACCCTGGGGATGAGGATGACCGCCGCCGTGATCGCCCCGATAAAACCGGTAAAGAGCAGCCAGGATCCGGAAAGCCCCATGGCGAAACCCAGTCCGCCGAGACCGATGGAAAATCCCCCGCCCACATCGGTCGCTACGACGGAAAATCCGATGTGGCCGGCGCCCATCTTCCGATCGCCGACGAAATACTCGTCCACGCTGGTCTGGCGGCGCAGGAAGTAAACCCCGATTCCCAGAACGATGACGAGGTATCCGAAGATAATTGCATAATCGATGAAGTGCATGACCACCCCTGGTCCATCTTTCGAATCAGTCCCATTGGCCGCCCCGGCAGAAGGGCGGAATTCATATTGGCTATGTAAATGATAGCATATCAGAAGCTGGCGGCCGGCAGGCCTTGCCGCGGGGGCGTCAGACGGAACCGGGGGGCCGTCCGATCCGGGCTAATTCAGACGCCAGAGAGCCGCGTTCAACAGACCGGCGTAGGCCACCCAGATGAGGTAGGGCGCCAAGAGCCATCCCGCCAAGCGGCTCAGTTTCATGAAGAGCAGAAGCGTTGTCAGGATGGCGATCCAGAGAAGGACGAGATCGGCCAAAGCCAACAGCGGGCGGTGAAGGCCGAAGAAGATCCATGACCAAGCCGCATTGAGGACCAGCTGCACTGCAAAAACGGCCAGCGCGGGAGCCGCCGCGCGAAAGCCCCTCGAAGACCATGCGCGCCACGCCGCCAGGCCCATGAGGAGGTAAAGGAGGGTCCATGGCCAGAAGTATGCCGATCGAGCGCATCACGTGCGGCCCTCCCCTTCTGAAATCCCCATTCTTTCCATCATGGCGGCCAAGGTTTCCCGCAGGCCTTCCTTGAGGGGGCGGGGATGGTAACCCAGCTCGCGGCGAGCCTTGGCGTTGTCGCCGATGTAAGTGGTTCCCGCCGCCACCCGAAGCCCTTCCGACGTATAGGCGGGGGGTAGCGGCAACGCCCATTCCAGGGGTTTCACCAACATGGAATTGGCCCGCATGAGCCATGGCGGGGCATGAAGCCTGGAGGCTCGAATTCCCGTCAAGGCTTCCGCGGTTCCCAGGGCCTCGGCCATGGTGTGCGCCGGTCCCGCCAGAATGTAGCTCTCACCCGGCCGGCCCTTGTCCATGGCCAGAAGGTGGCCCTCGGCGACATCGTCCACGTGGGCCCAGCTGAAAGCCGTTCGAGTGGGGATCAACGGCAGTTTCTTCTTAAGATAAAGCTCCAGCGCCTTCCCAACCTCGCTGTGATCGCCCGGACCGTAAACGACCCCCGGCTGGACGATCACCAGCGGCAGCCCCTCCCGGATCATGGGCAGGGCCACCTCGTAATGCGCCCGCCACTTCGTTCTGTCATAGACGCTGAGATGCCGCCCCTCAAAGCGGTAAGTCTCATCGACCAGTTTGCCCCGGGTGTCGGAGAAGACGGCCAGCGTGCTCGTGTAGACTCCCTTTCGGATCCCCAGGTCCCTCATGGTCTCCAGGACGTTGCGCGTCCCCTCCACGTTGATCTTTTCGGCCGCCCCCCGGTCCTTGACGCCGATTTTGTACCAGGCGGCGAGATGGAAGACGCCATCGGCCCCTTCCATGGGGGTCCGCAGGGAGGCGCGGTCCGTAATGTCTCCCCGAACCAGCGTGACGCCGGGCCCTTTAAGGTCTTCCGCCCGGCCGGGATCTCTCACCAGGGCTGTCACCTCGTCTCCCCGCTCGACCAGACCCCGGACGAGGCGGCTGCCGATAAAACCGGTGGCGCCCGTGACGAAATATTTCATGGCCTCTCCTGCCCCGGATCTACCGCCGGGAGAAAATTTCCCGTTGAATGATCACTCCATGTTGCTGTACAGAATATATAAAAACGGGGGGCGTCCGTAAAGCATTCCCCCTGGTGACACGCCGAACGGGAGTTTTGTGCGCCGGCGGCCCCCCTTTCCTTGGAGAATCAAGCCGTTCCGGGGTAACATGGGAGGTGTCGCTCCGGACGTCTGAGCCGGGGGGCGCTTAACTTGAAAAGGAAGTCGGCTTGATGCGACTGAAGGTTCGACAACATGAATGATGATCAACACGACAAATTGGACAGTTCCCCGGAGGCGATAGCGGAGCGGCGCGGCGCCGTCGACCCGGAACACTTGGTGGAGCCGGAGGATTCTCTGCCTCCCATCACCCTCGAAGGTCTCCCGGAATCGCTGAGGGAAGCCTGCCGACGCATGGGATGGACTTCTCTCATGCCGGTTCAGGCCCGGGCGATCCCCTACATGATGGCCAAGCGGGACATCATGGTCCAGTCCCGGACGGGAAGCGGGAAGACGGGCGCCTACGTCATGCCCATCCTGGATCGGATCGACGTCTCCCACCAGACCTGCCAGGCCCTTGTGCTCGTTCCCACCCGGGAATTGGCCCGGCAGGTGACGAAAGAGGCCGAGAACCTGGCCGGGCAGGCCGGTGTGCGAACCGTCCCCGTGTACGGCGGGGCGGCTTACGGGCCGCAGCTCGAGGCCTTCAAGAAGGGGGCGCACCTTGTGGTCGGCACGCCCGGCCGCATTCTCGACCATCTCCTCAAGCGCTCCCTTTCGCTGCACGACCTGCAGATCCTGGTCTTTGACGAGGCCGACCGCATGCTTTCCATGGGCTTTTACCCGGACATGAAGCGCGTGAAGACCTTCCTACCGGAACGGCGCATCAACGGCTTTATGCTTTCGGCCACCTTTCCGCCGCACGTCATGCGCCTCGCGCGCGAATTCCTGCACGAACCGGACTTTCTGTCCCTGAGCAAAGACCACGTCCACGTGGCGGAGACGGAACACGTGTATTACGTCGTTCCTCCCATGAAAAAGGACAGGAGCCTTGTCCGTATTCTCGAGGTGGAAAACCCGACGAGCGCGATCATCTTCTGCAACACCAAGGCTACCGTGCACTACGTCAGCGTGGTTCTCCAGCGGTTCGGATACGACGCCGACGAACTAAGCGCCGATCTGACCCAGGCGCAGCGCGAACGGGTGATGACGCGCATCCGGAAGGGCAAGCTTCGCTTCCTGGTAGCGACGGACGTTGCGGCCCGGGGCATCGACATTCCGGATCTTTCCCACGTCATTCAGTATGAACCCAGCGAAGATCCGGAAAGTTATATCCACAGGGCCGGGAGAACCGGGCGGGCCGGTGCCACGGGACAGGCGGTCACCCTCGTCGCCGCCCTCGAACATCTCCAACTTCAGCGCATCGGGAAGCGCTATCACATCAACCTGCAGGAAAGACTCCTCCCCACGGACGAAGAGGTACAGGCCGTCGTCTCGGAACGCCTGACCGCCCTTCTGGAATCGGCGCTCCGGAGCCGGGACAACCTCGAAGTGGAACGCATGCAGCGCTTCATGGGCCTGGCGAAGAACTTCGGCGAGACAGAAGAGGGGCAGACGCTCCTGGCCATGCTCCTGGACGACTACTACCAGAAGATCCTTCACGCGGTGCCCGAACAGCCTGCCGAGGAATCGAAAGGCGGTTCCGCCCCCCGCCGAAACGACCGCCGCAGCCGTGGAGGAAGAAGCGGCGGCCGCGGCCGCGGAGGAGGACGCGGTGAACGCAAAGGGGGACGAAGGACGTAAATTCCCCCGCGCAGATTGCTAACCGGAGATCCGGATGAAGGAACTGGAGCCGGGCGAACCCGCCGAACAGCCTCTGCATGTTCACTTGGCGAGGGTCGTCCTGGTCACATTCCTGTTCACATTCCTGGCAGCGAGAATCGTAGTTTTTCTCATCATGGTGAGGGCCATCCCGGACCTCTATCTCTTCCTCGGGCAAACTCACGTCCACCATCTCAACTACGGCATTTTTCTGCTGGGCGGTACGGGGGCCTACCTCATTTTCCGCCGGCCCGCCGGCCGCGCCCTTGAAATCACGGCCGCTCTCTATGGAGCCGGCATGGCCCTGACTTTCGACGAGTTCGGAATGTGGCTGCACCTCGGCGGCAGCTACTGGCAATCCGCCAGTCTGGACGCCGTCACGCTGCTGGCCGGCGTCTTCGCCCTGCTTGCCTTTGCCCCCGAACTGGCCCGATTTCGCCCGCACCACTGGCTTACGGCCCTTCTCCTGCTCCTGGGAATCATTCTTTTCGTCTTTCTGATGATCAGATCTTTCCGCGCTGCCGGCCGCGTTCTCGGGCCAAAATTGCGCCGCATCGAATCCGCCGCTCCCGTTAGGCCTTCCTCCCGCCTTTCCCCCATCAAACGCGGCGACTGACACCCAGGCGATTTCGCCTCCCGCCCGCCTCGCAACCCGGCGCCGCTCCCGCCAGGCGGCCCACCGGGAATAACCTCTGCGCCCCGGCTGTTAAAGTTACGAACTACTGTATCCACAACTGTGAGAGGTCCATTTTGTGGGAGTTCGACGGGCAAGCGCCGCCCCACGCCGGCGCCTGACGTCGCTTATCGGTCGAGGCAGGGAGAGGCGAGCGTCCGGCGGCTGCGGGCGGAAAGAACTCACCCGGCGCTTAAGCGCTTTTTCATGAGGTCCCGGCTCATCATGGCCGCAATCCGGCGAGGGCTTGAGCCGGTAAGGAATTGCATTTCTCATGCAGGAGGTGGATATGGCGAAAGGAGCCATTGCTTTTATATACGGTCTCGTCTGCTACGCGATCTTCTTTGCAGTGTTTCTGTACTCGGTCGCTTTTGTGGAAGGGTTATGGGTTCCCAGGACGATCGATTCGGGCCCCGCAGCCCCATTCGCCGCGGCGCTGGCCATCGATCTGGTCCTTCTCGGCGTCTTTGCCGTTCAGCACAGCGTGATGGCGCGGCCCGCCTTCAAACGTTGGTGGACCAAGATGATCCCCCCCTCGGTGGAACGAAGTACTTTCGTGCTGGCTTCGAGCCTGGCTCTGGCCTTGCTCTTCTGGCAATGGCGGCCGATGACCGGCACCGTCTGGTCCGTTCAGTACCCCGCCGCAAGCGATATTCTCTGGACGGTCAGCGGGCTGGGATGGCTGACGGTGCTGCTGGGCACCTTCATGATCAGCCACACCCATCTCTTCGGCCTCTACCAGGTTTGGAACCGCATGACGGGAAAAGAGGCTCCCGAGCCCAAGTTCCAGACCAGGATGCTCTACGGCCGGGTCCGGCATCCTCT
>JARRNO010000106.1:14957-32833 GCA_037384885.1 Acidobacteriota bacterium
GCGACCCAGTTCTTCGAGGAACGGGACCTCGTCCGCTTCATCGGAGAACCCTACAGGAATTACAGGAAGAAAGTACCGGCGTTCCTGCCGAAGCTGGGACGCAGGATACGGGTCGAAGAACTGATGCCGGGGCCGGAAACCGCCGAAGCCCCCGCGCGGAGATAAAATCCGAAGTCTATGCCGCTGAGCGCAGCGTGCCCGGGCGCCTTCCGTGATCGGGAATCCGCGCGGTTCAGGGATAAGGAGATGTTGCGATGCCGAAATTCGTCATTGAAAGAGAGATTCCCGGAGCAGGCAACCTTTCGCCTCAGGAACTGCAGGCCATATCCCGAAAATCCTGCAGCATCCTGGGAGACATGGGACCGGAGATCCAGTGGGTACACAGCTACGTGAGCGACGACAAAATCTACTGTGTCTACATCGCTCCGGGGGAAGAACAGATCCTCGAACACGCCCGGCGGGGCGAGTTTCCTGCAAACCGGGTTTCTCGAGTACGGACGCTCATCGATCCGACAACAGCAGAGTGACGCATCGGGCGGAGGCCCTCAACGGGGCCTCCGCCGCTTGACCGCGCGCCAGACGATCCATCCGTAGCACCCGGCGTTGATGAGCACCACGAAGGTTCCGAGGAGAATCTGGATTTCACGGGTCAGTCCCGCGGGATAGAGCACCGGAATGAGATAGTGTTGAATGAAGTCCCCTCGGTAGGCGGCCGACCCGCCCGCCAGGCGGAGCCTGTTCTCCAGTGGAGTGAGCGGGCAGATGAGGCCCGCGTATTCAACCAGCGCGCCCCATGCGGCGGCCGGCAGGTGCAGCCAGGCGACCCACCGTCTCTTCAGGACGAGCAGGGCGCCGGCTGTGACAAAGGCGGCAAAGCCCAAGTGAATGATCACGATGAAGTCCGCCAGGAAGAGATAGATGTTCATGGGGAAGAATCCTACCGGCTCCGTGCTGCCGCATGGTCAGCGAGCAAATCGCCGCCCCGCATCATACGCCTTGCCGATTTCGCCTCCGAGGCCATGGTAGCAGCGGAGCTCCGGGCTGTAGACAAAGGGCCGGACCTTTTCAATATCCGGCACGCCTTCGGCATTCAGCACGTCCGTTTCCGCCTTGATGTCCAGGATCTCCCCTACGAAAAGGGTGTGCAAGCCGATCTCCAACGTATGGATAACCCGGCATTCCAGGACCAGGGGAAATTCTTCCACATAGGGGGCGTCCACTTTACCGGCTTTGACCGGCGTGAGGCCCGTATCTTCAAACTTGTTCGTGTTCCGGCCGGACGCGATGCCGAAATAGTCGGCCTCCCGAAGAAATTTCTCAGAAGGAACGCTGATCGTAAAGGCGCGCCGTGTCATCAGCCCTTCAAAGGAATAGGTGGCCTTTCTGAGCGACACGTTGATGCAGGGCGGGCTTGAACAGCAGATCCCGGCCCAGGAAGCGGTCATCCCGTTGGGATTTCCGCCGGCGTCGTAACTGCCGACAACCCATACCGGGGTCGTGAAGGCGAGCGGTTTCGGTCCAAGAGATGTTTTCATTTGCACCCCCTGCTTTTTATTGTACAACACGTGAATGCCCGGCTCGGATGCAGGGGGCGGGCGCCCGTAACATTTGAATTTCCAATGTGTTATAGTAATTAATGTCAACGGATGCCGTGAGCGGGTCCTCTTTTACCCATTCGCCCCGGGCCCGCCGGCCGGAAAAACTCATATCGGTTCCTGCCTCCATTTCATTGCATTTCATTCCGGCCAGCAGGCGGCTCGCCCCGACAGGACAGGGACCGGACCGACCATGGAGGTGCAGCCATGCGCAGCAATCTGGCCAAGAAACTGATCCAAAGCCATCTCGTCGCTGGAGAAATGGTTCCGGGCGGAGAGATCGCGTTGAACATCGACCAGACTCTGACCCAGGACGCCACAGGCACCATGGTGATGCTGGAATTTGAAGCCATGGGCGTGCCCCGGGTTAAAACCGAGCTGTCCGCCCAATATGTGGACCACAACCTCATCCAGGAGGACTTCAAGAACCCCGACGATCACCTCTTTCTTCGGAGCGCCTGCCGAAAATTCGGCGTTTGGTACAGCCGGCCCGGCAACGGCGTGAGCCACCCCGTTCACATGGAGCGATTTGGCGTGCCGGGCAAGACCATGCTCGGTTCGGACAGCCACACTCCCGCAGCGGGCGCCCTGGGAATGCTCGCCATCGGCGCCGGCGGGCTGGAAGTGGCCCTGGCCATGGCCGGGGAGCCCTTCTACGTCAAAATGCCGAAAATCCTCGGTGTCAGGTTGAAGGGCCGGCTTCCCGAGTGGGTCAGCGCCAAGGATGTCATCCTTGAAATGCTGCGCCGTCACGGCGTCAAGGGCGGCGTCGGAAGGATCGTGGAATACTACGGTCCCGGGCTCGAGTCTCTTTCCGCCATGGACCGCCATGTCATCGCCAACATGGGGGCCGAACTCGGCGCCACGACCTCGATCTTTCCCTCCGATGCGACGGTCAAGGAATTCATGGTCAAGCAGGGCCGCGGCGACCGGTGGCGTGAGCTGTCTGCCGACCGGGACGCGGACTACGACGAACATGATGAAATTGACCTGTCCGGGCTGGAACCTCTCATCGCCTGTCCCAGTTCTCCGGGCAACGTTGTCCCGGTGAGGGAGGTGTCAGGACGGGAGATCTATCAGGTGTATATCGGATCGTCTGCCAATCCGGGCTTTCGCGATTTCGCCTCGGCCGCGGAAATTGTTGCCGGCAGGCAGGTGCACGACCGAGTGTCCTTCGACATCAATCCGACATCAAGGCAGATCCTGGAAAACCTCATCATCAGCGGCCACCTGACCAAGCTTATCCGGTCCGGCGCGCGCCTTCACCAGGCCGGCTGCAACGGCTGTATCGGCATGGGGCAGGCGCCCGCGACGAACCGGATCAGTCTCAGGACGGTCCCCCGGAACTTTCCAGGCCGTTCAGGCACACGCGAGGACCAAGTCTACCTTTGCAGTCCGGAAACCGCCGCGGCTTCCGCTTTGACCGGCGTGATCACCGACCCACGGACCCTGGACATGGCCTTTCCGGCGGCCAAGGAACCGCCAAAGATCCATATCAACGCCGAAATGCTGGTGAAGCCGGCCGCCGATGCCTCTTCCGCCGAACTGGAAAAGGGACCGAACATCAAACCCCTCCCGGAATTCGATCCCCTGCCGGACGCTTTCGAAGCCCCGGTGCTGCTCAAGGTGGGCGATGACATCTCCACGGACGAGATCATGCCCGCCGGAGCCAAGGTTCTCCCTTACCGCAGCAATATTCCCGAAATCAGCAGATTCGTTTTCTCCCAGGTCGACGAGGACTTTTATGAAAGGGCCGCCGCCATAGACCGCGGTTCCTCCGTCGTGGTCGGCGGAGAAAACTACGGGCAGGGTTCCAGCCGCGAGCATGCTGCTCTGGCTCCCCGCTGGCTCGGTCTTCGCGCCGTCCTGGCCAAGAGCTTTGCCCGCATTCACTGGCAGAACCTGGTCAATTTCGGCATCCTGCCGCTGGCTTTCTCCGACCCGGAGGATTGGGAACGCATCCGCCAGGGCGACACGCTCCGTTTCGAGGATCTAAAGCAATCCCTGCGCAAGGGAAAGAGCGTCAAGGTCATCAATTCCTCCCGGGAAGAGGCCTACGAGGCGGAACATGCCATGACGGCGCGGCAGGTGGAGATGGTCCTGAAGGGCAGCCTGATCAATCTGGTGCGCGAAAAGCACGGCGCCCGAGAATAGAAAACAGGTGGAAACGGTTCTTTAGACAGGGGAAGAGCGGGGCAACGCCGAACAACATCTAGGAGTTGAAAATGAATTTACTGGTTTTTGGCGCAACAGGGGGAACCGGACGGGAAATCGTCCGCCAGGCCTTGGCGCAGGGGCACATCATCACGGCCTTTGCCCCCCATCCCGCAGAACTGGACATTGTCGACCCGCGCCTGCACCGGGTCAAAGGCGACGTGCGCGACTTCGAAGCAGTCGACAACGTCGTGCCCGGGCACCACGCTGTACTCTCATCCCTCGGCAGCCGGGTTCTCAACCGGAACACGGTTCTCCCGGCCGGCACGCGAAACATCGTCCAAGCCATGGAAAAGCACGGAATTCGCCGGTTGATCAGCGTTTCCTGCCTTGGCGCCGGCGACAGCCGGGAGCATATCGGGCTGCTCTACAACCTTCTGCTCACGCCCGTTCTCATGCACGCCTTTATCGAGCAGAAGGAGGAACAGGAAAGTATCATCATGCGAAGCACCCTGGACTGGACCGTCGTTCGTCCCGGGGCGCTCACGGACGGACCGCGGACGGGGAAATACCACGCCGGATTTGACCCCGCCGGCGAAACCGATATCGAGGCCAAGATCTCCCGCGCGGATCTGGCCGACTTCCTGCTTAAGCAGATCGAAGACGAGACCTTTCTCCACCAAGCGCCCGGCCTCTCCTACTGATCCTTCCCCTTCACCGGGGCGGGCCGCCGTTGGCTCACAGCCCCGGCCCGTGCTAGTGTATGGGAAAGGAGAAGCCTATGGCGAAAAAGAAGGCGGGGGGAATCGGCTACTGGTCCGCCGTTTCCATAGGGATCGGCGGCATGGTGGGCGGCGGCATTTTCGCCGTTCTCGGCCTGGCGGTTCAGCTGGCGCACGGGGGAACCCCTGTCGCTTTCCTGATTGCCGGGATCGTGGCTCTGCTCACATCCTATTCCTACGCCAAATTGTCCGTCGGGTTCCCCAGCCAGGGCGGCACGGTGGTCTTTCTGGACCGGGCCTTCGGCGTCGATCTCTTCACGGGCACCATGAACAATCTGCTGTGGATCAGCTACGTGGTCATGCTCGCCCTGTACTCCTTCGCCTTCGGAAGCTACGGCGCCACCTTCTTTCCCCAGCCGGAACAAGCGTTCTGGAAGCACGTACTGATCAGTGCGGGCATTCTTGTCCCCATGGTTCTCAACATGCTCAGCGCCGGCATCATCGGCAAGGCCGAAACCTACATCGTGGGGATCAAGGTCACGATCCTGCTCTTTTTTGTGGCCGTCGGATTCCGAGGCATCGACGCCGCCAGGCTCGCCCCTTCGACCTGGTCTCCCTCCATCCAGCTTCTGGCGGGGGGCATGATCATCTTCCTCGCTTACGAAGGCTTCGAGTTGATCGCCAACGCGGCGCAGGACGTGGCCGACGTAAAGAAAACGCTTCCCAAGGCCTTTTACTCGTCGGTCATCTTCGTCATTCTTCTCTACATTCTCGTCGCCATGGTCGCGGTGGGGTCTCTTCCCGTTCATGACATCGTGGCCGCGAAAGACTATGCTCTGGCGGAGGCGGCAAGGCCCTTCCTCGGATCGTTCGGATTCAAACTGATCGCCGTGGCCGCCCTGCTTTCCACCTTCTCCGCCGTCAACGCCACGCTGTACGGTTCCGCCCGGCTGAGCTACACCATCGCACGGGAGGGCGAGCTGCCTGCCTTTCTCGAGAACCGCGTCTGGAACAAGCCCGTGGAAGGATTGGTTCTTACGTCGCTCTTCGCCCTTCTCTTGGCCAACCTTGCAGATTTGTCCAGCATTTCCATGATGGGCAGCGCCGGCTTTCTCCTGATCTTTGCAGCCGTAAACGCCGCCAATATCAAGCTGGCGAAGAAGACTGAAAGCCGGCGATGGCTCTCGGCGTTCGGCCTTGCCGCCTGCCTGGCGGCTTTTGGCGCCCTCATCTGGGAGACTTCCAGCTCTTCGCCGGGCCACCTCTGGGTGCTTGCGGGCATGGCGGGGATATCGTTCCTTGTTGAATTCGCCTACCGGGAATACAGGGGGCACGAGTTCAAATTGGCCGGAAAAGACTCCTCCGGTTAGAACGCCCCGCTACGCCACGCAAAAAAGGGGAGGCGTTTCCGCCCCCCCGTGCTTCCAGGAATCAACCCGGAGTTTACTTCAAGGGATTCCCTTCTTTGTCGAGTTCCACAACCGGGCCGATGTCCAGCTTCTCAAGCGCCGGCAGGACGGCTTCCCGGTCGCCGACCACCACGATGGCCAGCCGGTCCGGATGGATGTACTTGGCGGCGATATCCCGCGCTTGATCCAGCGAGAGCCTGCCGACTTTCACGGGAAACACCTCCAGCGCGTCGTCGGGCAGGCCGTAAAGGGCCGCCTCCGTCAGCATGCCGGCGATCTGTCCCGGAGTTTCGAACTGGCGAGCGTAGCCGTTCACCAGGTCGTTCCGGGTCAATTTAAGCTCCTCTTCCGTCACGGGCTTTTGGCCTGCGATCCCTTCGATTTCCTTCACGAACTCCTGCACTGCCGGCGCCGTCACGTTGGTGGCCACGGAGGCGTATGCCAGGAAAGCGCCCGGCGCCTTTTGATAGTCAAACCGGGAATAGGCGCCGTAGGTGTATCCCTTGTCCTCGCGAAGGTTCATGAACAGCCGGGCCGAAGCGTTGCCGCCCAGCACGTTGTTCACCGCCTCGATGGCGGCGTAGTCGCTCGTGCCACGGGCCGCGCCCACGTGTCCGCAGACGATGACGGATTGGGCGGCGCCCTTCTTGTTGACGAGGTAGATGGTCCGCTTGCCGTGCTGAGACACCGCCGGAATGCGCAGTTCTGGAGCGGCCGTTCCCTTCCAGCCGCCGAAAGCCTGTTCCAGCTTCGGCTGCAGTTCCGCGCGGGTCACATCACCCACGACCACCAGTGTGGCGTTGGAGGGCACGGCCCACCGGCTCCAGAAACTCTTCACGTCTTTCAACCCCGCGGCCTTCACGCCCGCCACCGTCCCTTCGCTGAGGTGACCGTAGGGGTGGCCGCCGTAAAGAACCTTGGCCAGAGCCACCTGCGCCAGGGCCCTCGGCTGGTCTTTCTGCTGCTGCAGCGAAACGAGGGTGCTCTTCTTGAGGCGGGACATTTCCGCCGCCGGAAAGTCCGGGTGGAGCAGCACGTCGGCGTAAAGCGCGAGCGAGGAGTCCAAACGGGTCTTCAAAGAGGACAGCCCGGCGGTGATGGCGTCGCGGTCCGCCCGGACTCGCAGACGCGCGCCCTGGGTCTCCAGCCTCTCGGCGATCTGCTGCGAAGTCATGCCGGCTGCACCTTCTGTGAGAATATCGGCGGTCAGGGCGGCCAGCCCTTCCCGGCCTGCCGGATCCGCGGAAGACCCGCCCGGAATCACCATCTCGATCAACCAAGATCACCTTCAGGCCGTTTGTCAAAGTGAACCGCTCGCGCTCAGGCAGCGCGAAGGCAGCCTGAGTTCCCTTGCCGGGCATGACCGACCGGTCGAACCCGGTGGCCGCCGCCGAACTGCCGGGCGCCGTTTCCCCAGCGGGCGTCACTCTGGCGATGAGGCGGTTGCCGTTGATGTAGCGGCGCGCCGCCGCGTTGACCTGGTCGACGGTTAGATCGAGATACCGTTGCAGATCCCAACGGAAGCTGTCCGGCTTTCCTCGGTAGTGATAGTAGGAATTCATGCGGTCGGAAAGGCTGAAGAACCCCCCCACCGACTGCATGGAACGCACGTATTGCGCAGTAATGGCCGTGACCGCGCGGTCGAGTTCGTCCTGGGTGACGCCTTCTTTCAACGTCCTGTTCAGCACGTCGAAGGCGGCCTGTTCCACTTTTTTCGCATCCTGTCCGGGGCGTGGGGTCACGATGATCTCGAAAAGGCCCGCGATTTGGGAGGCGTCATTGAAGGCCGCCGCCTGCTGGGCGATCTGGCGTTTGTACACCAGTTCCTTATACAGGCGGGAGGTTTTGGCTCCGCCCAGGATCCGCCCGAAGACGTCCAAGGCGGCGTCGTCCGCGGCATACCACGGCGGCGTATGCCATGCCACGTAGGTGCGCGGGAGCTGCACCCGGTCCTGCATCTCGATCGTGACTTCGCCCGGCAGGGAGGGAACCCATTCCCCGAGCCGAGAAACGGGCGGCCCCGGCGGGATGGCGCCGAAATATTTCTCTACCATCTTCTTCGCCGCCGCTGGGTCGAAATCTCCCACGATGCACAGGCTGGCGTTGTTGGGGGCGTAATAGGTCTTGAAGAACTGCCGCACGTCGTCCATCGATGCGCCCTGAAGATCGGCCATGGAACCGATGGTGGTCCAGTGATAGGGGTGGTTCGGAGGGTAGAGGACCGCCATCATTTTCTCCCGGACCAGCCCGTAAGGGGCGTTTTCATTGTTCTGTCGGCGCTCGTTCTGGACCACCGTAATCTGGTTGGAAAGGCGCTTCTGGGTCAAGGCGTCGAGCAGAAAGCCCATGCGGTCCGCCTCCAGCCACAGCGCCCGTTCAAGGTAAGCGGACGGGACCGTCTCCAGGTACCGCGTCCGGTCCGTGTTTGTTCCGCCGTTCACGAAAGCGCCGGCTTCGCGCAGAGGTTTGAAATAGTCGTTGTTGTAGTTCTTGGACCCTTGAAACATCATGTGCTCGAAAAGATGGGCGAATCCGGTCTTCCCGGGCGTTTCGTTTTTCGACCCCACCTGGTAGTTCACGTTGACGGCCACGATCGGGACCGAATGGTCTTCGGCGAGAATCACCGTCAACCCGTTGGACAGGCGGTACATTTCATAGGGAACTTTGGGCAGCGGATTCGGCTGCTTGGCCGCCGCGCCTAAAGCAAAGACGAAACCGATCATCAATAAAAAGATACGTTTCGGGCTCATGAACACTATCCTCCTCTCCCAGTGATGGCAGAATCCCTTTGGAGCCCCCACGTGGGGGCCCTCAGATAATTGCCTGGTATTACGAATGTTTTTTCTAAAAAGTTTGCAGAGCCTGCGGCTGCCAAGAGGGCGTTCAACTGCTACAATACGCGCCTGCCCCCGAGGAGAGGGCGGCGCAAAGTCCGCACCGTCAGAGCTGCCGGGAGGACCGTACAGCATGGAAAACAGCGTTCACCGCCCCGATTACCGGGTCCACATCGCCCTGATTTTCGTGCAGGTCGCATTCGGCGGTATGCACGTCTTTGGGAAATATGCTCTGGGGTACATTCCCCCCATGGCGTTGGCGGGCTACCGGGTTCTCGCCGCCGCGCCGATCCTCTTCCTGCTTTCGCTGCGCTTTACGCGGGTCAAGCCCTCGGGGAAAGATTTCGCCTACCTGGCCATGCTCGGCTTCTTCGGGGTTTTCGCCAACCAGCTTCTCTTCATCAACGGCTTGCATTTCACGACGGCGATCAACGCGGGCATCATCATGCCGTCCGTTCCCGTCTTCGCCGCCGCCGTGGCCGTCCTGTTCGGCATCGAAAAGCTGAACGCTCCGAGGGCCTTCGGCATCGCCTTGGCCGTGGGCGGGGCGCTGGTCATGCTGGACATCACCCGTGCTTCCTTCTCACACGACACGCTGGTCGGGAACCTCATGATCCTGCTCAACTGCCTGTCCTACGCGCTTTACCTGGTGTTCCAGCGCCCGCTGCTCAAACGGCTGCATCCCATGACGGTGGTCGCTTGGGCCTTCGTCTTCGGCGGGACGGGTGTGGTGGCCGCGTCCATCCCCACCATGATCCACATGTCGTACAGCACCGTACCCCCCCTGGCCTGGGGCGGGCTGGCCTATATCGTGTTGGTACCCACCGCCCTGGCTTACGCCTTGAACAGTTGGGCCCTGACACGTTCGAGCGCAGGCCTCGTCGCGACCTATATCACGCTGCAGCCCGTTGCGGACGCCGTGCTGGCGACCTGGCTTCTCCACGAGGGTATCGGTGTGCACGAAGTGCTGGGTTTTGTCCTGATTATGGGGGGATTGATCGTGGTGAGCCGCTTTGGACCGAACCGGCGCCGGAAGGCCGGGAGCTGATCAGTCTCGGGCGGCCACTTTGCTGAATTCTTCTTCGAGCCGCTGCGCCTCGAACGTCTGGATCAGGGGATCCAGGAGCATGTCCATGCTGCCGTCCAGCACGTCCTGGAGGCGGTGGAGGGACAGGTTGATGCGGTGGTCGGTGACACGGCTCTGAGGGAAGTTGTACGTGCGGATCTTTTCAGAGCGGTCTCCCGAACCCACCATGGATTTGCGCGTCAACGACAGCTCGGCCATGCGCTTGTCTTCCTCCATCTTGAGGAGACGCGAGCGGAGAATCTTCAGCGCCTTGGCTTTGTTCTTGATCTGGCTTTTCTCATCCTGGCAGGAAACGACCACGCCGGTGGGGATGTGCGTGATGCGGACGGCCGAATAGGTGGTGTTGACGCTCTGGCCCCCGGGACCGGACGAGCAGAAACGGTCGATCCTAAGGTCCTTTTCGTCGATCTGGACGTCGATTTCGTCCGCTTCCGGCATGACCACCACGGTCACGGCGCTCGTGTGGATTCGTCCGGAACCTTCGGTGGCCGGCACCCTCTGGACCCGATGCACACCGCCCTCGAACTTCAGCCGGGAATAGACCCGGTCTCCGGAAATGGACGCGATCACTTCCTTGAGGCCGCCTAGTTCCGTGGGGCTGGATTCCATGACTTCCATCTTCCAGTGCTTCGCCTCGGCGTAACGTGTGTACATCCTGAAGAGGTCCGAAGCGAAAAGGCCTGCCTCGTCGCCGCCCGTCCCCGCCCGGATTTCGAGGATGACGTTTCTCGCATCCAGGGGATCCTTGGGAAGCAGCATGACCATAAGGCTCCGCTCAAGCTCCTGGAGTTCCGGCTCGAGCGACTCGGCTTCTTCGCGCCCCATTTCGGCCAGCTCGGGATCATCGCCCTGCGACAATTCCAAAGCGCCTTCATAGTCGGCCAGGGCCTTTTTGTATTCGTTGAAGGCTTTGACGGTTTCGCCCAGGTCCGCGTAAGCCATGGACAGCTCGCGGAACCGCTCCTGGTCGGAGATAATCCCGGGATCGGAGAGCTGTCCGGCGATCTCTCTGTGGCGCTCCACGAGGTGTTCGAGCTTTTCGATGAGTTGAGCGTCCATGGTCAATTCCCCCCGGTAGACCCGGCTGGAAGCGGGATGGCTGTGGGATCGGTTTTCAGGCGACGACCGCGGTGTCTTCTTCCAGGGCCGCTTCCGCCTCCTCCAGCGCCCGGAGCGATACCGCCAGCATGCTGTCGTCGGGCTGGCGCGTGGTCAGTTTCTGGAGCGCCAGTCCCGGCCACAAGAGCGGCTTGACGAAGGGCGATTTCGGGAACCTCGCGGTAAAGCGGATCAGTTCGTAGGCGAGCCCGGCGATGACGGGCAGAAATACGATACGCGAAGCCGCCTTGACCCAAAAGGGATAACTCGAAGGAACCACCGAAAAGACCAGGATCGCCACCACCATCACAAACAGCAGAAAGGAGGTGCCGCAGCGGGGATGGAGCGTGGAGTGTTTTCTGGCGCTCTCCACCGTCAGCGGTTCTTTCCGCTCGTAGGTGTGGACCACCTTGTGTTCGGCGCCGTGGTAGGAAAACACCCGGCGGATGTCCTTCATGATCGAAATTCCGCCGATGTAGCCGACGAAAAGAACCAGCCGGATGACGCCGTCGATCAGGTTGAAGCCGAGCGAGTTGGTCGCGAGATGGAAGTATTTGGTCAGGAGCTGCGCGGCGAGCAGGGGCACGTAGAAGAATACCGCCACACCGATCGCGAGCGACGCGATCACGGTCAACGTGAGCGCCCACGAGCTTTTCTCTTCCTCGCCGGCCTCCCCGTCTTCCTCGTCTTCCATGGAAACCTTGGCCGAAAAGTTCAGGGCACTCATCCCGAGCATCATGGCCTTGAACAGGATGACGCCGCCCCGGATAAAGGGGAGGTTGCCCAACTTCCCTTTGGCCGTTTCGGGCAACCGCTCCCGCTTGACCCGCATTTCGCCCTTCGGGTCGCGCACGGCGACGGCGTAGGAGTTGGGCAAGCGCATGAGCACGCCTTCGATGACCGCCTGGCCGCCAACGAGCACACTTCCCTCCGCAAGGAGCGGAATGGCTCGCTTCAGCGTCTTGAAAAATACGCGCTTTCCAGGCTTTGTCGTCACATTCGAACCGGCGGACCCGCTGTTCCGGGGCTTCGGCCCGAAGCGGCTGGCGGCGGTGTGCAGCATCTCGTGCAGGCTACTTGCCTTGCTTCTTGGCGTATTTTCTCTGGAACTTCTCGATGCGGCCGGCGGTATCCACGTAACGCTGCTTCCCGGAGAAGAAGGGGTGGCAGTTGGAGCAAATTTCGACCTTCAGGTCCTTCTTCGTGGAACGGGTCGTGAACGTATTGCCGCAGCTGCAGCTGACGGTGACTTCGTGGTAATCGGGGTGAATGTTCTGCTTCATGAACGCAAAACCTCCTTCGAGCGGCATATTATAGTGCACGCAGGGCGCTTTGGCAAGGCCGCCCGGCTGCGTAGTACTCCCGCGTCTTCCCAACAGATGCAGCGTTCCGAAAGGCCTTATTTTACCCCAGCGTCACGACGGTGGCGCCGCGGGCGTCCTCCAGGAACGACGCCGCCCCTGCAATTTCGTCCACTTCCTCGATCAGGCTGCTCTCGTCCAGCCCCATCATCTCGAGGGTCGTGGAACAGGCGATCACCTTTGCGCCCATGGCCTTCGCGCTCCGGAGGCTCGTCCTGAAATCTTCCACCCGCTTGTCTTTCATGATTTCCATAAGCATGCGCCGCCCCAACCCTCCGGCGTGAAACCTGCCAAGGCGCTGCGCTCCGGCGTGGTCTCGATTGATGCGCGCGAAGAGGCGCTGGCGGAAAGACCCCCTGCCCCGAGCCCCGCGTTTCTTCAGAAAATTAAGACCCCAGAAGGTGAAAAAGAGCGTCACCTGCCCACCGGAGGCCAGCGAGGCCAGAGACAGGTTCATGGCCGCAAGCCCTTTCTCCATGTCGCCGCTCAAAACGAGAATGCAGACTCGATTCGGGCTGTCATCCGCCATGTCAGTCGTCTCCTGGAACCAGTGACAGGAGCTCTGAAGGACTTCCTGCGGCCGGCACACCCCTTCCGAGCCCGTTCAACGTCCCGTATCCATAGGCCGCGAACCAGAAACGGCAGCCGGCGGCGCGAGCCGTTTCAAAATCCAGCCCCGTGTCGCCCACGTAAACGGTCTCAGACGGCTTTACCTTCAATTCGGACATCAGGTGAAAGAGCATGTCGGGCGACGGCTTGGGCGCAAAGCCTTCCTCGGCGCCCACCACACATCGAAAATACGGGAACAGGCCCGTCCCTTCCACCACTTTCCGGGCGTAAAACCCCTTTTTCATGGTGGCCACGCCGAGCGCATAACGGTCCTTCAGCGCCGCCAGGGTTTCGAGCACGCCCCGAAACGGGCGGGTGTGGTCCAGGTGGTGGCCTTCGTACCACTCCCGGAAATACGCCGCGCCTTTCTCTGCATGAGAGACGTCGCCGCCTACGAACGGCACGAAGCAGTCCTCGAGACGGGTTCCGATGGTGTCCAGGAGCCGGTCCCTGTCCGGCAGCGGCCGGCGAAGCTTTTTAAAGGCATGGCGGTAGGACGCCAGAATGTCCTCGCGGCTGTCCACGAGGGTGCCGTCCAGATCGAAGAGAACGGCCCGGATCGGACCGGCTGGCCCCCATCTTTCTGTCATCGGCTGTTCCCCGAATAAAACAGCCGGACCGGGAGGAGCACCCCCGGTCCGGGATCGCCATGAAGTCTCCCTTGAAAGCCGGGACGACGCTGGCCAGCGTGATGGGCACGGCCAGGGCAATGCCCATGAGCGCTTCGCCGGTAATCAGGCCGGAGGCGAAGAGCAGGCCCTTGCGGTCGCCCTTCTCCGATGCTTGCTTGAGATCCATTTCACGAGTGCTTCCAAACCTCGCCGCCAGTTTCTTGCGGAACCGCCCGGCGAAGAAAGCCACCAGGCCGCCGGCCAGGATCGGCACGGACAGCGAGAAGGGCAGGTAGATGCCCACGGCCACGGCCAGGACCGGCGTGCGGAACTCGGCGCCCTTGGCCTTGAGGTACTGGTCCAGGCAGATAATCGCCACCGCAATGACCGCGCCGATGCTCACCATGGTCCAGGGAAGGCCGCCCTTAAAGACGCCCTGGGCCACCGAAGCCATCAGGGTCGCCTGAGGCGCCGGCAAGGGATTCGGGTGGGCCGTCAACCACGCTTCGCTCACGTGGAACGGCACACCCACACCGTATTTGACGTTCAGAAGGTGAAGGATGGGCGCCAGCACGAACGAAGATGCCAGCACGCCGATGATCAGCATGAGCTCCTGCTTCCATGGCGAGGCGCCCACGAGATAACCGGCCTTCAGGTCCTGCAGGTTGTCTCCCGAGATGGCCGCCGCCACGCAGACCACCGCGCCGATCAGGATCGCGGCCGCCGGCCCGGCGGGATTGCCGTGCCCCAGGAAGAGAAGCAGCACCAGTGCCGCAAAGAGAATGGTGGCGATGGTTACGCCGGAGATGGGGTTGTTGGACGATCCCACAAGCCCAGCCATGTAACCCGCCACGGCGGCAAAGAGAAAGCCGGCCACGAGCATGATCACGGCCATTACCAGGCTCACGCCCAGGCTTCTGACCACCATGTGGTAGACAAAAAAGAGCGGGATGATGCTCAGGATGGAAAAGACGATGACCCAGATCATTGGGATGTCGCGGTCGGTGCGGTTAATCGTGCTTCCGCTTTTTTCCTCCTTGAGGGCCTTGAGACCGCTCACCACGCCCGTCAGAAGCTGGTTGCGAAGCTGTACAAGCGCCCAGAGGCCGCCGACGCACATGGCGCCCACGCCGAGGTACCGGATCTGGTCGCTCCAGATCGCCGTGGCGGCCTCGACCGCGCCGTGCGCCCCCGCAGGAACGCCGTGGATCGCCGCATAGATCGGAATGGCGACCCACCAGGAGATAGCGCCGCCCACGAACACCAGCACGGCGATGTTCAAGCCCACGATGTACCCCACGCCGAGAAGGGCGGGAGAAAGATCCGTCCCGAAATAGGCGAGCGAGCCGCCCACCTTCGTGCCCACTTCGAACGTGCCGGCCCAGAGTTTCAACCCCGCATCCTGGCACATTTTCAAAAAGCCGCCCACCAGCGTGGCGATAATCATGGTGGCGAGGGCGCCGCCCTCCTTGGCGGTATGTCCGGCCTTGAGCACCTCCGCCGTGGCGATGCCTTCGGGGAACTTGATCTCGTGCCTCGCCTGGACCACCAGCGCCCGGCGCAGCGGCACGGAGAACAGCACGCCGATCGTGCCGCCGAGAGCGGTAATCATCAACGTCTGCCAGTAGTTGTAGTGCGACCAGTACCCTAGGATCACCAGGCCCGGAATGGTGAAGACCACACCGGCCGCCACCGCCTCGCCGGCGGAAGCCGCCGTCTGGACGATGTTGTTTTCAAGGATGTTGTTCTTCTTGAACAGCGAGAACACGGCCATGGAGATGACCGCGGCCGGGATCGTGGCCGAAACCGTCATGCCGGCGAACAGCCCCAGGTAGGCGTTGGCGCCGGCCAGCACGACCGCCAGAAAGATGGCGAGAATGATGCCCTTGAACGTAATTTCGGGAAGCTTGACGTTCGCGGGAATGACCGGCTCGAAATCGCCGTTGCGCCCTTCCCCTTTATCCGCCATGGCCTTCTCCTTAAGAAAGTTTGTCGAGTTGAACGTCCTGCCTTACAAGTCGAATTTCTTCAAACGATACCGGAGGGTGTCGCGCGTCAGGCCGAGCAGCTTGGCGGCCCGCGTCTGATTGCCTCCGGAGCGCTGGAGCGCCTGTTCGATGAGGGTCCGCTCCACGTCCTCCAGAACGACGCCGCCCGGAGGAAGCGTAAAGGCGTTTTCGGTCGGCACCATGGCCTCCTGTCCCCGGATTTCGGCCGGAAGGTCCGGCACGTCGATCACTTCTTTGTTCTCGAGGATCATGATGCGTTCGATCAGGTTCTTGAGCTCGCGCACGTTGCCCGGCCAGGGGTATTCCATCAGTTCCTGCATGGCGGCCCGGCTCACGCCGTGGGTGTCTTTCTTGAATTCCCGGTTGTAGTGCTCGATGAAATGCTTGACCAGCAGCGGGATGTCGTCGGGACGCTCCCGCAGCGGCGGCAGGAAGAGCGGAATGACCTTCAGCCGGTAGTAGAGGTCCTTCCGGAACCGGCCCTCGTTCACCGCGTGTTCCAGGTTGTCGTTGGTGGCGGCAACGATGCGGACATCGGCCGAGATATCCGTCACGCCGCCGATCCGTTTGAAGTTCTTTTCTTCCAGGACCCTCAGTAGCTTCACCTGAAGATTCATGCTCATGGTGCCGATTTCATCCAGGAAGACGGTGCCCCCGTCGGCCAGTTCGAAGATACCCTTCTTGCCCTGCTCCGCTTCCGCGAAGGCGCCTTTTTCGTGGCCGAACAATTCGCTGTCCAGGATGGGCTCGGGCAGGGCAGAGCAGGTGAGGGTCATGAACGGCTTCTTTGCGCGTTCGGATGCGTAGTGGATGGCGTTGGCCACCAGGTCTTTGCCGGTCCCGCTTTCTCCCTGGATCAGGATGGTCGTGGCCGACGAGCCGGCGATCTTGTGGATGAGGGAGAAGACTTCTTTCATCTTCGGGTTTTTTCCGACGAGGTTGCTCAGCCCGAAACGTGTCTCCTGCTCCTTCCGGTAACGCCCCAACTCGCGCTTGATGGCGGTGTTTTCCAGCGCCTTCTGCATGCTGACCATCAGCTCTTCCATCTCGAAGGGCTTGTTGAGGTAGTCGAAGGCGCCCAGCTTCATCGCTTCGATGGCGCTCTCCACCGTGCTGTAGGCGGTCATCATGATCACGGGGATGTCCCGGAGCCGCTCCCCCATTTCCCGCAGGACCTGCAGACCGTCCATGTCCGGCAGCCGGTAGTCCAGCAGCATGAGGTCCACTTCCTTTTCTTTGAGAACGTCCAGAGCGTCGCCCCCCTTGTCCACCTCGATCACGGTGAACCCTTCCTTGGTGAGCCTGTTCGCCATGGACCAGCGAATCAGTTTCTCGTCTTCCACCAGCAATATGGTTTCATTGGCCATCAGCTTCGCCTCTGCTCAGCGGGCAAATAGATTGTGAATGTCGTGCCTCGCCCTTCCTCCGAATCCACTTCGCAGTCTCCTTCGTGCGCCCGGAGGATCCGCTTCACGATGGAGAGCCCGAGTCCCGTCCCAATGTGTTTCGTGGTGTAGAACGGCTCAAAGATGTGGGCCAGGTCCGACTGCTTGATTCCGTTCCCGTCGTCTTCGATTTTCAAAATCACGCGGTGGTTGATCTGTTGCCCTTCCAGCACGATACGTCCCCCGCCTTCCATGGCCTGGACCGCATTCATGATGAGATTGACGAAGACCTGCTGGATGAGGAACGGATCGGCCATGACGGCGGGCAGGCCCGCTTCCAGGTCGATTCCGATCTCGACGCCCCCCTGCTCGAGCGCGTCCCGGACCTGAGAGAGCACGGCGTCCAGGATGAGGGACACTTCCACCGGCTGCGTGTTGAGTTTCACCGGCTTGGCATAGGAGAGCAGGTCCTTCACCAGGGAATCCAGACGCCGGATCTGGCTCAGCGCCTCTTGAAAGATCTCGAACCGGGGATCGCCCTGCATGTGCTGCATGGACATCATTTCCATGGCGCCGCGCAGGCCGGCGATGGGATTCTTGATCTCGTGGGCGATGCTCGCAGCCATGCGCCCCAGTTCCGCCAGGTGCTTGGCCTCGGAAAAATCGCGCTGCAGGCGCTTCATTTCCGTCACGTCCTTCAGGATGACCGAGGTCCCCCTCTCACGCGTTTCTCCGTCCCCGATGTCCGTCCGGCTCACCAGCAGATCGAGGTCCTTGCCGTCCTTCCGCTTGATCTGGACTTCGAAACGCTCGGTGCCGTGCGGCAAGATCATGGTCACCGGCAGTTCCTGGATCAGATCGGGCGGCAGGAAGTCCTCCAGCGGCCGCCCGATGGCGTCCTCGGCCTGCACGCCGAAAATCATGGCCGCACCCCGGTTCCACGAGGCCACGTTGCCCTCCGAATCCACGGTGATCAACCCATCCATGGAGGCCTGGAGGATG
>JARRNO010000107.1:0-15269 GCA_037384885.1 Acidobacteriota bacterium
GCCGCGCGGTTTCTGGGTTACCAGAACCCCGGAGCCCTCGCAGAAGCCATCGCGGGGGCGCGGGCGGATCTCAGGCGGGTCTTTCAGTCGGTGCTGCGCCCCCTTTCCTCGGGTGGGGAAAAGCGTGACCGCCTATCGAACCTCCTGACGGAGGAAGGCATGTTCGAAAGCCTTGCTCTGGCCGGCGTCCGGGATCCGAAACGAGCGTTTCCGCTTCTCCGTGACATTTACGGGGCGCTTTCCATGGCGGTCCACACCCCCGAACAGCGCAGAAATCTCTTGAGAATTCATGGAAGCCTTCTGCGGGAGTTCAAGGGGTCCTCGAGGCCCTATGAAAGCCTGCGCACCTTGCACCGCCTTCTGCCGGCCCTGACCTCGGAAGATGGTGCGTTGGAAAGGCTCCTCTCCCATCCCCGCTACGCCAGGGTTCTGCTCCGCCTGGTGAGCCAGAGCGAACCCGTATTTCAGTCGGTTCAGCAGTGGCCGTCGCTTGTTCACGATCTGTCGTTCGGAAACCTTGGCGGCGACTCTTTTCGCCTCGGCGCACCGGAAGCGGCGGGGACCTCTCCGGATGGACTGAGACGCTGGCACAAACGCGTTCTCTTTGTGATCGCCGCCCGGGATCTCGCGCTGGGCGCAGATGTTGTGGAATCGCAAGCGGCACACACCGCACTGGCTGAACAGGTGCTGGAAACGGTTTTCGAGCGGGTCTGCTACGACCTGGAACGGGAGGGCGGCCTTCCCGAGAACGCTGTCTCCTCAAAACTTTGCCTGCTCGCCCTGGGGAGACTGGGAACCCGCCGGATGCAGCCACGCTCGGACCTGGATCTTGTCCCCGTATGCAGCAAAGAGGGCCTTCTCCCGGATGACCCGGAGCGCTCCGCAGTTCTGGAGAGACGCTTCGTCAATCAATTCACATCGCGGATGACCGCGGTGACCCGGCACGGCTCCCTGTACGCTGTCGACTACCGCTTGAGGCCGCACGGGGCGAGCGGTCCCCCGGTTTCCCGGGAGGGGGCCTTCGAAAACTATTTCTCGTGGGAGAGCGCACATTGGTGGGAACGGGTCTCCTATTTTAAGGCCAGGCCGGTGGCTGGAAACAGATCCCTGGGCGCCCGGCTTCTGAGCGCCGCCTGGAAGGAAACCTCCGCCCGCCCGCCCGCGAAGGCGGATTTCCTGGCGCTTGACGGCCTCATGGTTAGGCTTTCCGAGAAGAGCCGCGACATGGAAAGCGACTTGAAATACCAGAGAGGCGGCCTCCTGAACCTTGATCTCATCGTAAGAGGACTTCAGGCGCGCGCCGGGCTTCCCGCCGGTTCTTCCGAGGAAGATCTCATCCCCCAGCTCGCCGGAACCGGTTTCCTGACAGAGACCGAAGCCTCCAGGCTCATGGCGGCCCGGCGCTTTCAGGAGGCGCTCCTCTATCGGCTCCGCCTCCATTTTCTAAGGCCCGCACCTTCCGCGCGCACGCCAGGGGTAGTTGCCGATCTGCTGGCGCGGTCCGGCGTGGACTGGCTCGCTCCGCTTTTAGCCGCCTCACCGTACAAAATCGAAGGGCGCGACCCTTTCATGGGTTTACTTTCCGCCCTACAGGGCCACCGGGAAAACGTTTCCGCCTGCTGGAGGCGCCTGCTCGAATGAGGGGATGGCCGCCGCCGTTCCAATGGGATGGCGGGGGAAGGAAATTTTCTCCTGAAACGTAGGTGGGGCAGGGTTTTAGCGCCCCCCTTTCTCCCTTTTAAAGCCGCCGGTTCCATGGTAAAATATGTTCTTAATTTCCACACCTGTGGATATATTGTGGATAACATGACAGCAGATATTTGGAACAAGGTGCTGCACGCCCTGAAAAGTCGTGTTCCAGGCCCGAATTTCGAGACGTGGTTCAGGCCCCTGAAGCTGCTCCGGCAGGAGCAGTCGCGGCTTCTCGTGCAAGCGCCCAACCCTCTGGCAAGAGATTGGATCGACAATCACTACGAAGGGTTGTTTCAAGAAATACTGAAAGATCTGGGCGAGGGAGCCCTGGAGGTTGTCCTCGTGGACGCCACCCAATCCGGGGAGGATCTGCAGCTCTCCCCTCCCGAGCGGGGGGAGGCCGAACAGAAAAAGGAATTCAAGAAGACACGCACCTACCAGGCGCACCTGAACCCGAATTACCATTTTGACCGCTTCGTGGTGGGGCCCTCCAACCGTTTTGCCCATGCGGCGGCCCTGGCGGTCGCGCAAAACCCGTCTAATTCGTATAAGCCCCTCTACCTCTACGGCGGGGTCGGCCTGGGCAAGACCCACCTCATGCAGTCCATCGGGAATTACATCCAGGAAAATACATCCGCTTCCAAGATGACTTATCTTTCAGCGGAACGCTTCATGAACGAAATGATTTCCGCTATCGCCCACCGCCAGCAGCCTGTTTTCAGGGAGCGCTACCGGCAGGTGGACGTGCTTCTCCTGGACGATGTTCATTTCTTGGTGGGCAAAACGGGAACGCAGGAGGAGTTGTTCCACACCTTCAATGCACTCTATGAGTCGCAAAAGCAGATCGTAATTTCCTCGGACTGTCCGCCTGGACAGCTCCAGGGGATCGAAGAACGGTTGAAATCCCGCTTTCAATGGGGCCTCATCGCCGATATCCACCCGCCTGAGCTGGAAACTAAAGTGGCCATTCTCCATAAGAAAGCGGAAGCTTACGAAGTGATCCTGCCGGACGATGTGGCCCTTTTCATCGGGACCCACATGGGCAGCAACATCCGGGAACTGGAGGGCTGCCTGATGCGGTTGATTGCCTTTTCGTCCTTCAAGGGGCAGCCCATTACGCTGGACTTGGCCAAGCAAACCTTTGAGACGCTTTTTAAGAAGGAGGGCCGGGTCACCACGGTGGAGGCGATTCAAAAGTATGTGGCGACGGCCTACAAGTTGCGCGTTCAGGATTTGAAATCCAAGACGAACCGGGCCGACATTGTGCTTCCGAGGCAGGTCTGCATGTTTCTCTGCCGCGAGCTGACCGGCGCCTCTCTTCCGGAAATCGGCCGCCGGTTTGGGGGGAAGCATCATTCAACCGTGCTTCACTCCATCCGCAAGGTGGAAGATAAGATGGCGCGGGATCTAACTTTTCAACAACAGGTTCAGAGTTTTTTGAATTCTTTTCGCTAGTTTTTACGGGGAACTGTGTAAATGGGGGTGTGTATAACCTGTGGAAAAGATGACAGAAGAGCCAAAAGAAAACTTCTGCACATACGGCTCTGAAGATTTACACAGCTTGCCCGGCACGTAATACGAGAGTCTTCAGGGAGTTGGAACTTTTTTCCGTTTTCCACAGGATTACTACTACTACCTATTCATAAGGAGTAGTGAATGGAAATACAGATCGAAGTCAAGAAACTTCACGCGGAACTCAGTCTTGCGCTCAGCATCGTGGAAAGCAAGGCGACCATTCCCATCCTCTCGAATTTGCTGCTCCGTGCAGAGGGAAACGAAGTGGAAATCGCGGCGACGGACCTGGAGGTTACCTTCAAATCCAAGTGTCCCGCCGAAGTCATTCAGCCTGGAGCCATCACGGTTCCGGCAAGGAGGTTTGGGGCGATCGTCCGGGCCTTCCTCAACGAAGAGGCCCCCCTTGTCCTCAAGACCACGCCCGATCAGAAGCTTTTTCTCCAGCCTGCCGGTCAGCGAAACGAGTATCACCTTCAGACGCTTCCGGAGGAAGACTTTCCTGCCCTCATGACCCCCAGCCCCGAAACGGCCGTGACGGTGGATACCGCCCTTTTCCGGAAATGTGCGGAAGAGGTCCTGATTTCCGCGGGGAACGAGAACAGCCGCTTTTCGGTTCGGGGCGCGTTAATGGAGATCGGCCCGGACGGCGTGACCATGGTCGCGACAGATTCCCACCGGCTGACGTGCTCAAGCTACCCCATGAAGACCGGTGTGGATCAGCCCGTGCGAGTGCTGGTTCCCAAGAAGACGCTGGCGAGCTGGGTCCCCGTTTGATATATAGCCGGCTTCTCGATACGACCTTCCCGGCCTACGAAAAGGTGATTGCGCCGGAGACAGACAAAGTGGCTGTTGTGGACAAGATGAGTTTTCTGGAAAGGGTGAAGCGCGTGGCCATGGTCGCCGAGTCGAAGAACCGCGCCGTCGTCTTTTCTTTCGACGCCGAGGGAAAACTCGAAATGTCGGTCCGGAACCCGGAGACGGGAGACGAGGGCAAGGAGTACGAGGCCTGTGAATCGTTTGACGGCGAAGCTGTGACAGTCGGCTTCAATGTGGATTTTGTGATCGAGTTCCTCAATGTCTGCAAAGAAGAGAAAATTTCGATCAAGATGAAGGATCCCGAGCACCAGTCCCTTTTTGAACCGGTGCTGGAAAACGGAGAAGGGTCCCATAAGTATGTGGTCATGCCGCTGAGGCTCGATTGAGGTTGACCTCCCTCGACGTGAGCGGCTTTCGAAATCTAAAGGAGCGGAGTCTCTCCTTCTCGAGTCCCCTGACGCTGTTTTATGGAGAAAACGCCCAGGGCAAAACGAATGTCTTGGAGGCGATTTACGTTTTGGCGACTTCCCGGTCGTTTCGCGAGCGGAGGTCGAAGAATTTGATTCAGGAGGGACAAGAGAGAGCCGCCGTCGGTGGCGAAGTGATTGGCAATAAGGTCCGATTCACGCTCTGTGTTGAGTTGGATCCCGACGGCAAGAAGCTCCTTCGGAACCAGAGCAGAATTCCCGTCGGGGACTATGTGGGATGCCTGCCCGCCGTAGTGCTGAGTGCGGAGGACCGCGGCCTGGTGAAGGGCCACCAGAAAGCCAGGAGGGATTTTCTGGATGCGGCCGGGGTACTGGAGCGGCCGGGATTCCTCCATGACTGGCTGGAGTTCAGACGGGCTTTGGACCAGAGAAACAATCTGCTCCGACAGGGGAACCACGGACGGGAACGGGAACTGGCAGCTTGGACGGAGACGTTCTGCGAGTTGGCGGAGAAGATCCGGAAGACGCGGGGCGACATGGTGGAGCGAGTTCAGTCGCAGTTGATGCGGTTGTCCTCGGAAATGGAAACCGCCGAGGAAATCACACTCCGGTACGTGCCTTCGGGAGGCGACAATCTACCCCAGGCGCTGGTACAGCGGCATGTTGAGGAACGCCGCCGGGGTGTCTCGCTTGTGGGGCCTCAGAGGGATGTGGTCCACATTTTGATGGACGGCAAGCCGATTAAGGTGTTTGGTTCGTCCGGGCAAGTTCGAACAGCTCTTTGGATGTTAAAACTGGCCCGCGTTTTAATGATTCACGAACGAGAGTCCGAACCGCCTCTGTTTCTTCTTGACGATGTGGAAGCAGAACTGGACAGACGCCGGATCCAGGAGTTGATGAATTTGACGAAGGGAAAGGCGCAGGTGTTTATGACGGCTACGAGGAAGATCCAGGGGCCGTGGGGAGAATTGGAGGCCTACCGGATCCGATCCGGAGAGATACGGGAGGGGGGCAGCTTGGAGGTCACTTCATGACGGAAAATAACAGGTACGACGCTTCGTCCATTCGCGTTTTGGAGGGACTTGAGGCGGTTCGGAAACGGCCGGCGATGTACATCGGAAGCACCGCATCGGCTGGTCTTCATCATCTCGTTTGGGAGGTGGTTGACAACGCCGTGGACGAGGCGCAGGCCGGTGAGTGCTCTGAAATCACGGTCACCATTCAGGCGGATGATTCCGTAACGGTGGAAGACAACGGCCGGGGGATCCCGGTCGGCATCCATCCCGAGGAAGGCCGCCCGGCCGCAGAGGTGGTGCTCACGGTGCTTCACGCCGGGGGCAAGTTCGACAACCGTGCTTACAAGGTTTCGGGCGGCCTCCATGGGGTTGGCGTCAGCGTGGTCAACGCTTTGTCCGAACGCTTGGAACTGGAGATCTGGGTGGATGGCGGTGTTTACGTGCAGAGTTATCAAAGGGGCATTCCTGAAGGACCGCTCACCCGGACGGGGACACCCAATCCGCCAGGCAAGCACGGGACCCGGATCACCTTCAAGCCCGATGAGGACATCTTTGAGGAGACGGTATTTTCTTGGGATATCCTGCAAAACAGGCTTCGGGAGCTTGCCTTCTTGAATGCGGGCCTGAAGCTCAACCTGGTGGACGAGCGCGAGGAGGACAAGCGGGCCAGCTTCATTTTCGAAGGGGGCCTTTCGGCCTTTGTCCAGCACCTCAACCAGGGAAAGACGGCCGTCCATCCGGAGCCGCTTGTCTACCACGGAGAAATGGACAAGGTGATCATCGACTGCGCCGTGCAGTGGAATACGGGCTATAACGAAATGGTCTACTCCTTCGTTAATTCCATCCGCACGATCGAAGGCGGAACCCACCTGGCGGGTTTCCGGGCCGCGCTGACACGCAGCCTCAACAACTACGCGCAGCAGCAAAGCCTCCTGAAGAGCATGAAGACGGGCCTGTCGGGCGACGATGTGCGAGAGGGGTTGACGGCGGTCGTTTCTGTGAAGGTGGCTGAGCCCCAATTCGAGGGGCAGACCAAGGCCAAGCTTGGAAATTCTGAGGTCAAAGGGCTGGTCGAAGCCGGCATGAACGAGTTTTTGAGCCGTTACCTCGAAGAAAATCCGAACGTGGGAAAAGGTATTATCAACAAGGCCGTGGAGGCGGCAAGAGCCCGGGAGGCGGCGCGAAAGGCTAGGGAGCTGACGCGTCGCAAGAGTGCTTTGGATGGGGGGTCCTTGCCTGGGAAGCTGGCGGACTGCCAGGAAAGAAACCCGGAGAAGACCGAGCTGTTCCTTGTGGAGGGCGACTCGGCCGGCGGGTCGGCCAAGCAGGGGCGCGACCGAAAATTCCAGGCCGTGCTGCCGCTCCGCGGTAAGATTCTGAACGTTGAAAAATCAAGGATGGACAAGATCCTGTCCAACAATGAGATCCGAACGATCATTACGGCCCTTGGTGTGGGAGCGGGGAAAGACGATTTCGACCTCGCCAAGCTTCGTTACCACAAAACCATCATCATGACGGACGCGGACGTGGACGGCAGCCACATCCGCACGCTTCTCCTCACGCTCTTCTACCGCCACTTTCCGGAACTTGTGGAGCGGGGATACGTCTATGTGGCCCAGCCCCCTCTCTACCGCGTAGCGAAAGGGAAAAAGGAACACTACATCAGCACCGAAGAAGAACTGACGCGGTTCTTTATCGAGAAAGCGGTGGAGAACTACGAGGTCACCATTCCGGCCATCCAGAAGGCCTACAGCGGGCAGGAACTGGCAAAGGTGCTGCAAACCCTCCAGCACTACGAGAGGCTCCTTGGACGGATGCGGAAAAAGGGTTTCACCGAGCCGCTGCTCGTGTTCCTCTTCGCCGCAGAGTTGAAGAAGGACCTGTTCGGTGATTTAGGAAAAGTTGAAGATCTGGCCAGGAGGCTCCAGGACCGGGGATACGAAGTCGGGCGGATTGAACAGGATCCGGAACACAGCCTCTACGAATTCCGCGTGACCGTGCCCGAGCTCGATCAGGAAGCCTTGATCAGCCACTCACTGCACCACGCGTCGGAATTCATAACGGCCCAGCAGATCCACGAGAAGATCCAGGACTTCGACCGGCCGCCGTTCCTGCTGAAAAACGGCGATACAGAAAGAGACGTCTCGGATCGCAAGGCACTGCTCGAGGAGCTCCTCGGAGCCGTCAAGTCGAAATATTCGGTTCAGCGTTACAAAGGTCTCGGTGAGATGAACCCGGAGCAATTGTGGGAGACCACGATGGATCCGGCGAAGAGGCGGCTGCTTCAGGTCAGCGTGGAGGACCTGGTGGAAACGGATACGCTTTTTTCGGTTCTCATGGGGGACCAGGTGGAGCCCAGGCGGCGGTTCATTCAGGACAACGCCCTGAATGTGACCAATCTGGACATTTGACAGATGGAAAAGTGAAGATCCGGCGCCGTCGAGGGCTTTCCGGCCCCCGGGCGGCGGACAAGACTGGACTGTGGGGCGGGGCAGGCATGGCCCGTCCATGAATCGGGATTGAGAGCATGCAAGAAGAACTTTTCAACCGACCCGTACCGGTAAAGCTCGAGGATGAACTGAAGAAGTCGTACCTCGAGTACGCCATGAGCGTCATCATCGGCCGCGCGCTGCCGGATGCCCGGGACGGGCTGAAGCCGGTGCACCGGCGTATCGTTTACAGCCAGTACACCTCCGGAAATCACTGGAACCGGGGATATAAGAAGTCGGCGCGCATCGTGGGGGACGTCATGGGGAAATTCCACCCCCACGGCGACGCGGCGATCTACGACACCGTGGTCAGGATGGCGCAGGATTTCTCCATGCGATACATCCTGGTGGACGGGCAAGGCAATTTCGGGTCCATTGACGGCGACCCCGCCGCGGCCATGCGGTATACGGAAGTCCGCATGGCAAAACTCGCCCACTCCCTCGTGCAGGACATCGAGAAGGATACGGTGGATTTCGTGCCGAACTACGATGGGGAAGACCAGGAGCCCGTCGTGCTCCCAACGGTCTTTCCCAACCTTCTCGTCAACGGGTCCGCGGGAATCGCCGTGGGCATGGCGACCAACATCCCGCCCCACAACCTCAATGAAGTGGCCGACGCGGTCATCGCCACGGTGGAAAACCCGGAGATTACCTTCGAAGAATTGATCAAGTTAATTCCAGGGCCGGATTTTCCCACCGCCGGGATCATTTTGGGCCGGAAAGGCATCCGGGACGCCTACCAGAGCGGCCGAGGCCTGATCAAGGTCAGGGCGAGGGCCCACACGGAGGAGTTCAAGAAGGACCGGGAGGCGATCGTTCTGACGGAAATCCCCTATCAGGTCAACAAGTCCAACCTCATAGAGAAGATCGCAAACCTAGTGCGCGACAAGCGTATTACGGGCGTGACGGATATCCGGGATGAGTCCAGCCGGGAAGGTATCCGGGTCGTATTGGAACTGGCCCGGGGAGAAATTCCGGACATCATTCTGAAGAAACTCTACAAATATACGGAAATGGAAACGACCTTCGGCGTGCAGCTGCTGGCCATCGCGGGAAACCAGCCGAAGACCTTTACGCTGAAAGAACTTCTCGAGGCCTTTATCGACCACCGGATCGAAACCATCATCCGCCGGACGCGCTATGACCTCGATCGTGCCAAGGAGCGGGCCCACATCCTCGAAGGGTTGACGGTGGCGTTGGACAACCTGGACGAGGTGATCACCCTCATCCGGGCCGCGGCGGATCCCGAGAGCGCCCGGACCGGCCTCATGGAGCGCTTTTCATTGAGCGAGCTGCAGGCCAAGGCCATCCTGGATATGAGGCTTCAACGCTTAACCGGCTTGGAGCGGGACAAGATTCTCGAGGAATACCGGGAAATCCTTCAAAAAATTGCTGAGCTCACAGAGATCCTTGGAAGTGAAGCCAGGGTTCGGGGAATTCTCTGCGAGGAAATGAAGGCGGTCCGAGACAGCTTCGGGGACCCTCGGCGTACGCAGATCGTGGAAGATACGGGAGACATCAGCGAGGAAGAACTCATCGCCGAGGAAGAGATGGTGATCACCGTGACGCACGGGGGCTATATCAAACGGACCGCCCTGAACGAGTACAGGAGCCAGCACCGCGGCGGCAAAGGCCGGTCCGGCATGAACACGCGAGATGACGATTTCGTAGAGCACCTCTTCGTGGCCTCCACGCACGACCGTTTCCTCTTCTTTACAAACCTGGGAAAGGTCTACTCTCTCAAGGTCTACGAACTCCCAGAGGCGGGGACTGCGGCGAGGGGCCGCGCCCTCGTTAACCTACTGAACCTCGATCCGGACGAGATGGTCATGGACCTGCTTTCCGCGCGGGGATGCTTCGACGATGAGCATTACCTCATCATGGCGACACGAAACGGCATCGTGAAGAAAACCGTCATGCGCGAGTATGAGTCCATCCGGGCCACCGGGAAGATCGCCATCAACATCAAGGATGGGGACAGGCTTGTGGGCGCGGGCATTACCGACGGCGAGAGCCATATTTTCCTGGGCACCCGGAACGGGAAGTGCATCACCTTCCCGGAGGCGGACGTGAGGGCCATGGGTCGGGCCAGCCAGGGTGTGATCGGCATCCGGCTGCGGGCCGGAGACCATGTCGTGCAGATGAAGGTGCTGTCCGGGGCGGTTGGCGAAACCACCGACGAAGAAGGCACCGGGAAAGCCGTTCTCATCGAAGGAGATATCTTGACGGTGACGGAGAACGGCTACGGCAAGCGTACGCCGCTTACGCGTTACCGCATTCAGGGCAGGGGCGGCGTCGGAATCATCAACATCCAGGTGACGCAGAAAAATGGACACGCCGTTGGAGGGCTGTACGTTCAGGAAGAAGACGAGATCATGGTGATCACGAGGGAAGGACAGATCATCCGCACTCCCGTAAACGGCATTTCCCGAATCGGCAGAAGAACGCAGGGATTCCGCATCATATCCCTCAACGGCAGCAAGGGTGACCAGGTGGTCGCGGTGGCCAAGCTGGTGGCCGAAGAAAACGGAGACGAGGACCAGGACGGGCCGGACGGAAAGTAAGCCGGCCGGGTTGGGGAGGATACTTCGTCCCTGAAGGGAGGTCATGAGTCATGGCGGAACCGGAAAGCCCCCAAAAAGCGCCGTATGTTCTCGAAATGGAGCCGGGTACCTACTACTGGTGTCGCTGCGGGCGGAGCGGAACACAGCCCTTTTGCGATGGATCTCACGAGGGGACGGAGTTTTCCCCCATTGAGATGAAGGTGGAAAAAAGGAGAAAGATCGCTTGGTGCGGGTGCAAGCATTCCGCTAACAAGCCGGAATGCGACGGCTCCCATTCCAAACTGTAAGCCTCCCATCAAGAAGGCGCGTAAAGAAAAAGCCCGCCCTTGCAGGCGGGTCTTTTTCTTGGCTTTCGCTTCAAGACCTAAGCATGCCTAAAAAGAGGGTTGGTGCCCCAGCAAAGGGAAACTCAGGCCTGGAATGAATGGCCGCATCCGCAGGATGAAACGGCATTCGGATTTTCGAAAACGAATCCGGACCCGCGGATATCACTGATGTAGTCTATCGTCGTACCTTTCAGGTAGAGCATGGATGTCTTGTCGACAAAAACGCTCAGCTCGCCGAACGTAAACACCTGGTCGTCTTCGGCGGGTTGCTCGGCGAGGGCGAGATCGTATTGAAAGCCGCTGCATCCACCGCCGACGACGGCGACGCGAAGGCCGTACTCCGGCTTCTTCTCGCTTTCGAGGAAATCTTCAACGGCTTTGACGGCATTGTCGGTCATGGTAATCATCTGATCTCCTCCTCCCTTTCCATCAATCCGGCTGAAAAGGAGTGCTTTGTATTAAGGCGGGAACATGAGCGGGTCCTTCCCGAAGCGCTTCCATGTCTCCGCTGACCATGTCAGTGCAAGGGGCGTGCCACTTCAGGGTATCCCATCATGTTTTAGAGCTGAAGAGCCTCTCCTGTGGGCGCGATGGAAGAATCGGGCGGCCAGGAACCGAGCTTCCGTGGGCGCAAAATGTTTCAAATCTGCGCGGGCGTTTCAGAAGAGAAACCAAGGCGTAACGCGGATCGATGAGGGGCAACACTCGGCCGGACGCTGCTAGAGTCGAAGGGGGATGGGGGCGCCCACAAGCTTCTTCACCACGTTTTGCAGCTCCAAAGGATTCACGGGCTTGGCGAGGTAGGCGTCGGCCTGGTAATGGGAAAGCGCCTGTGTCTTGTGGCTCTGCTTCGTGAATAGGCCGGTCATGACAGCCACCTTGATGTGCCGGGTCGCGTCCCGTGACTTCAGAGTGAGTGAGAGTCTGCGCCCGTCCATTTTGGGCATCATGGCGTCAGCCAGCACCAGATCGGGAAGGAATCGGCGGGCAAGGTCGAGCGCCTCCTGTCCGTTATCCGTCAATAAAACCCCGTAGCCGGCGCGGATGAGGAGGCGCCCGGCGATCTTGAGCGAGTCGATCTCATCTTCTGCGACCAAGATCAAGGGACGCGAGAGGTTATTCAGAGATTGGGGCACGCCTTCCGTGTCCGCAAACTTTCGGCTGGCCAAGCGGCGCCGCCAGAGCGCTGGGGGGGCTTCAGACCAGAAGCGCCGCTGCTCTTCCCTGGGGCGTGAACACAAGCAGCTGCCGCAGTGGGGGCAGACCGGTGTCCGCACAGAAACGATGCAGCTGCAGAACGCCTCATGGCAGGCATCGTAGGCTTGGCCGCAGGAGGGGCAGGTGACAGGGTAGATGTCCGTGTCGGTGTGACGGGTCATCGGTTAGTGTCTCCAACGGGCCCTTCTCAGGCCCGGTCATTATCATAAGGAGACCTGCGCCTGGCGGCAACCCCGCGGCCAGCAAAAAGGGGGAGGAGTATGCAGCAGCGCGTACCGCACTGTTCGTGCTAGCGCCGACGGGCCTTCTTTCTTTTGCGCGAGAAGACATGCTGGAGGCCCAGCTGGTTCCACCAGAGGACAATCGGGCTGGCGATGAAGATCGAGGAGTACGTGCCCACGATGATGCCGACCGTCATAACAAAGGCGAACGAGAAAATGACGTCGCCTCCAAACAGAAGCATGGCCAGAACCACGAAGAAGGTCAGCAGCGAGGTGATCAAAGTGCGGCTGAGCGTTTCGGTGATAGCCTGGTCGAAAAGCCCCTCGTCCTCGGCCTTCTTCGTTGCCTGCATGCGTTCCCTGATGCGGTCGAAGACGACGATCGTATCGTTGATGGAATACCCGGCGAGGGTCAAGAGCGCCGCCACCGTGGGCAGGTTGACCTCCACGTGGAAAAGGGAAAGAAACCCGATGGCGATGATCGTGTCATGGAACAAGGCGAGCACGGCGCCCAGGCTGAACCGGAACTGGAAGCGGAACCAGGCGTAGATCAAGATGCCGATCAAGGCGAAAATGATGGCGTCGATGGCCTTGTCCCGCAGTTCCTTACCGACGGTGGGTCCGACAGTATTCAGCTCCAGGACGGAGAGGCTCCCCACGAAGGTCTTTTTCTTCAAGAAGTCCATCATGTTGGGCGTCATCTGGGGTATTTTGCTCAAGGCCTGGAAAGAGGGAATGATGCCGCCGTGATCTTTCTTGTAGGCTTCCATGGCCTCAACCAGCGCCTTGGTACCGCTGTCGGTACCGGTGATCTGTCCAGTGGTGATGCCGTTGAAGATGAGATCCTCGAGCTTCTTGGCGCTGGCCGCGTTCAGGTCGAGCTTCCCGGCCTTCAGTTCGGCCTTGTCCCGCCCGGTATGCAGCGTGTTCAAAATGGCGCTGAGCGTGCCCGACAGCTGCTGCTCATTAAGGATGTGTCCCTGCTTGTCCTTGGCCTCCATCCGGATGAGAACCTCATGATCCTGCGGAGCGCCGTAGCGGACAACCGTCAGAGACGCCGGGACCACTTTCTTGAGGGCTTTTTCGATGGCGCGGGCGTTGGCGTCCCGGTTGAATCGGATCTGGAGCGACTGGCCGCCCTTGAAATCCAAGCCCCAGTTCAGGTTGAGTCCCTGGCTGAGCGGCTTGGAAAAGAGGCTCCACATGCCCACAGAGATCAAGGCGAGGGACACGGCGAGGAAAAGCCACTTGTATTTCATGAAGGGGATGATGCGCCCCTTCAGAACGGCAAGCGGACCGATGGACAAGGATTCAGGCTGGCGCCCGTCCCGGCTCCTGATGGCGATGACCATGTCGTAGATCAGGTGGGAGACGAAAATGGCGGTGAACATGGAGGCGAGCAAGCCGACGGTCAGGGTAATGGCGAAGCCCTTCACGGGGCCGGAGCCGAACTGGAGGAGGAACAGCGCCGCCACCAGCGTGGTGACGTTGCTGTCGAAAATCGTCCAGAAGGCCTTGCCGAAACCGTTGACGATGGCGGTCCTCACCGAGCGCTTGTCAAGAAGTTCTTCCTTGATGCGCTCAAAAATAAGCACGTTGGCGTCGACCGCCATACCAATGGTGAGTATGATGCCCGCAATGCCCGGAACCGTCAGCGTCATGCCGAAGGTGGACATGATGCCCATCAGAATGACCAGGTTGAGCAGCAGCGTGATGATGGCGTTGATGCCCGAGCCGCGGTAATAGAGCAGGACGAAGATGAAAACCGCGATGATGCCGATCAGGCCCGAATAGGCGCCCTTGTGGATGCTTTCCAGTCCGAGGCTGGGCCCCACGGTCCGCTCTTCGCCGAAGTGCGGGATGGCGGGAAGTGCGCCGGACTTGAGCTGAAGGACGAATTCACGAGCCTCCTCCGGCGTAAAGTCGCCCGAGATCTGGCCGCGGTCTCCGATCTCGCTCTGAATCACGGGGTTGCTGATAACCTGGTTGTCCAGCACGATGGCGGCGTGCTGCTTGATGTGGGTGCTCGTAAATTCACGGAACTTCTGGCCCGCCACGGCGGAGAGCTGGAATCCCACGACGGGGCGGCCGTATTCATCCGTTTCCACGCGGCTGTCCTGGATGTCCGCGCCGGTCACGATGGGCAGCGCCTTGAGGGCGTAAAATTTGCCGGCCACGTTCGGCTCGGCGGGACTGCCCGCCACGATTTGGACATCCTCAGGCAGCTTGCCGTTGTACTGCTTCAAAATGGCGTCCTTGCTCGGCGCGCCGTTTTGGGGGGAAAGCGTTTCGTACCAGCCGAGCTGGGCCGCGGTCCCGATCAGCGCCTTCACCTCGGTGGAGTCTTCCACGCCGGGAATCTCCACGACAATCTTGTTGGTGTGGAGGCCCTCGCGGTGGATGGCCGTTTCGGCGACGCCGTAGCGGTCGATGCGGTTCCGGATGATCGCCACGGACTGCGTGATGGCCTTGTCGCGCAGATCGGATTCGTAGTTGGACTTCATGGTCAGTTCATAATTCCCGGGCCCGTGGCTGGTGAAGTTCAGGTATTTCATGTTGTCCGAGGTAAAATGCAGGATAGTGGGACCGAGATTGGGGTCTTTGCCCTTGACCACGATGGCGTCCAGCTTGTCTTGCGGGCGGTAAATCTGCTGGATGGCGATGTTCTTGCTTTTCAAATATTCCTTGATCGATTCGATGTCCGAATTGATGCGGTTCTTCACAGACACGTCCGTGTCCATGAGGAGCAGCAGGTGGACACCGCCCTTCAGGTCCAGCCCCAGCTTGAGCGTGCCGTCCGGGTTGAACTGCTTGGTTTTGGTGTTGAAAAAGAAGAAGAAAACGCAGACGGCGATGATGGCGAGGACGAAGATCGTCCTCCACTTGATGCTATCGCGCATAAGCCCCCCTTAGGCAGGTTTTTGCCCGAAAAAAGCCCGTTCCGGTCCTGGCGGTGGACTCTGGCCGGGACATGGTTCCCGCGC
>JARRNO010000108.1:0-7096 GCA_037384885.1 Acidobacteriota bacterium
GTTCCCGCCGGGATTCTGCTTCTTCTTGTGGTGACACCGCGGCTTTATGCAGCACCTTACCGCTTCCTGGTCCAAGACAATCCCTTCGCCTATCCCCCGCCATCCGTACGGTACCTCCAGCACCATCTTCCCCCCCATCGGCGAGTGACCGCAGACTTCTGCCGCTATCGAGGCGGCAGGCTGTCGGGATACACGCTTCTCTCACCGAACCAGGGCGTGGTCTGGGGGCTTCGCGATGCGCGCCTCTGCAACCCGTCATGGCTTTCAACCTACAGGGACCTCTCAAGATGGTGGACCGCGATCGACAACGGCTTTACCACCTCCTCCTTCTGCCTGGCCGGCGGACGGTTCCTGTCGTGGCTTGGGGTGTCCTACGTCGCCGTTCCGCACGGAGACGAAGCCGGAAAGGGTATGACGCTGGTCTTCCGAGGCGATCCGGCGGACATCTGGAAAGTTGCTGGACATCCCTCCCGGGCCAGGATGGTCTATTCCTGGGTTCGATGCGACGACCCTTACCAGGCGGCGCGGCTTTCAAGGGAGGGGCTGACCCGTCCGCAAACGACATTCCGTCTGCCGGTGGGTGGTCTGGCCGGCAGCGGGGCGCCTCCAAAACGGGTCCCCATCTGGAACATTCAATGGCTCGAAGACGGGATGGATACGGTCCGCCTCGAAGTTCGCACTTCCCAGGCGGGGCTGTTGTTTCTTGCCGACAGCGACGCCCCCGGCTGGGGCGCCTCATTGGATGGACACCGCACCAGAATTTACCGGGCCATGGGAGCGTTTCGCGCCGTTCGCATTCCCGCCGGCCGGCACCTGGTTCTCATGAAATACAGGGGGAACGGCTTCAGGACCGGGGCTCTATTGACGCTCTTGGCGATTCTCGCCCTGGTTGCCGCGCTGGCCGGACCGCCGGTACGGCGAGCCATGCTCACGCGCCGGCGGGAGTGACGGCGGCGAGCGAGCGGTCAAGGGGCCTCAGGTTGGCGATCCCTGGCGAATGGAGAGGATCAGCTGGTCCATCATGTCTTCAAACCGGGAGAGGCTCTCTTCGGCGTAAGCCCTGAAGTCTCCATGGAGCTTGTTGTATTCGCGGCGGATTCGCGCCAGGACCGCGTCGCGGTACGCCGCCAGCTCCGCCGCTTTCTGCTCGAGGTCGGCGGCGTGAACGGCCGCCGCCTTTTCCCGGAAGGTGTCGGCCAGCCTGTCCAGCCGTTTCCTGAAATCGTCCACGGCCAGCACCCGGCGGGTCATCTTGAAGAAATGGTGTCCCTTGATCGCCATGGTCACCGATTCGGCAAGCAGCCGGGGCTTCATGAGAAAGGCGCGGATCAAGAACTGCCAGTAGCGCCAGCCGTAGCGTGAAAAGCTCTGAATGGAAAGCGACATAAAGAAGGCACGCACCTCTTTGGGACGAACCCGGCGCGCGTAATGGCGGTTCGGTTTCAGGGTTTTGAGGTAAGCCAAGCAGCGCTCAAAGTACCGCTTCGGCCGGTAGATTTCGGAAATGACCGCCTTGTAGCCGTCCAGGAGCTGTTCCACATCCATTTTGGGCACATAGTTCAGGCGCAGTTCGAAGGTGTTGTTGCCGGAGGCCTCGCCCGTCAGACGGTCCTCGGCCGCCAGCCGCCTGTGGAGAGCCGACCCGGGAACGGCCGTCAACAGCCCCACCATGGCGGAGGGAATGGAGGCCTCCTGGATAAAGCGGATCTGGCGCTCGAAAATGTCCGGAGGATCGCTGTCGAAGCCCACGATGAAGCCTGAAGAAACCTCCAGGCCCGATTGCTGGATACGGCGGACGCATTCGAAGAGGTCGGTCCGGACATTCTGCTGCTTGTGCACCAATTCCAGGGTTTTCTTGTCGGGCGTCTCGATCCCGAGAAAGACCATGTTGAACCCGGCGTTCACCATGCTGTCCATCAAGGCCTGATCTTCGCCCAGGCTGACGGTGGCTTCCGTAAACAGGGAAAAGGGGTAGCCGTGCCTCTTCTGCCAGTCCGCGGCGAGCGGCATGAGCGCCCGCACGTTTTTCTTGTTTCCGATGAAATTGTCGTCCACCACGAAGAGCGGGCCCCGGAATCCCGTGTTGTACAGAGCGTCCATTTCATTGACGAACTGGTCCGGCCGCTTGGTGCGCGGATAGCGGCCGAAAAGCTCGGTGATGTCGCAGAATTCGCAGTTGTGGGGGCACCCTCTGGAAAACTGGAGCGCCATGGCCGAATATGCCTTGAGATCGAGAAGGTCGAAGCGGGGGACAGGTGTCTGCGTGATGTCTGGGCGCGTGCTGTCACTGTAGAGGCGGCCGGCGCTCCCCTTCTGAAAATCTTCAAGAAAGGACGGCAGCGTCGTCTCCGCTTCGTTGAGCACAAAATGGTCCACTCCTCCGATCCGGTCGTGGCAGGCCGTGGGATAGGGGCCGCCCGCTACGAGAGGCTTCCCGTATTTCCGGCAGAGTTCGACGACGTTCTCAAAGGAGCGCCGCTGGATGATCATGGACGAGCAGAATACGACATCCGATTTTTGCACCGCTTCTTCCCGCAGGGGCGTCACGTTCATGTCGACCAGAGTAAGGTCATAGTCTCCGGGAAGCATGGCCGCGACGGTGATGAGCCCCAGGGGCGGGCTGGATGCTTTTTTCCCGATAAAGGGGAGTGCGTAGTTCATCCCCCAGAACGTGGGCGGAATTTCCGGATAAACAAGAAGGGCCTTGGTACCCATGGTCTAACTCCTGAAGCCGTCTACAGTCTTAAATATGGGGCCGCTCGTCTTATAGCGCAAGGGCCGGGACGCTGAATTCGAAAGGGAGTGTGACCTTTCGATGCGGTCACTGCCGGTGGAGCGCGGACGGGCGCCGGCGGCCAAAGATATGAGCGGCTTGTCCCGGCGGGAACGGTCTTTGCCCGCACCGGCGATCGGCTCTTGCGCCCGCCGATTTCCCATCTCTAAGACTTCAAGGGCTTCCAACAGAGTTCCCGGCCGCCGTGCGGGACAGGGCCGCCAGAGCAAGAACATCGGGAAGGCGGGAGGTTCATCCGGACGGACCGGCGCAGGCAGTACTTGTCATTCCCGGTTGCTTCTTTAGGAATGCTTGTGGTCTCTCTCCGCGTCCGATTTTCGCCGTTCTAGATCCTTCGTTTCCCGGATAACATTTCCCCAAAGAGTCTCCGATGCTCTTCGCTCCCCATAACGGCGACCCGGTCGCCGGGCATGAGGGTAAAATTCGCCTCGGGGTTGGCGCTCAGACGGCCACCGCGAATGACCCCGACAACGGAGGCTCCCGTCTTCTCGCGGATACGGCTCTCTGCGATGGACTTTCCAGCCACGCTTGCGCCGGGGGACAGGAGAATCCATTCCAGGGCGAAGTCTTGTTCGGCGCTCCTGAGGTCGGACAGCAACCGGTACTCTTCGGTTTCGTCGAAATATTGTGCGTAGAGATCCCGCCGCACCGAATCGGTGTAGCGCTGCACTTCCGCCGCGGCAATCCCCAGGCTCAGCAGCGACTGTCGCGTCATTTCCAAGCCCGCCTCGAATTCCGGGAGCACCACCTCGGATACTCCCAGCTTCTTGAACAGGTCCAGGTAATCCTCGGCCGGAGACCGGGCTACGATATCCAGGCGGGGGTTGAGGCCCCTGGCGGCGACAATCGCCGACCGGGCCGCCACGAAACTAGGAAGAGTCACGATCATCAACGAAGCGTTTTGCGCGGCGGCCGCCTCCAAAACGGTGTCCTGGCCGGCGTCTCCGTAAACCGCCGCCATACCGGCCTTCTTCGCCTCTTCAAAGCGCCGGTGGTCCAGATCCACCAAGGAAAAGGGCATTCCAAGATGCTTCAAGACCCGCGCGATATGAAAGCCCACGCGCCCGGCGCCGATAATAACGACGTGACCCACAAGCCCTTCCCTGGGAATATTGACCGATTCGAGCCCCTCTCGGCCGAAGCGTCTTTTTTTCAAAGCATAAAGACCGGCCGCGCGCTCGGAAACAAACGGCGTCAGAATCATGGTCAGGATGGCAGTGTTCAGCACCAGGGCATACAGATCTTCCCCGATCGACTGTGTCGAAAGCCCCAGCCTGGCCAGTACCAGGGAAAATTCTCCAACCTGGAAGAGCCCCAGGCCCACCGCGAGCGGAATGATGTTCCCATACCCGAAAAGTCGTGTAATCGCCGCGAAAATCACGCCCTTTCCGATCCCGACTGCTGCGACAACCACCGCTACCTGCTTGAAATGAACAAGAAGGTAGGACGGGTCGAGGAGCATTCCCACCGACGTAAAGAAGAGCAGGCCGAAGAGATCGCGAAGCGGGATAATATCGCCAAGGGCCTGGTGGCCGAAGTCCGACTCGCTGAGCACCATCCCGGCAACGAAGGCGCCAAAAGCGAACGACAACCCAGCCAAATGCGTCAGATAGCCAATGCCCAGGCCCACCGCTGTAATGGCAAGCAGGAACAGTTCGCGGGATCCGAGACGGGCGATATGGGTCATCAAACCGGGAAGTAGCTTGGTTCCAACCAGGATCATCGCCGCAATGAAAACGGCGGCCTTGATGGCGGCCATGCCCAGCGCCGGCAGGCCTAACGAGGGATTGTCGAGCTTGGGGAGAATGATCATCATGGGAACGACGGCGAGGTCCTGGACAATGAGCATGCCGATCATGACTCTGCTGGAGAGCGTGCCCAGCCAGCCCTGTTTCATCAGGGTCTTGAGAATCACCATGGTGCTGGAAAGGGCGATGAGAGCCCCCAGCCAGAGGGAGGTATTCCAGTCCCAGCCCATCAGCCGGCCGATACCATAGCCGAGCCCGATCGTCAGAAGCATTTGAATGGGGGCGCCTGCCAGCGCCACGTGCTTGACCGGCTTAAGGTCCTTCAGCGAGAACTGGAGGCCGAGGGCGAAGAGCAGGAGCGCGACTCCGATTTCAGCAAGAAGTTCGATCTCGTGGGCGTTTGTGATCATACCCACCGCATGGGGCCCCAGGATCACGCCCGCAGCGATGTAGCCGAGAAGAAGGGGTTGGCCGAGGCGGTGCGCCAAAAGTCCGCAAAAAAATGCGGCGACGATCAGCAGTATGATATCGGCCGCAATCCCCATCGATCCCATCCCTCACCCGTGTGGAGGCCGGAAACCATCCCGCGAGACGGCGGTGCGGCATTTTGTCCGCTCCGTCTCTTCAATATCTTGTTAGCTAATATAGGGTGAGGCTGCAGCCTCGGCAACGCGGCTCCCATGCAATTCCGGGGCCCTCCCGAAAGGATCCTGCGCCATTGCGAAATCCGCCCATGGGCGATAGTCTATTTCCATGTTCTTCCATCCTCTTCTATGAATCAGGTCCACCAGTTGCCAGAAATTGTGGGCGCGCCCGGCGTGTTCCAGAAGCGAAGCAGCTGCGGTGAAGGGAAACAGGTCTTTCAAACGGAAAGGACGGTGCGGAATGGCAAAGAGAACGCTGGGATCCAAGCTGATGACGGGAACGAACTCGGGGTTCCTCAGCTTCAGCCTCCTAATCATCCGGTGGGCGGTGGGGATCATCCTGTTCGTCGTCGGATCGGGCAAGGTGCTGGGATGGTTCGGCGGCCAGGGCATGGCGGCGACTGTCCACAATTTTGCCAGGATGGGTTTTTCCGCCCCGCTCGTTTACCTCAGCAGCTTCACGGAATTCATCGGGGGCGGCCTTCTCGTTCTCGGGTTCCTCACCCGCCCCGCCGCCGTCGCCGTCACGATCAACATGTTTGTGGCGACAATGACCATGATGCCCCGCGGATTCTTCAGGGGTGGGGCAGCCTATCCCTTCATGCTGCTCGTCTGCGCGCTCGTGATCCTGCTGGCAGGGCCCATGTCCTGCAGCGTCGATGCGCTGGTGTTCGGGTACACCAAAGGCCGCTAGCAGGCGCGGGAGGTCGACAAATTCCGGATGTTCATCAGGAGACGGTCCCCTGGATGACACCCGAATTGTGGGCGCCCGGAAGTTCGAGCCGCCGGATGTCCCGGATCCCCTCTGACTCCATCATCCCGGCGATCTGCTCGCCGGAATAGGCCTGCCCGGCGTCCGTGCCCAAAAGCATGTTCAGCGAAAAGAGGGCGGGGTGGAGCGGCCCGTCCATCGCGTCGTCGAGGATAAACTCGTGAATCATGACCGTTCCGCCGGACTCCACCGCGCCGGCGGCCTTCCGGATGATCTTCCGGCAGCCGTCCGGGTTTTCGGAATGGAGGATCTGCGATAACCAGGCCGCGTCGAATCCATCCGGGACGCTGTCTTCCAGGTAGTTGCCTCCGATAAAATCCACACGGTCCGAGACGCCGAAACGGGCCACCGTCTTTTCGGCGAAGGGGCGGCTCGTGGGCAGATCGTAAATCGACGCCTTCAATCCGGGGTTGTGCAAACAGAACTGGATGGCGTATGTGCCCGGCCCGCCGCCGAAATCCAGCAGCCGCTTCCGTCCTGAAAGGTCGATATCGGGCACGATCTTAGGCGCCAGGTTGATGGCGATGTTGAACATGCCCATGAGGAAATGCTCGCGCCTTTCAGCGTCCTCGAAGGATGCCCGCTCGCGCAACGGCGCTCCCTTCGCCACCGCTTCGTCGAGACGCGCCCAGGCCGGCATGAGGTCCCGGTGGTGCTGGATCATAAACCCGATGTAGCGGTCGGAGTCCCTGGATAGAAACTCCAAGGCTTCTTTGCCTGCGGTGTAGGTCTTCCCGGCTTTGGCGAGAAGCTTCATGGCCGACAGGGCGTTGAGCAGCATGCCGAGCGCGCGCTTGTCGGCACGGATCTTCTGGGCAAGATCTCCAGCGGTCAGGCTGTTCTTTCCGATCGCGGTGAAGACGTCCAGCTTCACGGCCGCGTGCAGCGCACACGTTTCCCAGTAGCTTCCGGAAAGTTCCATCAATGTTCCGGCGTTCCATTCTCGTGTCTTCATAGATGAACTCCTTTTCGGTCCCCTCCCACTACGAGGGTACTACCAGGTGCCTCTCCCACCAAGGGTGGCAGCCATTGCTCCACGAGCGGGGATTCCAGTATAATAGGCGCACGCAAAGCCACGTCTGGAGGGAGCCCGGTTCTGCTTTTGAGGAAGGCGGCTCGCTGTGCTTTTGCAGGCGCG
>JARRNO010000109.1:0-8372 GCA_037384885.1 Acidobacteriota bacterium
TCTAACCAGCTGAGCTACCGGGGAACAGGCAGGCGGGGATGATTATAGGGAAGATGGGCTTTAAAATCAAGGGGCCGGGCGGCCCCGCCCGAAAGCAGGCCGCACGGCCCCGGTCGTTTTTCCCTGTCGTTCGCGGGCTACTCCTTGGAGGACTTTTTGGTCTTTCTCTCCTTGGCGTACTTTTTCAGGCTGTCCAGGTAAGACGACGCCTGCTCTCGCCCGCCCAGCCCAAAGGCCAGCGCGACGCCGAGCCCGGCGGTGCCCAGGAGAATAATGAAGGCGTTGACCACGATGTTGTGGGCGATCTTGAGCTGGTCGAAGGCCATGAAGAAGGCCAGAACGATCACGGCGTAGCGGACGATCAGGCTCACCACGTCCCGCTCCACGCGCCGTTCGACCGGCATGGCCGCCACGACGAGCTGCTCCACGATCCGGGCCAGGTAGAAGCCCAGCCCCACCAGAACCAGCGCGATGAGGATGCTCGGCACGTAGAGCAGGAGCTGTTCGATGGCGTTAGCCAGGATGGCCAGCCTCATCACTTCGAAGGCTTCCATGGCGAAGATGAAAATGACGAGAAGCGCGATCAGGTTACCGGTAACCCGGGACAAGGAAAAGGCGCCTTCCCTGGCCTTTTCCGCTTCCGCTTCGCGCGTCATGCCGATACGGCCGAGCAGGCGGTCGAAGCCCATGTCCTTCAGAAGCTTGGCGCAGAGGTCTCCCAGCCACTTCCCGGCCACCAGGCCCACGATGATGATGATGGCGCCGGCAAGGACGTTCGGTGTGGCAACGGCCACCCGGTTCATGATGTTGGCGAAAACATCCGAAATGACGGCGATGTTCAGGATGTTGAAGGACGCCCCGAGCACGGGGATCATGATCAGGATGAAGACGATCACCCCCACGACGCGCGAGATATCGAGCGATTTGAGCACCGTGTCCTGGCGCATGCCTTCGACGATCTTGTTGGCGCCGGCCGCCTGGGCGAAGTTGGCCACCAGCTTTTCGCAGAGGCGCGCGAGGAAATATCCCAGAACCAGCACTAGGACCGCCATGAGGATGTTGGGCACGTAATTGAAGGCCTTGCTGAACATGGTCTCCAGCGGCCCCACCAGCGCCTGCATGTTCAGGGCCTGGAAGAAGGGCAGCAGCGCCAGCACCATGACGAAGTAGAAGAAGAAGTTACCCACGCTTTCCGCGAAGCCCGGCCCTTCCTTGCCCGGTTTCTCGCCTTCCTTCATGGCCTCCCGGACCGTTTTGCCGAGCGGGATCCGCTTAAAGATGTTCACGATGAGAAGCTTGATGATGGTGGCGACGATCCAGGCGAAAGCCAGGATGAGGATCGCCTTGAAGATCCCGGGCAGGGCGTGCACGATCGTGTTGAGGGTATTCTGCAGCACCCCGGAGACCAGGACATCCCCGAGCATCTCGAGGGCGAAGAGAACGACCACAATCACCAGCAGGAAAAAGATGACTTTTTCCAGCACCAGCGCAAGCTGGCGTTTGGGTTTGCCCTCCTTGTCCAGCGCGGTTTCCAAGTGAAGCCACTTGGCGATCTTCTGGTCCATGTCGGAGGTCACCACGAGCTGGCGGACCACCGCGGCGATCACCTTGGCCAGGAGCAGCCCGACGACGAAGATCAGCACGGCGAGGAATATTCGCAGAACGAGGTGGGCGGACAAGCCGAGAAAATCACTCATTGCGTTGGCCATCTGTTCCATCTCACACTCCCTTCTCGCTCAATAGTGGAGCGGGTTTGAGGGGCGGAACGTCCATACTGCCTTTGTGCTAGTATAGGTTTCGATGAAGGAGGGTGTCAAGTTGGGCCGGCGCCGATTGATCAAGAGTTTGCTGACAATTCTTCTGCTCCTTTTTCTGGCGGTGCTGCTGTATAAATTCCGGCCGAAGGTGTGGACCCCGAAGGCTGTGAATCCCGGCAAGGCACAGGGCGCGAAGAAGGAAACCGGCCAACTGACCGCCAAGGGCTTCCGGTACGTCCAGGAGAAGGACGGCCGCATCTCCTACATCGTCACAGCCGACAACATGACTCAGCAGAGCGGCGGCGAGCGGCTCCTGGAAAACCCCGTGATCACGTTTCCTTCCAGCGGCGGACACGAAGACAAGGTCGTGGGACGGAAGGGGGTCTTCCAACCGGTGGACCAGACGCTTCGGGTCTGGGACCGGGCGAAGGTGCTGCAGTGGAGCGGATGGGTGTCGCAGTCTTCCGGCTACCGGCTCACGCCCGAGGAAGAGGTGGTCTCTGAAGGGCCCGTGACGCTGCATCGGGGCGGAATCGACGGCAGCGCCCAATTGATGCGGTTCCAGAAGGACACGGACAAGGCCTACCTGGAAGGCGATGTGCGGTTCCGTACACCGGAAGGGAGAGTTTTCACCTGCCGCCGCATGGCCCTCGACCTGCGCGCGCATTCCGGAAAATGCACGGGGCCCGTTTCCTTCCAGGGCCCGGAGGGCACGCTGTCGTCTCCGGACGCCCGGCTCGTCCTCGACGCCTCCAACCGGCTGAGGGGCTTGATCATGGACACGCCGTGCCGCGGTGAAGGCCCTTCGGGAACGGTAAGCGCCGCGCAAATGCACGCGTATTTCGACGTAACCGGCCAGGTGAGGCGCCTCGAATGGCGGGAACAGGTTCGCCTCGCAACCGCCGCCGCTCCGCCCACCACGCTGTCCACCCAGGAACTCGTGCTCACGCCCTTGCAGGGACCGGCCTGGAACTGGCAGGCGGACCGGGAGGTTGTCTTTCATCAGGGCGGGAACGTGCTTCATGCCCGTTCGGGCTCGGGCCGCTTCGGAGGCCGCGCCCCGCTCACAGCTGTCTTGCCCGGCCCCGTGAACGGCTCGGGGCCATCGGGAACGGCCACGGCGAAGGAGGCGAAGATCCAGGGAGACACGCGTGTCCTCATTGGAAATGTGGACGTCGTCCGCGGCCGGGATACGCTCAAAGCGGAAACCGTCACGTGGGCAGCCGATGGAGGGTACCGCGCCGAGACAAACGTGAAAGGTGTGCACTACCCGGCAGGACCGGGCGAGCCCTGGCGCTTTACCTCAGACGAGGCCGAGGCCGCCGCTTCCGGCTATCCTCTCGTCATCGAAGGCCGCGCCCGGGCGCGCCGGGGCGACCTCGAACTGTCGGCGCCTCATATCCGCATGCAGGAGGAAGACCGCGTGGAGGCCTGGAGCGGCGTGGTGGCCCGGTGGACCGATCCCAAGCAGCCGGCGACCCTGGTGGGCGGACGGCTCGTTTACAATGGGAAAGCGCAAACACTCGCCGCTACAGACGGCGCCAAGGCAAACGGCCGCGGCTACGCCCTGGAGGGGCGAACCGTAACGGCCTATCTGGACAAGACCGGGAACCCCGACCATTATCTGGCCGAAGGGACCGCCCGTTTCGACGGCCCCCTGTACGAAGGGCGGGGCGACCGGCTCACTTACCGCCCGGCGAAGGAGAGCGGAACGGCCCATTCGGAAGCGGGAAGGTCGGTGGTCGTTAAGAAGAAGCCCTATCGCCGGATGGAGGGAAGAACCATCCTGTTCACCCGCAACGCGATCACAGTCACCGAGAAGGGACAAGGCATGCAGCGCGGCGTGATCGAGGGCTCGGTCCCCAGAAAGAAGGAGCCGTAATGTCCGCTGAGCCGACCGGAATACTGGAAGTGCGCCAACTGGTGAAGACCTATGGAAAACGCACGGTGGTGCGGGGCGTCGACTTCAAGTTCGAACCGGGCCGCGTTGTGGGCCTTCTCGGGCCCAACGGGGCGGGAAAAACCACTACATTTTACATGGTAGTGGGCCTCGTTCCGCCCACCTCCGGTGAGATCCTGATGGATGGGCGCCCGCTGACGGGAATGGCCATGTACGAGCGCGCCCGCGCCGGAATCGCATACCTGCCGCAGGAACCCTCCATCTTTCGCAAGCTATCCGTGGCGGACAACCTGCAAGCAGTCCTGGAATTCGCGGACCTCACGCCCACCCAGCGGCGGGACCGGATGAACACGGCGATGAAGGAACTCCGGATCGACCACCTGGCGGACGTTCCAGCTTATACGCTGTCCGGGGGTGAGCGGCGGCGGGCCGAAATCGCCAGGGCGCTCGTGCTTTCGCCGCGCTTCTTTCTCCTCGACGAACCCTTCGCCGGGATCGACCCCATTGCCGTGTCGGATATCCAGGACATCATCCTGCAGCTGAAAGAGCAGGGGATCGGCGTCGTGGTGACGGACCACAACGTCCGGGAAACGTTGAAAATCACTGATGAGGCCTATATTATAAGTGACGGGGGTATCTTTAGGCACGGCACCCCCGAGCAGCTCGCGCAGGATCCGGAAGTTCGAAGCATTTACTTAGGAGAGGGCTTTTCCCTGGGCTGATTTATGAGCCTCCAACAGAAGTTATCCCTGAAACTACAGCAGAAGATGGTTCTTACGCCATCATTGCAGCAAGCCATCCGGCTGCTGCAGTTGGCCCGGCTGGAGCTCCAGCAGGAGGTGGCGCAGGAAATCCAGACCAACCCTGTGCTGGAAGAAGCGACCACCATCGAGGAGCCGGCGGACCAAGGTGTGTCGGAGACTCCCGCCGAACAGGAAGCCCAGGAAAAAGATCCGCTCGACGAGTACGCCGAAAAGATCGACGTCGAATCGTACTTCCAGGACTACCTCGAAACGAACATGAAATATCGGGGCGTGCAGAAGGAAACCCCGCAGGACGCACCCGACTCCGAACGCTACATCAGCCGCCCCGAATCCCTTTCCGACCATCTTTTCTGGCAGATCAGCATGAGCCGGATGAATGAGCAGGAAAGAATGATCGCCGAAGTCATCGTGGGGAACCTTGGCGATGACGGCTATTTGGCGGCGACGGTGGAGGAAATCGCCCAGACGGCCGGGGTAACGGAAGAGGCCGCGCTTCACGTGCTGGGGCTCGTTCAACGCATGGATCCGGTGGGCGTGGCCGCCAAGGACCTCAAGGAATGCCTTCTGTTGCAGCTCGAGGGCCTGGCGGAGCCCGATTCGCTGGCGAGCCTGCTGGTTCGTGAGCATTTGGAGGATCTGGGGCTCAAGAGCACGGCCCAACTGGCCCGGGAACTGGGCAGGACGGAAGAAGAACTGGAGGAAGCCGCCCGCATTATCCGCCATCTCGATCCCAAGCCGGGCCTTCTTTACAACAACCCCGTCAATCCGGTGATCGAACCAGACGTGGTGGTGGAGAAGGACGGCGACAGCTACCGGGTCTTTCTCAACGAAGACGGGCTCCCGCGCCTGAGGCTGAGCCGGCACTACCGGCGCCTCGCCGAAAACGGGAGCGACGCCGGACAGGAAGCCGTCAATTATCTTAAGGAGAAAGTGCGGTCCGCGCTCTGGTTCTTGAAGGGAATCGAGGAGCGGCAGCGGACCATCTACAACGTCGCCACCCAGATCGTGGAATTTCAGCAGGATTTTCTCGACAAGGGCCCCGCCCACATGCGGCCCTTGATCCTCAGAGATGTGGCCGAGCGCGTGGGAGTCCATGAATCCACGGTCAGCCGCGTCGTGTCCAACAAGTACATGCAGACCCCCCGCGGCATCCTTCCCATGAAGCATTTCTTTAATACGGGCATCAGTACGCTCGACGGCGTGGACGTGTCCGCCATGCGGGTCAAGGAGCGGATCAAGGAACTCGTGGACAACGAGCCCCCCGCCTCGCCTCTCAGTGACCAGCGTCTCGCGGACATTTTAAAAAGGGAGGGCATACTCGTAGCCCGGAGGACCGTGGCCAAATATCGGGAAGAACTGAACATTCCCACCTCTGCACGTCGAAAAATCAAGAAAAAATAAGCCAGAGGAGAGTCCCATGAAATTCGAATTTTCCGGGAAAAATCTGACTCTGACCGACGCTCTCCGATCCAGGATGGAAAAGAGAATCAGCAAACTCGAAAAGTTCGCGGGACACATGGTTTCCGCCCATGCATCCTTCGAGGTGGAAAAACCGGTTCACCAGGTGGACCTGGTGATCCACTGCAGCCAGAATAGAATTTACAAGGCCCGCGCCACGGCGGAGGACATGTACCTGGCCATTCACAAGGCCACCGACGCCATCGAACAGCAGGCCAAGAAAGATAAAACGAAGCGCCTGGCGGGCCGGGGCAAGAAAAAGCTTGCGGTGGCGGCCGCCGAGGCAGAAGCCGGGGAGGCGGAAGAAGAGGAGCCTCCCTCGGTGCGGGCGCGCGCCGATGCGCCCATCCAGAGGAACGATCTCTGGCGGAGCAAACCCATGACGGTCAAGGACGCCCGCCTTGTTCTCGAGGAGCACGACATGCCCCTGGTGATGTTCCGGGAGCTGGAATCGGACCGTGTCCTCGTGCTCTTCAGACAGGGCAGGGGACAGGTGGCCGTGGTGGAACCTCCGGTGGACACATGAAGGTTCCGGCGGGGCAGGTCGTCAACCCCCAGATTTCCGTCCGCCGGTTTATGGAGATCCTGGAGTCCCTGAGACTCGAGCTCCTCGCCGGCAAGAGCGGACTGGACCGCCAGGTGGGCAGCCCGCGGATTCAAAAGCCGGGCCTGGCCCTTGCCGGTGTCCACGAATTCGTTCACGGCGAACGGATCCAGATTCTGGGGCAGACCGAAATCAGCTTCCTGGAGCGGCAGACGCCCGCGGACCGGGAAGCCATGCTCAGGCCCCTTTTCGAAAAAGACATCTGTCTGTTCCTGGTGACGAAGGGACTCCGGATTCCCGGCGAACTGATCCGCATGGCGGACGAAACGCGAACGCCGTTGCTGCGTTCCAGCCTGGCCTCATCGCTGGTCATCAACCGCGTTACCGATTCGTTGATGGACGTTCTCGCACCCCGCGTCAGCCTGCACGGCGTTCTGCTCGATGTGTACGGCGTGGGCCTGCTTCTCATCGGTGAAAGCTCGGTCGGCAAATCCGAAAGCGCCCTCGAGCTCGTGGTGAGGGGGCACCGGCTCGTGGCCGACGACATGGTCGAGATCCGGCGCCGCGGTGACATCCTCACCGGACGAGCGCCGAAACTCATCCAGTATCATATGGAGCTGCGCGGTATCGGTGTGATCGATGTGCGGGAGCTGTTTGGCGTGGTAGTTGACGTGGACGTCCCCTACATCCTGCTTCCCGTTGCGCCGGCAAGGAATGTCACGGTCCTGCTGGAAGTGGCCGTGAGAAACCTGCTCCTCAAACGCCGGGGCATCCATTCCGCCCGCGCGTTCCTGGAGAGGCGCGAGCGAGCCCTCAAGGGGGAAGACGATGGGGCGTAGGACGCTGGTCATCGTCACCGGAATGTCGGGGGCCGGAAAGACCCAGGTCATCCGGACGCTGGAAGACAGCGGTTTTTACTGCGTGGACAACCTGCCCCTCGGGCTCTTCGCCAAGTTCCTGGACTTGCTGGAGCTGGAAGGCGCAGGTGAAGAATTGGGATCGCTCGTCGCCATGGGGCTGGACCTTCGCGAAGGGGGACTCGACCAGCGTTTCCCGGCCATTTACGATGCGCTGAAGCGGTCGCCCCATGATGTGAGGATCTGGTTCGTGGATGCGGACGACGAGATCATCCTTCGGCGGTTCGTTGAAACACGCCGCCCCCATCCTCTCGCACCGAAAGGGACCGTCGAGGAAGGGGTGGAACTGGAAAGAAAGCGGCTGGCCGACATCCGGGAGAAGGCCGACTGGATCATCGACACCAGTACGCTGACCATTCATGACACAAGGGAGCAGGTGCGGCGGGCGGTGACCCGCCTGGCCGAAGCCAGGCCGCTTACGGTCAATGTGGTTTCCTTCGGGTTCGCATACGGCCTGCCCCCCGAGGCGTCCATGGTGTTCGATGTCCGTTTTCTTCCCAATCCCCATTTCGTGCCAGAGATGCGGGCGTTGACAGGTGAAAGCGACACGGTCTACCGTTATGTCTGCAAGAGTGACGAAGGCAGAGAGTTTCTGGAGCATACCAAGCAGTACGTGGATTACCTGGTGCCTCAATTTCAACGGGAAGGAAAGGCCTACCTCACCCTCGCCGTCGGTTGTACGGGAGGCAAACACCGATCCGTGGCCGTGGCGCGCTGGCTTCACGAACATCTTTCCAACCGGACCGATATCATGCTCAACTTGCTTCACAGGGATCACGAGAGGTGACGATGTCTGGAATACTGGTCCTGACCCATGGGGACCTGGCCAAGGTCCTGCTGGAAACCGCCGAACGCATCCTGGGAGAGAGCGATCCTGCGGTCGTTCCAATGTGTCTCGATTGGGACCAGGGATCGGCCGCCGCAACCGAGGGCCTTAAGAAGGCCATCAAGAAACTTCAGGACAAACATGGTTCCGTGCTCGTTTTGACGGACCTTTTCGGAGGCACTCCGACGAACCTGGCCATGACGTTT
>JARRNO010000110.1:0-13965 GCA_037384885.1 Acidobacteriota bacterium
TTGCCGAAAGGGCGTTTTTCCAACCCAAAAAAGCTCTTATACACGAACAGACTCCGACACGCCCAGAAGGCTCGCCGTGTCGATGACGAGCACGACCTGGTTTTCTCCGATTTCGGTGGCCCCCGCTACGCCCGGGATGTTTCCGAGGCGGGCCCCAAGAGGATGCATGACCGTCTCCTGCTCTCCAAGCAAAGCATCCACCACGATGCCGGCCATTCTCTCGCCCCTCCGGGCCACAACAACGAAGGAGTGTTCCGGGCGCTTTGACCCGTCGCGTTTCAGGTCAAACCGGTCCTCGAGGCGAAGCAGCGGGAGGGTCGTTCCCCGCAAGTTGTACACTTCTCTCTGATTGACCCAATCCACTTCCTTTTCACTGATTCGAAAGCTCTCCAGGATAGAAGCGATGGGAACAGCGTATGTCTGATCGCAGCAGGACACGATAAGGGACTGGACGATGGCCAGTGTAATGGGAACGGTCAGCCGGAAGGTGGTGCCTTTGTTCGGTTCAGAATAAACCGATACGTTGCCCTTCATGCTTTCGGCGGCGGCTTTGACGGCGTCCAACCCGACACCCCGGCCGGAAACCTCCGTAACCTTCCGGGCCGAACTGAAACCCGGCTGGTAGATGACCTCCATCAACTCCTCTGAGCTGACCTGAGCCGTTGCGGCGATAAAGCCTTTCTGAATCGCCGCCTCCCGGATTTCGTCCAGCTGGAGTCCCCGGCCATCATCCGTAACCTCGACGCTGATCGAATTGCCTTCCTGATACGCGATGATCATGAGCATGCCTTCCGCGGGCTTTCCCGAAGCGGCGCGGACTTCGGCCGACTCAAGACCATGGTCGATCGCATTTCGAATGAGGTGGATCAGAGGCGCCACCAGTTCGTCGATCATCACCTTGTCGAGTTCGGTCTCTCCACCGTAAAGTTGAATGGACACCTGCTTGCCCGCCTCCCTCGCCATTTTGCGGGCGGTCCGGCTGAGACGGTGAAAGATTTGGCCGATGGGAACCAGGCGGATGTCGATAATGGCGCGCTGAAGCTCCTCGACCTTCTTGTCCATCGTTCTCACGTGACGGCGGAATTCACGTGCGAGCTCTTCCTGCCCCGTTACGCCGGCAACCCGCTCCTGCAGAACTTCGAGCGAAGTCTGGACGAGATTCAGTTCTCCCAGAATCCCCATGACCGTGTCGAGCTTCCCGATGGACACCTTGACCGTATCGCTCAAGCCTTTCATTTCCTCGGCGTCGGCGTCGGTCTCCGAATCTTCTTCATCAAATCCGGCATCATGGGGCGAGGGCGCCTCCGGGGCCCTTGTCTGGCTCTGAGCTGAGGAGCCGATACGCAGGTCGCGAATTTCCGCCTGTTGGCCGCCCAGCATGTCTTGAACTTCCTTTTCGCTTTGCTCTGTCCCGTAGATCAGGCGAAAATGGATTCCCTCCGTCAGCGTTGGGTCTACGACAGGGAGCGTGCTGATGATCTCTCCCGTTTCGTTCAGAAGCTCCGTCAAGCTTCTCAGGCGCTCGTCAAAATCGCTGAAGTCGAATCCGACCTGGATGGAGAAAATGCTCACGTCGCTTTCGATATTTTCATTAAGGCGGTGTTCTTCGTATTCCGTGAAGGCTCTCAGGGTCTTTTCATCCAGATCGATCCGCGAAGAGAGTCCCGTCGGCTTCGCTGGCGCCGCCGATATTCCCAGCTCGATTTTCTCCATGATCGCATCGATGGAAGTTTTTTCCGCACCGCGCCCCGCCTCCCCCACAAGATTGCGCAGAATTCTCCGGCTTTCTGAAAGAAGGTCGAAAACGCCTCCGGAAAGATGTTCCTTCCCCATCCGGATCTTATCCAGAAAACTCTCGAGCTGGTGGGAGAGCGTAGTGATCTTCTCCAGGCCCAGCATGGAAGCCAGTCCCTTCAAAGAATGCATGTCCCTGAAGATCTTATTGATGCGTGCAGGGCGGACTTTCCCGGAAGCTTCCAATTCTTCGCGCGATGCCTCAAGAGCATCACCCAAGCTTTCCAGGATCTCTTCCGCTTCCGCCACGAAATCGGCTAGTGCTTTCGCCTGGGCTTTGTCCATTCCTCCATCCACTCAATCGGGCCGGATTGCAACGGGGAACCTCAGGCCAGGTACTTTTGTATGACGTTCACCAGCTCTCCGTCGGTAAAGGGTTTCACAAGGTAGTCGTTTGCTCCGATCTGCATGCCGCGCTTTCGGTCGTTCTCGCTGGACTCCGTGGAAATGATCACGATGGGAATATCCTTGTAGACGGGGTGATTACGCAGAAAGGATATCAATTCCAGCCCGTTGATATCGGGCATATTGATATCCGTGATGATCAGCTGGAACCCGTCCTCCGGAATTGCTTTCAGGGCCGAGAAACCGTTTTCCGCTTCATGAACGTCCACATTCAGATGCTGCTCCAATGCGGAAGAAATCAGGCTTCGCATGGCGCTGTTGTCTTCCACCACGAGAACTTTGGCTTTCATCCGACCCCCTCGGAAAACCTCGGCGGGATTTTGTCCAAGCGGTGTTCCGCCCAGAGTGCTTCACGCATCGATCGGCTCCGTAAAGATTTACGCGATCGTGCTCAGTTCGACTTCAACGACTGCCTGATAAGCTTGCCGTCATCGAACCACACAGTGCCCGTGCCGTTCAGAACCGCGCTGATTTCAATGGCATAGGGCTTCTGGGGAACCGTGTAGGAAATCGATTCAGGCACCCAGCCGCCGGAGTCCCCCATAAGTGCGTCCTGATAATTCTGAATGGACGCATGGCCGCCGCCCTCATAGAGAATATCCATCTTGAGGTAGGCCTGCCCCGAGAAATTTTCGGTCTTCATCTTGATGTCGAATGTGAATTTGGAGTTTTTACCCGGGTACTTGATGTTAAAAAGCTTGATGGTTGTGGGCTGGGAGGCGGTGATTTTAATCGAGCCCTTGCCGTCCGCGGAAGTCGTCTTGTCCAACGACACATACTCGGGAGAGACAACCTGTTGAAGGTTGTCACACGGGAAGGTCTGCTCTACCACGGGGCCTTCCTGGCCTTTCTTGCCGCAGGCGGCAAGCATGAGTAGGCCGGCGGCGGCGGTCATGAGCCAAAGTGTCTTGGGCATGCAGAAACTCCTTAAGATGGGAGGCCCTGCCTCAATCCAGGTCGATGTCTCGGGTGATGGGACCCGCCGGTTGCTGCTTGGCCTTTTCAAAAAGATCTTCGAACTTCCGGTTCAGAACGTCTTTCTTGCTCTTTTCACTGCGAACGGCCTCGAGATATCGTTCCTCAGACTGCCGTTTTTCCGCTTCGAGACCCTTGAGGCGGTCCTCAAAGGAGGTCGTGTTTCCGGGCTCCGCCTTGGCCTCATGGGAGACGACGAGGAGTTCCTTCCCGTCAATGGTGAGGAGCGCACCGCAACAAGGGCAGGTGACCTTGAATTCTTTCTCGTCCGACATGTCCCACCTCCCTGTTCTTTACAGAATAGCAAAACCACGGCGCTCACGAAAGAGGGAGGGGCTCACGATTGGATCTCGAATTTCTTCAACCGATATAACAGAACATGCCTGGGGATGTTGAGGGCCCTTGCCGCCGCCGATTTATTCCCTCCTGCCTCCCGAAGCGCACGGATGATGGCGGCCCGCTCCATATCCCACAAGCTTCCGGTCACAGCGCTGTGCGGCTCAAACGAGATTACATCTTTTCCTTTGATTTCCTGCGGAAGGCCTGCAAAAGGTCTTCAGGAGCAAAAGGACGTCTTCGCCCCTCTCACGAAGGGGGGGCATACGGATGGAAATGACGTCCAGGCGGTAGAACAGGTCCTCGCGGAACTCACCGTTTCTCACCATGGTGATGAGATCGCGGTTGGTGGCTGCGATCATTCTCACGTTCACCGGAACCGGCGTGGCGCTTCCGACCGGCTCGATCACCCTCTCTTGCAGCGCGCGAAGAATTTTTGCCTGCAGGCGGAGATCCATATCCCCGATCTCATCCAAGAACAGGGTCCCGCCGTCGGCCTGTTTGAACTTGCCCGCATGGTCCGAAACGGCACCCGTGAAGGCTCCTTTTGTATGCCCGAAAAGCTCGCTCTCCAGTAACTCTCCGGATATGGCGGCGCAGTTAATGATCACGAATGGGTTCAAGGCCCGGTGGGATAGCCTGTGCAGCGCGCGCGCCGCCAGCTCCTTTCCGGTCCCGCTCTCGCCGGTCACCAAAACCGTTGCGTCTGTGGGACCGGTCCGCCGAATCATTTCCTTGACCTGCTGAATCGGAGGGCTTGTACCCAGTATGGCGTCGAGCGGCGCTTTCTCTTCCAGGTTTTGCCGCAAACGCCGGTTTTCCCGCTGCAGCTCGCCCACCTGGAGGGTTTTCCGGACCACCTTGAGAAGTTGATCCTTTTCCACCGGCTTGGTGAGATAATCGGCGGCACCGGTCCGCATGGCCTCAACGGCGTCCTGGATAGTCCCGTAAGCGGTCAGGAGCAGGGCGGGCAAGTCGGGATTCAGCGCTTTCGATTGTTCAAGAAGGGCGAGGCCGTCCATCCTCGGCATGCGCACATCGGTTACCAGGAGGTCGTAGGTGCCTTCTTTCAGAAGTTCGAGCGCCTCCCGGCCGTCCCGGGCTTCGTTGACTTCATAGCCTTCTTTCTTGAGGTGATAGCCGAGAACCTGCCGCAAATTAGGGTCGTCGTCCACAAGCAGAATGCGATACATCACTGACTCTCCACGGTCTTTTCCGGCTTTCCTGCCGTCCCGCGCGCTTCACTGTTTTCAGTAGACTCTGGCGACGGGAGAAACAACGTGAACACAGCACCACCTTCTTCTCGATTGCCGGCAGTCAAGGTCCCTGAGTGAGCCAAGGCGATCTGCCGCGTCAGGGCAAGCCCCAGGCCCGTACCGTCCTTTCGTCTGCTAAAGAACGGCTCGAAGATCTGTTCTTCTTCGCCGGGGGAGATTCCTGGACCAGAATCCCGCACTTCAATCCAAGTCCCGTCTTGACCCTGGCGTAAATCGACCTCCACATGCCCTTCGGCAGGCGACATTTGAATCGCATTCTTCAAGAGGTTGACCAGCCCCTGCCTGAGACGGTCTGCATCGGCAAAAATCCGGAGGTTTGAATCGTCTCCGGAGACGATCAGCGCCACATGTTCTCCAGCTGCGGAGTCGCTGACCGCCGCAATACTTTCCCGTACAACCCGGCCAAGGCTCACCCACCCGGGAGCGATGCGCATGGGTCGGCTCAAGTCCAAAAAGTCTTCGATCACCTTGGCCAGGCGGCGCGTCTCCTCTTTAAGAATTCCGAAAAAGGCCTGATGCTCGTGATCCTCGGCAAAGTCCTCTTCAAGAATTTCTGTCGCCCCCTGGATGGATCCCAGAGGTGTCCGAACCTCGTGGGCGATTCCCGCAGCCGCTCTTCCGACGGCCGCCAGTCTCTCCGCGTCGGCCAGCTCCCGTTCCAGTCTCTCCTTCTTGCTCCTTTCACGGTCGTTTCTATCCACAAGATACCCCGTCACCAGAGCGCGGCCAGGATGATCGGAATATAGCAGAGCCGGCGGTGGATGACATGCACCCACTCGGGAAAGGGCCATAGCATGTAATGCAGCGACAGGGTCGCGAAGAGAAGAATCGTCAGGAAGATCAATCGACCCATCTTTTTGGACATCAAGACCTCCGCATGAAATCTTCATGACACGACCAAGGCCACCGGATGCACAAATTCAAATCAAACCTTGTAGGCCCCTGCTGGAATACGGGGTCCGGCGACCCATGCTCTGTAGAATAATATTCACTCCTTTTGCGCAATGTTCAACACTTCTCCACCCAACAGAGGGTTCCTTGAGGACGGGAGGCCCCGAAGAAACGAGTACATCCCTAAATATCAGGACGTTACCGTCTGAACAACCTGGTGGCACAAACCGTGCACAGCTTACGCCCAACACCGGCGCATAAAGCCGGTCTGGACATTGAAGCCGAGGGTGACCGATGAAGAGATTTTTGATCGCAACAGCCGTCCTGCTCCTGTTTCCGTTGACGGCCTTCTCACAGGGACCGAACGGAGGAGACGCGCTCCAACAACTCGTTGAGACGGCGCTGAAAAGCAATCCCGGATTAAAAGCGCAGCGCACCAAGGTCCAGGCGGCCGAAAAGAGACCGTCGCAAGCCCGTGCGCTCCCCGATCCCACCGCCAGCCTGGAAATGATGATGATTTCCACCGATCATTTCGATGCGTCCAAGGCCCTTTCGAATGGAATATCGGTCGGTCTCAGCCAGCGCCTACCCTACCCGGGAAAACTGAAGCTCCGTGAACAGAAAGCCCAGCGCGAAGTCACCGTGGCGCAGGCCCGGCTTTCCGCCATGGAATCGAAAATTACCGGCGAGGTCAAAGCCGCTTCATACCAATACGCTTTGTACCAGCGCCTGTTGTCCATCAACCAGGACACGCATGACGCACTCTCGGCGGCGGCACAGGGGGCCGCCGGAGCCTATTCCGCCGGAACGGGCACCCAAGTGGACGTCCTCCTGGCGCAAACCGCCCTGACCAAGAACCGTGCAGACAGGAAGGACTTGGAAAAGCAACTGCGCATCGTCAAGTCCCACCTGGACGATCTGCTTGGCGGAAACGCGCCCGTGTCACTCCTGAAACGGGTCCCGCTGCCCGAGCCCTCACACATTCTGCCGCTTCAGGACCTGCTGAGTTCCCTTCCAAAAACCGCCCCCGATGTACAGATCGCCAAGAACCTGGAGTCGGTTCAAGAAACGGACGTGGCCATTGCCAGGAAGAACTTCAAACCCGATTTCATGGTGGAGGGCCGTTACCGGCACCACGACGTGAGCATGGGCGGGGGCAACTACCTGACCGCCATGGTGGGCATCACGCTTCCCTTCTTTCATTACAAGAGCCGGTACCGCCCCGCCCTGCAGCAGGCGGAACTGGAGCGCCAGAATGCGGGTTACCAAACCGACAGCATTCTGAACGGCGTCCGCTACAGATTCCTGGATGCCTACCGGACCTCGCAGCGCGACCGGGACGTATACGCTCTTTACAAGAACGGACTCCTTATCCAGGGCCCAGGCGGACTTCCAGGTATCGCTTGCAAGGATGCAGGAAACATTGGGACGTCCCGTCACGGCGTCCCGGGAGACCGGAAAATGAAAAAGACACTCTTGACAGCGCTTGGCTTCACACTGCTGGTCGGAATCTTCCTGATCGGCCGGCTCACGGGAAGCAGTGCCGAAACCCCGAAAGAACAGCCCGTAAACGACAAACGCGCTTCGTCCATGAAAGACATGAAGAACATGGACATGAAACTCTCGAAAACAAGCAACCGGGACATAAACGGAACGAAGAGAAAGATCCTCTACTGGCGTGCGCCCATGGACCCCACCTACATTTCCAAAAAGCCCGGGAAGTCGCCCATGGGGATGGACCTGGTTCCGGTATACGCCGACGAAGTCTCATCGGGCGAGATTCGAATCAGCCCGACGGTCGTCCAGGACATGGGTGTCACCACGACCACTGTCAAGGAAGCGCCCTTCGAGCGCACGATCCGCACCTACGGCAGCACCACCTGGGACGAGAGCACCCTGGCCGCGCTCAACACCAAAGTCGGCGGGTGGATCGAAAAGCTTTACGTGAACGAAACCGGCCAGATGGTGAAAAAGGGACAGCCGCTGCTGGCCATCTATTCCCCCGATCTCGTCGCCACGCAGCGCGATTTCCTCTCAGCCGTGGACGCGGCCAAGGCGCTCAAGAAAAGCAACGACGCAACCGTCGCCTCGGGCGGCGACGCCCTGTTGCGGGCGGCGCGCGAACGGCTCCGCTTCTGGGACATCAGCGACGCCCAGATCGCGCGGCTCGAGAAGACCCGTAAAATCCGGAAGAGCATGGTTCTCTACGCCCCCATCAGCGGTATCGTCACCCACCGCGGCGTGGTCCTGGGCGACCACGTCAAGGCCGGCGCAAACCTCGTCAAAATCGCCGCGTTGAACCCGATCTGGGTGATGGGCTCCCTTTACGAACAGGAGATACCGCTGGTCAAAAAAGGCATGAAGGCGACCGTCGCATTTGACAACCTGCCGGGCGACACTTTCACCGGGCGGGTGGACTACGTTTACCCTTACGTGGAAGGCAAATCCAGGACCGCGCAGGTCCGCATCCGCCTCCCCAATTCCAAGGGCGAACTTCTGCCGGACATGTACGCCACCGTGAAGATCCAGGCGCCCGTCTCCCGCAAGGCTCTTCAAATTCCACAGGACGCGGTGATCCAGGTCTCCTCTACCGACAACGTGGTCTTTATCGAACGCAGCCCCGGGCATTTCACCGGAAGAAGAGTCGTGCTGGGGCCTGACGGAAATCACAACATGGTCATGGTCAAGGGCGGGTTGCAGGCCGGAGAGAAGGTCGTAACGTCCGCGCAGTTCCTGTTGGATTCAGAGAGCCAGCTCCAGTCCGCCGTCCAGCAGATGCTCAAACACATGAATCACAGCGAGAAAAGGACGTCGAAATGATTTCCGCCGCCATCAACTGGGCCATCAAGAACCGCTATTTCGTCTTGATCCTCACCGGCCTCTTTATCCTGGCCGGGGTCTACGTGGTCATTCACACTCCCGTGGACGCCATTCCCGACCTTTCGGACACGGAGGTGATTATCTACACCAAGTACTCCGGACAAAGTCCCCAGGTCGTGGAAGATCAGGTCACCTACCCGCTGACCACGGCCATGCTTTCCGTTCCGAAGACCACCGTGGTCAGGGGTTACTCATTTTTCAACTTTTCACTCGTTTACATCATTTTCAAGGACGGCACCAATCTGTACTGGGCCCGCGACCGCGTTCTCGAATACCTCAACTACGTGGCGCCGCAGCTCCCCCACGGGGTGGCTCCGCAGCTGGGACCGGACGCTACCGGCGTTGGATGGATCTATGAGTACGCCCTGAAGGACACGACAGGGAGATATCCGCTCTGGAAGCTGCGGTCCCTCCAGGACTGGTACCTGCGATACGGTCTTCAGACCGTTCCCGGCGTTTCCGAGGTCGCCAGCGTCGGCGGCTACGTCAAGCAGTACCAGGTCGAACTCGACCCCGATAAGCTCGCCGATTATCACATCAGCCTGCAGCAGGTGAAACGGGCCATCAAGCGGTCCAACAGCGATGTGGGGGGGCGGGTTGTCGAACAAGCCGAAACGGAATACATGGTCCGCGGCCTGGGCTATATCAAGTCGCTCAACGACCTGAGAAACATCCCCATCGGCCTCGATCCTGGAGGGAGACCGGTTCTTTTGAGCCAGGTCGCCAATATTCATCTCGGGCCTGAACTCCGGCGCGGTCTCGCCGACCTCAACGGCAAGGGCGATGTGGCCGGCGGGATCGTGGTCATGCGTTTCGGCGAAAACGCTCTGAAGGTCATCGAACGGGTCAAGGCCAAGCTGGCGGAACTCAAGAAAGGCCTGCCTCCCGGAGTTGAAATCGTCCCTGTCTACGATCGGTCCGGCCTTATCGAAAGGAGCATCGATTTCCTGAAGCACAAGCTGCTGGAAGAAATCCTGATCATCTCCCTGGTGTGCATTCTCTTCCTGTTCCATTTCAGAAGCGCGCTGGTAGCGATCATCCTGTTGCCCCTGGGCGTGCTCGCGGCATTGATCATCATGTATTTTCAAGGGCTCACGAGCAACATCATGAGCCTGGGAGGCATCGCCATCGCCATGGGGGCCATGGTGGATTCGGCGATCATCATGATAGAAAACGCCCACAAACACATGGAAAAGGGGTACGACAAGAGCAGGCACTGGGAGTTGATCGCCAAGGCGTCAAGAGAAGTGGGGCCCACCCTCTTCTGGTCCCTTCTTGTTATCGCCGTTTCCTTTCTCCCGATTTTCGCCCTGAACCAACAGTCCGGCAGGCTCTTCAAGCCCCTCGCGTTCACCAAGACCTATGCCATGGGCGCCGCCGCTTTCCTTGCGGTGGTCCTTGTCCCTGTCCTCATGGGCTTTTTCATTCGCGGGAGAATTCGCACCGACACGGAAAACCCCATCAACCGGTTTCTTATCAAGCTGTACGCTCCCGTCGTCGACTGGGTCACCCGCCACAGGGTCATCACGCTCATCCTCGCGGCGGCCCTGACGATCAGTCCGGCCTATCCCACCCTGTACAACAAGGCGGTAAACGGTTTGGGCAAAATCACGGGGAGCAGTACGCTCGAAAACGCCCACATCAAGGACAAACTGGGCTCCGAGTTCATGCCCCCTCTCAACGAAGGCGATTTACTCTACATGCCCACGACGCTGCCCGGCATATCCATCACCAAGGCCAAGCAGCTTCTCGAGCAGACAGACCGGATCATCAAGACCTTTCCCGAAGTGAAATCGGTCTTCGGCAAGATCGGCCGGGCGGACACCGCCACGGACCCCGCGCCTCTCAGCATGATCGAGACGGTGATCCAGCTTCATCAAAACAAGAAGTATTGGCGCAAAGTCCACGTGGACCGGTGGTATTCTTCCTGGGCGCCTCGCTGGCTCAAGAAGCTCCTGGGGGTGATCTGGCCCGAAAAGAAGACGATCACCCAACAGCAGCTCGTGGACCAGCTCAACAAGGCGATTCATTTTCCGGGCCTCGTCAATGCGTGGACCATGCCCATCAAGACCAGGATCGACATGCTCAGTACGGGAATCAAGACCCCCGTCGGCATCAAGATCCTCGGGCCCGACCTGGACGAACTCGCGAAACTTGCGGACAAGGTCGAGGCAGTCGTGCGTACAATCCCCGGGACGCGCTCCGTCATTGCGGACCGGGTCATGGGCGGACACTACATGGATTACGTTATCGACCGCCGGGCGGCGGCGAGGTACGGCCTCACCGTGGGAGACATCGATGACGTCATCGAGTCGGCCCTGGGCGGGATGAACGTCACCCAGACCGTCGAAGGTCTTGAAAGGTACCCCGTCAACGTCCGGTACATGCGCGGCTACCGCGACAACATCCAGGCGCTGAAGCGCGTTCTCATTCCTACGAAAACCGGCGCTCAGATTCCCATCACCCAGGTCGCCCGCTTCGAGATCCATAAGGGACCGCCCGCCATCAAGACGGAAAACGCCAGGAAGACCGCCTGGATCTACGTCGACCTCAAGACCTCCGACATCGGCGGCTACGTCGCCCGCGCGCGAAAGATCCTCGACAGGAAGATCAAGCTTCCGCCCCAGTACAACCTGGTGTGGAGCGGCCAGTACGAGTACATGCAGGAGGCCAGGGCGCGGCTGATGATTGCCGTGCCCGTGGCTTTTATCATCATTCTTCTGCTCCTCTACTTCAACACCCGATCCATTCTCAAGGTCGCCATCGTCCTGTTGACCCTGCCCTTCTCCCTCGTCGGTTCCTTCTGGATTCTCTATTTCATGGGCTATCACCTGTCCGTGGCTGTCTGGGTCGGCATCATCGCCCTGGCCGGAGTGGATGCGGAGATGGGCGTCGTCATGCTGCTCTTCCTCGATCTGGCTTATGAACTGTGGAAACGGTTGGACCGGTTGAAGACGCACGGCGACCTGAACCAGGCCATCCACCATGGAGCTGTCAAGAGACTCCGGCCCATGATGATGACCGTGGCCGCTCTGATCGCCGGCCTGCTGCCGATTCTTCACGGAACGGGAACGGGGTCGCAGATCATGAAGCGAATCGCCGCCCCCATGGTGGGCGGCGTAGTGACGGCCTTTCTCCTGGAGCTGACGGTCTTTCCGGTCCTCTACTTCTATCTCAAGGGCCGTCGGTTGAAACCGGTACTCGACCCCACGTCCACCCAAGAGGTGCATGAGACCGATTAGCCGGATGACGAACCATCCTTTCCGGGGTTCGGATCCCCCTCCCCCCGGACCCCGGAAAGGCACCACGCCGGAGGATGCCATGATGATGACAGGGTGGCCCATGCTCGGACTCTTCTTCGCCTTGGGGCTCCTATTCGTCCTGCTTGCAGGAATGGTGTGGGTGCTGACGGGAAAAAGCCATTCAAACCCGCCGCCCCGCACCGACCGCCCCGAAGATCTACTGAAAAGACTGTACGCCCAAGGCGATATCTCGCGTGAAGAGTTCATCCAGAAAATGAAGGACATCCTGGACTAGCAGGTTGAGCAAAGAAGACATCAGCCGGACCCGCATCGCAAAGGACGGAGAAAGGGCGAAATTGCCCAAACCACCGCTTACAAGCCGGCAATATGTACCCCTCGCTGAAAATGTCATGCAGGCGTCAGCGTTTACACAACGATCCGATGCGGTGGTAGAATTGCGAGGACGCCTGCGCTGGATAGGTCTTTTTCCCGAGGCGGTTCACCCAAAGGCCGGCCCTGCAACACAGGACCTTAAGCGCCGTTGACCAGCAGGAGGCCAACCATGAAAGACGTTGTATTGGATCCCGTCTGCGGCATGGAAGTCGATCCTTCCAAAGCCGCAGCGAGCTTTGACGTTGAAAACCAGACCTTTTACTTCTGCTCAAAGCACTGCCTTGAGACCTTCAAGGGAAATCCCGGCAGATACCTCCCCACGGTTCACGCCGAAGACCATGCCGGCCCAGAAAATCTCAAGGACCCCGTCTGCGGCATGGAGGTCGATCCCGAGACGGCCGCAGGCAGTACGGAATACGGTGGCCGGACCTACTATTTCTGCTCGGAGCATTGTCTTCATAAATTCAGAGAGAATCCGGCGGCCCACGCCCCAGGCAAGACTGAAACAGCAAAGGATCCCGTCTGCGGCATGACCGTCGACCCTTCGGCCGGAAAGCCCGCTCTCGACTATGAGGGCAAGACCTACCATTTTTGCAGTTCCATGTGCCTGGAGGCCTTCCGCAAGAATCCCGGCAAGTATCTTGCCCCCGATTACGAACCCGCCGGAATGCCGGGCAAGGAACGTCCCGCCGAGAGCACCTTCACCGATCCCGTCTGCGGCATGTCCGTCGATCCCGAGACAGCTGCGGGCAGCGTGAAGCACGAAGGCGAAACCTATTATTTCTGCTCGGATCACTGCCTCAAAAAGTTCAAGTTGAATCCAGATCTAGTTCTTCATCCACCTGACACGGACGGCAGTTCTTCAATATCCACGGGTGCCACATATACATGCCCGATGGATCCCGAGGTGGAGCAAGACGGCCCGGGCGCATGCCCGAAATGCGGCATGGCGCTGGAAGCCAAGGTGGACCTTTCCGCCCCCCGCACAAAGACGCAGTACACCTGCCCCATGCATCCCGAAGTGGTTCAGGACGGCCCGGGCAGCTGCCCGAAATGCGGCATGGCCCTCGAGCCCCAGACGGTGACGCTCGAGGAAGAAAAGAACCCTGAGCTTGCTTACATGGCCAAGCGCTTCTGGACGGGCCTGGCTTTGACGATTCCCGTTTTTCTGCTGGCGCTTCAGCACATGATCCCTGCTTTAAAAAACCATCCGTTTTTATCGCGGGGGCCTTCGGACTGGCTCGAATTCGTGCTCTCCACGCCGGTCGTGCTCTGGGCGGGCTGGCCGTTACTCAAGCGAGGCTGGCAGTCCCTTGTCAATCGAAGCTTGAACATGTTCACGCTAATCGGTATCGGCGTCGGCGTCTCCTACGCCTACAGCGTAGTAGCGCTCGTGCTGCCACAGATTTTCCCGCCCGCTTTCCGGGGCGAAGGCGGCACCGTGGCCACTTATTTCGACGCCGCCGCCATGATTACGGTGCTCGTTCTTCTGGGGCAGGTCATGGAGGTGCGCGCGCGCAGCCAGACATCCAAGGCCATCAAGGCCCTGCTCGGGCTGGCGCCCAACACCGCGCGTCTCGTTAAGGAAGACGGAAGCGAAGTAGACGTCCCCCTGGAAGACGTGAACGAGGGCGATACCCTTCGCGTGCGGCCGGGTGAAAAGGTGCCGGTGGACGGCGCCGTCTTAAAAGGCTCCAGTTCCGTGGATGAATCCATGATTACCGGCGAACCGATTCCTGTGGAAAAGGGGGAAGGCGATCGCGTTGTCGGAG
>JARRNO010000110.1:13974-15480 GCA_037384885.1 Acidobacteriota bacterium
GAAGCCGGGCTCCCATTCAGCGGATTGCCGACGTGGCCGCTTCGTATTTCGTTCCCGCCGTACTCGCCTCGTCGGTCATCACCTTCATCATCTGGGCGGTTTTCGGTCCATCCCCCGCGCTCGCCTACGCCCTGGTCAACGCCGTTGCCGTGCTCATGATCGCCTGCCCTTGCGCCCTTGGGCTCGCCACGCCCATGTCCATCATGGTGGGAACCGGGCGCGGAGCACAGGCCGGCGTGCTTATCAAGAACGCGGAGGCGCTGGAGGTGCTCCAAAAAGTGGACACCCTGGTGGTGGACAAAACCGGCACCCTCACAGAAGGCAAACCGAAGCTGACGGCCGTGCGTCCGGCGGAGAATTTCCAGGAAGCCGAGCTGCTTTCGCTGGCGGCGGGCCTGGAACAGGGCAGCGAACATCCACTTGCAGCCGCCATCGTGTCCGGCGCCGCCGAAAAGGGGGTTCAGCCGGCGGCGGCTGAAGATTTTCAATCCGCAACGGGCCGGGGTGCCACCGCCACCATCGCCGGCCGGAAGGTCGCGCTGGGGAACAACACACTCATGGAAGAGCTTCACGTTCAGACGGACTCCCTTAAGGAGGAAGTGGAACGCCTGCGCCGAGACGGCCAAACCGTCATGTACATGGCGGTGGACGGCAAGCCCGCGGGCATCCTTGCCGTGGCCGATCCCATCAAAGATTCAACACCCGAAGCCGTCAGGCTTTTGCGGGATCACGGTATTCGAATCGTCATGCTGACCGGAGACAGCCGGACGACAGCCCAGGCGGTGGCCTCCAAGCTGGGAATCGACGAGGTAGAAGCGGAGGTCCTTCCGGATCAAAAAAGCGAGGTGGTTAAACGCTTGCAAAAAGAAGGACGTTTTGTCGCCATGGCCGGTGACGGCGTCAATGACGCTCCCGCCCTGGCGTCCGCAGAGGTCGGCATCGCCATGGGTTCGGGAACGGACGTGGCCATGGAAAGCGCCGGCATCACGCTGCTGGAAGGGGACCTCAGGGGCATCGCCAAGGCCTACCGGCTGAGCCGGAGCACGATGAAGAACATCAAGCAGAACCTCTTCTTCGCATTTGTCTACAACTCGATCGGCATTCCTGTCGCGGCAGGAATTCTGTACCCGTTTTTCGGGTTGCTGCTCAGCCCGGTTATCGCGGCCGCCGCCATGAGCTTTTCTTCCGTTTCGGTCATCAGCAACGCGCTGCGATTGAGAAAGGTTCGGTTGTGACTGCCGCGCGGAACTTTCCAAAAACCGGCAGGCCGGTTCCGAGGTTAAAGAAGCGAATCATCCTTGCCGGCGCCGCGCTGCTCGCCTTGGCACTCGCCCTTGCGCGTTGGATTCCCGGGTGGTATTGGTCCGTACGTACTGAAAATCCAATCCGCAGCGGCGCTGAGCTGGCAGTGAGGGAAGGCTGCTTTTCCTGCCACATGCCCTCCGGCAGAAGCGAACACGCCAATCCCAGGAGCCGCTGGGGAACGGTTCCGTCCTTTTTCCGCGG
>JARRNO010000111.1:0-7017 GCA_037384885.1 Acidobacteriota bacterium
TTTCCACGGATGTCTCCAAGTTTCCAACCCCGCCGCCGAGACCCGCCCGTCGCAGTCTCGCGGTTCCTCTGACCGGCGGGATTTTTGCCGTCCTGATCATCTTCGGAGGCGTGCTGTTCATTTGGCTCCGAGCAGGTCCCATCAGGGAAGAAACGCCCCGTTTCCAGTCCCATGCCGTGACGACGCCCCCGGGATGGTTCAGCGAGGCGGCCGTCTCTCCCGACGGCAACGCCGTTGCCTTTGTATCCGAAACGGAAATGGGGAGCGACATCTTTGTCCAGGACATCCGGGGGGGTGCACCGATCCGGCTCGTGTCGGACGGTGCCTCCAATCGCGACCCGGCCTGGTTTCCCGACGGCCGGGCCCTTGCCTATACTTCCGAAAAGAGCGGCAAACGGTCCATTTGGAAAGTCCCGCGGTTTGGAGGCGCGCCGGTTCCCATCCTGGCCAACGCCTGTCAGCCGGCCATCTCTCCCGACGGAAAGCACATCGCCTTCGTGCAAAGCACGCCCGGCCTGTCCTCCAGAATCGCCGTCGCCGGCCTGGCCGCGCCCGGCGATGTCCGCGTACTGACGGACAAGGATGGCGGCCTGTGGGAGCACGAGAATCCGGCGTGGTCGCCGGACAGTAAATTGATCTGCTACAACGATCACAACGATCTATGGCTGGTTCCCGCCCGCGGCGGCCGCGCCCGGAAGCTCACGGACGACGATCCCAACGACTATTGCCCCGTCTGGTCGCCGGACGGGAGACATATCTACTTTTGCTCGACGCGGGAGGGGACAACAGCCATCTGGCGGATTCGGACAGGCGGGGGGGCTCCGGAGCGAGTCACCACGGGCTCCAGCTCCGAGAGGAATCCCAGCCTTTCGGGAGACGGGCGTTGTCTCGTCTACGACACCCGGGCGAAAATGGCGGGCTCCATCATCGACCGGCGGACGGGTGAGCGCCGCCCGCTGCCGCAACGGGACTACTTTGGAGAGCCCGCCCTGTCGCCGGATGGCGCCGCCGTCGTCTATTGCGCCGATCTTGAGGGGCGCCTCAATCTCTGGCGGGTGCGGCTGAATGACGGCAAGCCCACGGGTTGGCCGGAAAAGCTGCTCGAGACCGACGGGATGTGCTCCAACACCGCATGGTCGCCCGACGGCAAGTGGATCGCCTACCAAAGGATGCTGCAGGAGAAGCGGGAGGTATGGGTCATTCCCGCCGCCGGAGGGACGCCGGTGCAGTTTTCGGGGGACGGGGGCATGAACGCACAACCCGAGTGGTCGCCGGACGGGCGAACGATCTCGTTTATCTCAAACCGGAGCGGCACCTATGAAATCTGGGCCGCGCCCTTCAAAGACGGCGCCCGTGCAGGGGAGGCCGTTCAACTCACGCACGGAGAGGACGTGTGGGGCAGCCACTGCTGGTCGCCCAGGGGAGACCGGATCGCCTACCTCCGGGAGGATCGGGAAGGAAGCGACCTCTGGGTGATGTCCGTCACCGGAAACACGAGGCCCAGGCGCTTGACGCACCGCGCCGGCGCTGTCTTCGCCTCCTGGGATAAAGCAAGCGGGAAAATTCTCGTGTCGGCGTTCTGGGGCGGCAACCGCCAAGTGGTGAAGGCGGTGTCTCCCGAGGGGGGCGGGATCGAACCCGCGCCGAATACTGCGCCAAGCGACCCTCGTTCGGGCGTGCTGGAGATCGAAGCGTCCGCCGACGGGCGCCTTTTCGCCGTCATGGAGCGGATGGCCGGAGGCGGGGTTTGGGCTCTGCAGGCGGAAAAGGGCGCGTTTTAAGCGCCCATGGGTCCGGCAAGATCCGGCAATGAAAGGAAATAAGAGGAGTTGGATATGGGGAAGAAAATCAAGGACGTGAAAAAATTTCACAATGATTTCTCAGAACGCCTCGTCAAGATTAACGACGCGAGCAACAAGCTGAAATCAGCTCTGGACAAATCCAAAAACCCAGACGCAGATATGGAAAGCGATGCTGATGTTAAGGCGGCCTGCAGTTCCCTTGACACCCAATTGAGGGATCTTAGCGCAAACATGATCTTCCTGGTTTACGCCGGCTGTTAGGCGCACCGTGCGATGGATACGTCCGGGCGCTCTTTCACGCCCTTCTCCACCCTCACGCTGCTTCTGACCGGGCGCTGCAACTTGGCGTGTTCGTACTGCTACCAGGATAAGGACCATGTGGGGGGGACGCTTCCGTGGGACGCCGCCCGGGCGGCCCTCGATCTGCTTTTCGCGCACGGCACACCGCCGCTGACGTTGGAATTCAGCGGGGGAGAGCCTCTGCTCGAAGCGCATCTCCTCAAGCGCTGCGTCGAATATGTTGAGAAGAGGAGCCCGATCGGAAAGGCCTCGGTGCAATGCATCCTCACCACCAACGGAACCTTGCTCACGCCGCGCCGGCAGGATTTCCTGGCGGAGCACGGCTTCGTGCTCCAGCTCAGCTTCGACGGCGTTCCGCCGGTACAGAAATTCAGGGGACGGGGGAGCTTCCGCAGGGTGGAACTGCACCTGGTATAATTGTGTACGAACCACCCCGTATACGCCCGAAGCCGGGTCAGGGCGCAAGCCGTCCTTACTCGCGCCGGCCTTCCATACCTGGCGGAAAGCGCCAGGTATTTCATGGACAAGGACGTCGCCGGCATCGTCTTCCAGCCGGCGATCGGGTCGAACGGCGGCTGGAGTGCGCGGGACCAGGCGGTCCTTCAGGAGCAGATGGAAAGGATCGTCGAACTGGGGACCCGGTACTGGACGGAGCACCAGAAGGTGCCGCTGGCGCTGCTTCATGGATTACTGCCTGCGAATACTTCGGGACCAGGAGACGGCTTCCTCTGCGGAGCAGGCGTGGGGAAAGGATTGTGCGTGGACAGCACCGGACACGGCTGGACCTGTCCGCTCTTTGCGGCCACCCTTCATGAACTGCCGCTTCTTGCGCGGGCCGTCTCCCGGGTCGTGGACGTGGGCGATGTCCGCTCGCCGGATGCATGGAAGCGCCTTGCGGCCACCCGCCTCCGAACCCGAAGGTTCGGCCTGTTGACGAAGCACGAGGAACGGTATTCCACTTACGGCCCCTGCCGGAACTGCGAATTCGAGGATGAATGCTTTGTCTGCCCGGCCGCCGTGAGCCACGCACCGGACGACATGGACCCCGACCGCATCCCCGATTTCCACTGCGCATTCAACCGCGCTGCAGCGTTGGCCCGGCGTAAATTCCAGAGGGAGGCGCTGCAGCGCAGTGCGCATTGAATGAGGGGGGACCCACAAACCGCAACGGCGAAATGATCAAGGCTTCCGCTGGACGGCCACCTCTTTGGTGTAGGTCTTTCCGCCGATGACCGCCGCCACGTAAATCGTTTGCTTTGGGGCGTCCCGGTTCAGCGAGATTCTTCCACGGAAAAGCCCACCGGCGCTCCGGTCCAGTTCGGCCGTTCCTCCTGGAACTTCCTTGCAGCCCGCCGAAACGAACGTCGCTTCCCCCTGGGTTTGGGCGATCACGGAGGCCTCATCTTCGAGCACCTGCCCTTCCTGCGGTTCAAGGATGACCAACGGCGTCTCTTTTCCCTTCGTGGCAAACATGGTCTTGCTGATATCTTCGATCTTGTGCATGACCCGCTCTGTGGCGAAGCCGGCGACAAAGGCGACGGCGGCCACGCTGATTTCTCCGCCGACATTGACATCGCCCATGAGCGATCCCAGTCCGCGCATCAGGATGAAGGCCGTCAACCCCGTGACGGCCCCGAGCGGCGGCTTGGAGAAATACCACCAGTTCCATTCTTCTCGAAAATCCCTGTCCGCGCAGTGCTTTGCAAGTGCGAGAACGGCGTTGACGCTGGCGCCGAGTGCGCCCCAGCATAAGGCGATCACGCAGAACGAAAGCACGGGATCAAGTACGCTCCCCGGCGTCGCGCTGCTATCCGATGCGCCGTAAAACCTGGCGTGCACGAGGGCCGAAACCACCAGCGCCGCGATGGAAAACAGCGCCGCTTCGGCCGCGATCCACTTCACCGCGCGAGGCGGGGCGGTAAAACCGATACGGTCGTTCACGTCCCTGTTCTTTTGAAAATTCATTGCAAGGGACCCCCTTTCATCGAAATGCGGCCCAAGCGCCGGACCGTGTCTTACAACCCGAACTTGTCCGTGTCCACCCAGTTCATGCTGAGAAGAGACCAGAAATCCCGGGCCAGGTGATCCAGGACATAGTCGTAAGGCAACCAGCCGTATCCCTTGTCGCCCCATGACTCTCCCCAGGAATTGCGGAAGAGCAGCGCGCCGGTGGTCGTCTTGCCGCACTTTTTGTTCTTGATCTTCAGGTCGTCCTTGTACCCCACCGCCATGACGGCGTGGCCCCAATCCGATTTTTCGCCCGGGCAGGGATAGGGAATGGAGCCTTTCACGTCGCCCTCCTCGAACGACGGAAAACCGAAGAAGCCGAACATGGAGGGAATGCCGCCGGCCAGGTAGCGCTTCACGCTCTCCAGTATCTTCTCCGGTTTGGCTTGTTCGCCGGCCGGGTCGTGGCAAAAATAAGAAGCCGCCTCGAAATTATCGGCCACCGAGTAGACGAAAGCGGTGGGCTCCCGGTCGAAGTCGGACTTCGCATCGGTGTAGGGCCAGTATTTTTCCGCGGGGACGCCGCAGACGGCGAGCGCGGCCATGGCGTTGCGAATCCACGCGCCCGAGTCGCCCTTGACCTGCATCAGATTGCGCGTGGTCTTGTACACAAACAGCCTGGACCCTTCAATGTGCCGGCCAAAGGCCCGGTTCTCGAAATACTCCACGACGCCAACTGCGGCGTGAGCCGTACAGGCGCCCAGGTCTCCCTGGTCCTCGACTTTCGAACACCATTTGCGAAGATCCGCGGCAGGCTTCAGTTTCTTTGCCCCTTTGCCCTCCTTGATTCCAAGCTTCCGGCTCATCGCCTCGATGTCCGGATGTCCGGCCGTGTAGTCCCGCAGGTCCGGAAGGGGCGGGAGCCAGCCCGTCCCCACGGCCCGGCCGGTTTTCGAGAGCGTCGGTTTCCGGTACATTTCGTACATCCTAGCCTCCTGACTGACTCGGCGGCGTCCCCGTTTTTCCGGAGAGAGGGCGCCTGCGACAACTCCAGGATACGACGCGCCTCCAGCCGTCCTGAAGCAGTCCAATACCACTCCATTTTGCTGCCTGTCATCATAACAAAGTCAGGGCAGAAAGTGATCGGTGGAGAGTGGAAAGCACGTAGCGGTGAGCCGGAAAGGAGCTATGAAGCATAGATCCTCTTGCTTCTCACAGTGTGCCGCGAATTCACGCTTCATGGTCCGTCGCCTGTCCCGTTTCTTGAGTGGAAATGCACCAGCTCGCGAAGGATCTCTCGCCAAGGCCCGTTAAACGGAGTAGAGTGGCAGAAAGGCGCTGCGATTGCTCATCGGGCTCCCGGGGGGCGGCGCTGGATTACCTCTCAATCCCCCGGTTGGGAATGGTCAACAGGGATCGGTGGTGGAGAAAAGGAGGAGTACGATGCGTTCAAACAGAGCCGGGACGGCTGATCCGGCCGGAATCAATCTCCAGGCACTTCATCCGGAACGCGGGGGCGGCGGCCGTCGCCGAAGCTTATTGAACCGTGTTCCTTGGGGACAGGGAGTCCTACGCATGAAGCACTTCAGAATTTTGACACTCTTTTTTGCCGCAGCCGGCATCCTTTCCGGGGGGCTGGCGTATCGGGCCCAGGGCGCCGTGACCTACACGGAACCCCAGATCGAGCAGATGGTGGCTCCGATCGCGCTTTATCCCGACGCCCTCATGTCGCAGGTCTTGATGGCCGCCACCTACCCGGACCAGGTGGCCGAAGCGGACCAGTGGATGCGGGAAAACCCCGGCCTTTCCGGCCCGGCGCTCGATGATGCGCTCTCCACGTCCACCTGGGACCCAAGCGTCATTTCCATGTGCAAGTTCCCCACGCTTCTCGACAGGATGGGCCGAAACATGCAATGGACGACCGACCTGGGTTACGCCTTTCTCTACCAGAGAAACCAGGTCATGGATGCTGTCCAACGCCTCAGGAGGGACTCCTACCGCGCCGGCTATCTGCGGTCCGGACGCCAGCAGACGGTGGTGGTCCAGCCCTCCTATATCGCCATTCAGCCCTACAATCCATCCGTTGTCTACGTGCCCGCCTACAACCCGGCGGTGGTTTTCGGGGCGGCCTGGGGCAGTTATCCCACCTACTATTACTCTTCCGCCTGGAGGCCGTCGCCCGGCGCGTCCCTGGTGAACGGGTTTGCGTGGGGCGTCGGATTCATCGTGGCGCATGCACTCTTCGGCGACTGCGATTGGCACCATCACGACGTGTACATGAACCGCACCGTGATCGTCCACAACCGGATTTTCAGGAACACCTATGTCTACCGCGACCGCGATCACGGCCACTACCGCGGCCACAGGCATGTCTGGACCCATCACATCCGCCGGGACCGGAGACATGAAGGATTCCGGGGAGCGCCCTACGGCGGAAGGCCGCACGGCCGGATCCGGGGCATCGAACACCTTCGCCGTGTCCGTGCTTACCATCCCAGAAAGGCGCGCGGTGTTCCGCGCAGTGTGATGGAGCGCGAGATCCGCCACGAACGGAACCACTCCGCGAGGGTGGACCGTCGAAGGAACGAAGGGCCTCGTGAAAGGCGATCCGGCCTGTCAGGACGTGAAAACAGGCCTGACCACGGCCACCGATCGTATGGGAATCATGCGAGATACGAGCATACGCCGCCCAGGCCGCTTCAAGTTTCTCCCCGCACCCGGAACTCCCACGGCCCACGCAACGCGTCGCCAAACGGCGGAACCCGCCGGGAGCCCCGGATGAAACGTGGTGAGCCCCACCGCAGCCCAAGCCCCCGCGGCGTTCTCCACACCTATCCAAACAACAGGATGCACCGGGAACATCGCGCGACCAGCAGGGCTCCGCGCCGCGAAGCGCACCAAAAACATATCCGTGAGCCCAAAGGGAAGGCCCGGGCCCGTGAAGCCAAAAAGGAAAAGAAGCATCATC
>JARRNO010000112.1:0-3837 GCA_037384885.1 Acidobacteriota bacterium
GTGTGGCCCGGGCCGTTGAGCGAGTGCGGGGTTACGAGATCATCAATATTGGGGGCTCGAAAACGACCTCCCTGGCCGATATGATTTCGGCCCCAGGGATGGCTCCCGCGACATCCGTGCTGAAATGCAGCCTTCCGGCTTCCACGTTTTGGTCAACGATTTCACCCAGGCCGGGCTCGTAGATGGGAAGCCTGCCTTCATTCAAAAGGGCAAATTTGCCTTCGTCCACGTCGGTGCACGTCACGTCGAGGCCGAAATGGGCCAGGCACGCCCCGGTTACGAGGCCCACGTAACCCGTCCCGATGACAGTTACTCGCATGCAGAATTCTCCTCTTGATACCACTTGATGAACCGCCTCAGACCCTCTTCGAGGCGCACCGCGGGGGAAAACCCAAGCAGCCTTCCCGCCTTCTCCACGTCGGCGCTGGTCAGGGGGACGTCTCCAGGCGGCATGGGCCTTTCGATTATCTGGGCTTTCCTGCCCAGCTGCGTTTCGATGGCCGAAATCATATCGGCCAGGGAGGTCGTTTTCGAGCCCCCAATATTGATGATCTCGTAACCCCGCACTCGCTCAACGGCCCGGGCCACACCGTCCGTGATGTCGTCCACGTAAGTATAATCACGTTCGCTGGCCCCATCTCCATAGCGCTCGATGGGGCGGCCTTCCAAGATGGCTTTGACGAACTTGTGGATGGCCATGTCGGGACGCTGGCGCGGGCCGTACACCGTAAAAAAACGCAAAGCGTACACGTGAAAGCCGTAAACATGGTGATAGGTGTGGCAGAGAACTTCGCAGGCCTTCTTGGTCGCCGCGTAAGGGGAAAGCGGCCAATCCGTCCGGTCGTCCTCGCGAAATGGGGCGGAAGACCTGTTTCCGTAAACACTGGATGTTGAAGCGAACACCAGCCGGCTGCGTCCGTTGCCCCTCATGCCTTCCAGGAGGTTGAGCGTGGCTGCATAGTTCATCTCCTGGTAGGCGTGGGGGTCCTCGAGTGACCGTCGAACGCCGCCCCGGCCGGCCAAATGAACGACAACGTCGACCGGTTCTTCCAGAAGCGCACTCACCGCGGCACGGTCCCGCAGATCAAGTTCGATAAATTGAAAGGCCTTCTCCGACATCGCGCCGCGAAGGTTTCTTTCTTTGACTGCACGCGGATAGTAGGGATCGAAGTTATCCACCCCCAGTACCTGGTGGCCGGCCCGCACCAGCGCCTCACTGAGGTTGGACCCGATGAATCCGGCGGCCCCCGTCACGAGTACTCTCATTTCTGATGTTGGCTCTCTTTCCGGCTTTCCCTTTTTGCGGCGCGCGCCGCGTCCTTTGCCTTTTTTTCCCGGTACCACTTCACGATCGATGAGCGTTGAATGCCGTCCGCGACGGCGGAAAGGGAATTATACACCGACTTGTCGTTGATGAGCGCCCCCACCGTACCCTGGCCGTTGTCGACCTTTTTCAGGATGGAAGCCAGAGAGTCGCTGATGGAGAGCAGGTTCGCCCCCAGTTTCTTTCCGTACTCCTCGTTCACGAACAGGTCATTGGCCAGGGTGCCTTTTTTCTGGAGACCGTCGGCGACCTTGGCGAATCCTTGCGCGGCGACGGCGAGGTTCTTCACGATTTCCTCGCCCTGGCCGTTTTCAGCCACAAAGGCCCCTGCTCCACCCTTTCCTTTCTGGATGGTCGTCAGGATGGCGTTGATCTTTTCAAGAGATTCGGAAAGGTTCTGGGCGGCTCTGTTCCCATACGCGGGATCCGCCAGCATTTTTCCGGCAAAACCCTGGCCGTTGGCGATGGTCGCCGAAATCTTGTCCAGGCTCTTGCTGATGCTGCTCAACCTGTTCACGGTCTCCTGCCCCATCTCCGGGTCCTTGAGGAGCCTGGAAATGACGCCGCCCCCGTTGTTGATATTGTTGAGCAGCTCATTCAAATCACGGCTGATCTGGATGATGTTGTCCATCACGTCCTGCGCCCCGCGTCCCAGCGCCTCCAGATTCAGGGTCTGGTCGATGGGAATTTCGTGGCCCGGGACAATATTGGGAGCTTTTGACATCGTTCCCGGGGGCGTGATCAGCGCAAGATACTTGTCGCCCAACAGGCCGAGCGTCTTGATGGAGGCGCGGGTGCTGCTGCGAATGCGCGGCACCAATTGGGAACTGACACGGTACTTGACCACGACTTTTGGATTGTTCACATCCTTGCTGAACGCGATGCTGGATACGTAACCAACTTCTACACCCTGGTACCAGACGCCGCTGCCCTCTTTCAGGCCGGCCGCACTGGGAAAGATGCTGTAGTATTCCACCTTTCTTTCAAAGAGCTTCTGCCTGCTGGTGATCCCAAGGATGGCCAGCGCCGCGATCAGGAGCACCAGTGCGAAGATCAGCCCGATCTTCACCAGCCTCCAGTCAGTCGCCTGATTCATCGACATTTCTCCCCTCGATAAAGCCACGCAGGACGGGATGGTTCGAGGTCCGGGCCTCGTCCGGCGTTCCCGTGAAGGCCATGCGCCCCTCGTAGAGAAAGGCCACTCTGTCTCCCACGTGAAACATAGACTGGATATCATGCGTCACGATGACGGCGGTCACCCCGAGCAATTTCTGCATCCGCCGGATCAATTGGTTGATTGTATGGGCCGTGATGGGATCCAGGCCGGAGGTGGGTTCGTCGTACAAAATGCAGTCGGGCTCAGTCACAATCGACCGAGCAAGCGCCACGCGCTTTCGCATGCCGCCGGACAGATCGGCCGGAAAGACCTCGTCCTGGCCTTCGAGGTCCACAAGGGCAAGCTTCTCATGAACGCGGTGTTCGATTTCTTCTTCACTGCAGCTGCGGTTCTCTCGCAGCGGGAACGCCACGTTGTCGTATACGTTCATGGAGTCAAACAGGGCTCCCCACTGAAACATGTAGGAAATCCGTTTCCGAATATCCATCCAATCCTTTTCCCGGTAATTCGTGACGTCGCTGCCCTCGATGAAAATATTTCCCTCGTCTGCTTTCAGGAGGCCGATAGTCAATTTCAGCAGAACGGACTTGCCGCTCCCGGATCCGCCCAGAATGGCGAGATTTTCTCCACGGTTGATGGCCAGATTCACTCCCTGGAGAACCTCGTTTCGTCCGAAACTTATTTTTACGTCCGTATATTGGTCAGGAAGAAGTTCGAGATTAGGATCACGATGGACGCCAACACCACCGTGGAAGTCGTCGCACGCCCGACACCGTCTGCACCGCCTTCTGTTCTCATGCCATTATAGCAGGCGATCAGCGTGATCATTCCGGCGAAAACGAAGGTCTTTCCCAGGCCCGAAAGGACGTCTGAGAAATGAAGCAGCCGGAAGGCGTGGCTGAGGTAAAACCGGCCGGCGATCTGGAGCTGGAAAGTGGAGATCACCCATCCGCCGATCATCCCCAGGGCGTCGGCGATCAGTACGAGCGCCGGGAGCATGACCAGGAAGGCCAGGAACCGTGGAATGACAAGCTTCTGCACAGGATTCGCCCCCATGGCGCGAAGCGCATCGATCTGCTCCGTGACCTTCATGGAACCGATCTCAGCCGTGATGCCGGCGCCGACCCGTCCGCCCACCATCAGGGAGATCAGAACGGGGGCGAGCTCCCGCACCATGGAAAGCGTCACGACTTCGCCGACGTAAAGCTTGGCATTGAAGGCCTGAAGGGCGTAGGCCGTCTGCAGGGCCACCACCATTCCAATGAAAACGGCGGTGATAAGGACGATGGAGAAGGACTTCACGCCCAGCATTTCCATCTGGTAGCTGATGAGTCCCCACTCCCACGGGCCGGTCACGATACCACGGAAGGTACGCAGAGTCAGAATTCCGAGCCCC
>JARRNO010000112.1:3873-10874 GCA_037384885.1 Acidobacteriota bacterium
GCCACAAACGAAGTCTCATGACAAAGTCTTTCATGCCCGCCCTTTCCAAAGAAGGATAACTTTAGGACGTAGCCGGGTCAAGCGCTTTTTCTTGTCACCGCAAGGTGAACAGAATATGATGACAGTGGGAGAGGCTTTGGCGATGAATTCGAATTTGCCGGCCGGGCAGACCGCGCCCCGTGAATTTTTGAAAATCCTGGACGGGTTGGGGGTCGGATATTACAGGTCCGACGCCGAAGGCCGCTTCATGCAGATCAATGACGTGGGCGCACAGATGTACGGCTACACGGTCCCCGAAATGCTTTCGGGCTTGACGACCCACGACACGAACGCCAGCGCGGAAGTGCGGCGCAAATTGATCGAACAGATCCGGGAACATCAGTTCGTCCACGCCTTCGTCGGCCCAGCCCGCCGCAAGGACGGCAGCCAGTTTTTCGTGGAATCGAGCATCCGCCGGATCAGCGACGCCGACGGCGAGACGGCGGGATACGAAGGCGTTTTTCGCGATGTCACATCCCAGGTGCTTCAGGCGCGCCGCCAAGAGGCCCTGATTTCGGAAATCCGGAAGGCGAGCCGGAAACTCGAAACTTTCTCCGAGCTTCAGGAGGAGATCCTCTCTACTCTGGCTCATGAGTTGAAAACGCCGCCGGGAATCATCCTGGGCTTCGCCGAGCTTCTGCTCAGGAATCGATATGGACCGCTGAATGACGGCCAGGCGAAAGCGCTGGAAGCCATCCAGCGAAATGCACGCCTGCTGGATGAATCGGTGGAACAGCTTCTCGAATTCTCCCGGTTTCTTCGCCGGGTCGAGCCATCCACATGGGTGCCGACCCCCCTTTGGGAAGCCCTTGTGTCGGCCTCAGACCGGCAGCGCAAAGAATGTGAAGCCGCCGGGGTGGAGATCATTCTCGCCGGGAGACCGGCAAGCGGCGAAACCATGGCCACGCCCGAGGTTCTTGAACATCTGATGGAAAACCTTGTTGCAAACTTGACCAGGCTCTGCCGTTCCGGCGGCGCCGTCCGATTTTCTCTCGCTCCGGAAGAATGCGGCACCTTGCTGACAGCGGAGCTGGCCGAGCTCGATCCGGCGGAGCGGCCTCCCCTGAACCGGATTCTCGGTACGTTTCTCATGCCCCGTGCCGCCGAAGATAACGATGCATCACGACCCTCGCCCCGCCTAGGCTTGGCGGTCACCGATTACCTCATGCACTTGATGGGGGGAGAGAGCCGGCTCCAGGAGGTCGGAGGGAACGGCATCCGCCTCAGCCTGAGCTTCCCCGCCGTTCCCGTCCACGAAGAAGCCTTCAACGCGTAGCGAGGCGGATGGGCTCGAAGGCGCCTCCCTGCCTGAGCAGGACGCGCCTCTGCTTGACAAGCTCGAGCAGGGCGAGAAAGGTCACCACGATCTGCAGCCGTGTCGCCGGCCCCTCGAACAAGTCGGTGAAAAGAAGCGATCCGTGGCGGCCGAGGCGTGCGAGAATCCCCCGCATGCACTCCTCCAGGCTCACTTCCTGGGCGTAGACTAGCCGCTCCCGTCGGTCCGAAGCTCGCTTCAGGACTCTGTTCAGCGCGTCGACGAGATCGTACAGGTCGACCTCCAGCGCCATAAATTCCCCGCTTCCCGCAGGTCCTTCAAGAAAGGGTGCCCGGGTGAACTGCGCGAGCGACATGATTTCCCGCTCTTTGAGGATCTGCGACAGTTCTTTTACGCGCTGGTACTCCTGGAGCTCGCGCACCAGGGCCTCCCTCGGGTCTTCCAGGGGCTCTCCGTTTTCATCCAGCGCCGCCTGGGGCAGGAGGACGCGGCTCTTGATTTGAATGAGCGTCGCCGCCATGAGGATGAAGTCCGAAGCGATTTCAAGGTTCAGCTCCCGCATCTGCTCCAGGTAGCCAAGGTACTGGTCGGTGACCCTGGCGATCGGGATATCCATGATGTCCACTTCATTTTTCTGGATCAGGTACAGAAGCAGGTCGAGCGGCCCTTCAAAGACGGGAAGTACGTAGCGGGGAGCCGCCTCTGGGGGAACGGATCCATCGGTGACCGGGTATTGGAGATCAACTGGCTCCACGGATACCTCCTGACTGAGTGTACCCAACTTCTCACCGAAGTTGAAGCCCCGCCAAGAATCAGTCCAGGGGGATTTCGCCCACAGGGGTGGGACGGCCGCCGGTATTTTGCTGACATTCTCTATGATTCAATGGTATGTTGATAAATAGCTCCAAAAACCAACAACTACGGGAGGGAATAGCATGGACAGGCGTTCTTTCCTCAACGGCCTCTTATCCGTCAGCGGTCTGGCGCTCCTGGGCAGCATGGTCTACCCGGTCGTCCACTACTTGATTCCGCCCGAAAAATCCGGCAATTCCGTGGACAGCGGAACAGCCGCAAAAGTCGGCGACCTGAAACCGAACGAAGGAAAGATTTTCAAGTTCGGCGAGAAGCCAGGCATCCTTATCATGACCCCCCAGGGTGAGTACCGCGCCTTCACCGCCGTGTGCACCCACCTCGGCTGCACGGTTCGCTACCGCGCCGATGTGAAGGAAATCTGGTGTCCCTGTCACAACGGGTTCTACAACCTTCACGGAAAGAACATAGCGGGGCCTCCGCCCAAACCGCTGACCGCCTATGCGGTGCACGTCGAGGGGAAGGACATTCTGGTCAGCAGGAGGCTGTCATGATCAGGAAAATTCTGGATTGGATCGAAGCCCGCATTTCCCTGGAGGGCCCGCGCCACCTCCTCGAAGAAAAGACAGTCCCCCGCCATCGATTTACCTTCTTTTATTTCTTTGGAGGCATGGCCCTGTTCTTCTTCATCGTCCAGGTTTGCTCGGGCGTGCTTCTGCTGCTCTATTACCAGCCGACTCCGGCCAACGCCTACAGCAGCGTCAAATACATCATGACGCAAGTGCCTTTTGGGTGGCTGATCCGCTCCGTGCACGTCTGGTCGGCGAATCTCATGATCCTTTGCATTTTCCTTCACTTTTTCACCGCCCTGCTGACCAAAGCCTACCGCAAGCCGCGGGAGATGACCTGGATGTCCGGCTTCATTCTTATGCTGCTCTGCCTGGGCTTTGGATTCACGGGCTACCTCCTGCCCTGGAACAAGCTTTCGTATTTCGCCACCAAGGTCGGCACCACCATGGTCGATAGATTTCCTTTTGCGGGCCACTGGCTCCTGGAACTGACGCGAGGGGGGACCGAGGTCGGGTCTGCCACACTGAGCCGCTTTTTTGCGTTGCACGTGTTTGTGCTCCCCTTCCTCGTCATTCTGATACTCGCCTTTCACCTCTACCTGGTCCAGGCTCAGGGCATGAGCGTCCCAATCAACGCACGCATCAAGGGAGAGATTAAATTCTTCCCGAATTTTCTGCTCCGCGACCTGTTCGCCTGGCTTGTCGCTTTGTGCGTCCTTGCGCTGGCCGCCAGTCTTTTTCCCTGGGACCTCGGGGTCAAGGCCAATCCCTTCGGCTCGGCTCCCCCCGGGATAAAGCCCGAGTGGTATTTCCTCGCCGTTTTCCAGGCCCTCAAATTCTTGCCGGCGCATATCGTCAGAATTGAAGGCGAAGTGGTTGGCATGGGGCTTTTCAGCCTTGCTGGAGCCGCGGCCTTCCTGCTTCCGTTCATTGACCGGAAGGCATCCAGGGAGCAGCCCAGCCTTTGGGTGACGGTGGGAGGCACAGCCGCCCTGGTTTTCATGATCGCCATGACGATATATGGATATTTCGCCTAGGGGGCAACGATGAAAACTGCTCGTCTCGTTTTCGCTCTAACGCTTGCGGCTCTCTTCGCGCTGTCCCTCGCTGCCCGCGAATCCTCGTGCATTCAATGCCATGGCTCCCTTCCGGGAAACTTCGGCGCTGTCGTCGCCCAGTGGAAGGCGAGCATCCACAACGAAGCGGGCGTCAGCTGCGTCGACTGCCACGGAGGCGACAACACAGCGGCGTCTCCAGCCGCCGCCATGGATCCCCGCAAGGGATTCAAGGGTGCGCCCTCGCCCCTTGATATTCCCAAGCTTTGCGGCGGCTGCCATGCCGATAAGACCTTCATGAAGAAGTTCAATCCCAGCATCAGGGTGGACCAGCTTGAGCTTTACTGGACGTCCAAGCACGGCCAACTGATCGAAAAGGGAGATGGACACGCCGCCACCTGCGTAAGCTGCCACGGAGCCCACAAGATCCTCAAACCCGGCAATCCGCTTTCTCCGGTGTATCCCACGCACGTGGCCGACACATGTGGAAAATGCCACGCAGACAAGGCCCTCATGGATCGGTATCACCTCTCCAGCGACGTGGTCGCCCAATATCGCAAGAGCGTTCACGCGAAAGCCCTCTACGTCAAAGGCGACCTGTCGGCCCCCACGTGCAACGACTGCCACGGCAACCACGGCGCCATCCCACCGAACCTGAAATCCATCTCTTTCGTCTGCGGGACCTGCCACGTTATCAATCAGCAGCTATACGACGCCGGGCCCATGAAGGAGCCGTGGGAGGTGCTGAAATACGGACAGTGCATCGTCTGCCACGGAAAGCACAACATCCAGCACCCCTCGGACGCCTTGCTGGATCCCGCGGGAAACAAGTCCGCCTGCAAGCAATGTCACGACAAGGGTTCAAAGGGCTATCAGGTTATGGCCGGCATGTACCAAAACATCCATTCCCTTGATCAGGCCATTTCCCACGCCGAAACGGATGTGGACAAGGCATCGTCCAAGGGTATGCTGATGGACGACGCGTCCTTGCTGCTTCAGGAAGCCCACAGCAGCCTCATGAAGTCCAGGGTCCACATCCACACCTTTAACGTATCAAAAGTCTCGGCCATCACCGGGAAAGGAATGAAGGACGCAAAGAAGGCAGACACCTTGGCTCAAAAGGCGTTTCGAGAACTCCAGTTCCGCCGGAAGGGACTTGCCGTCTTCTTCGGCTTGGCGGCCCTGGTGGCTCTTTTGCTCTGGTTGAAGCTGCGGCAAATGGAGAAACCGAAGGAACCCTGATCCGGATGCTTACCCGCCGCCGGCCGGTGTCCGGCCACCGGAGAACGTGAGGATCCACCCTCTTGTCAACAAAACGCCGGGCCCCGGAATGCTCCGGGACCCGGCGTTTTCATCCGTCTTGCAAGACGTCAGGACGCCTGTTTCTTCATGTGGTTCAGCGTGCCCCCATCCTTCAAGATTTCAGCCTGCCGTTTCGACACGTCGATGCGCACATCGAAATCGAAGCCGCGCGTCGCGTCGTGAACCTTCAGCTTCCTGCCTGAGTCAAGCGCCGCATGAATTCCCTCGATGACCAGAACGTCGCCCTGCTCGATTCGATCATAGTCGGCGGGATCTTCGAAGAGCAGCGGAAGAATGCCGAAATTGACCAGGTTTGTCTTGTGAATTCGCTCGATGGCCTTGGCGAAGACTGCCTTTACACCCAGGTAGCTGGGGCAGATGGCCGCATGTTCCCGGCTGGATCCCTGTCCGTAGGAATCGCCCCCCACAACGTAGCCGCCGCCCGCCTCCAGGGCGCGTTTGGAAAAGGATTCGTCCACGGGCCGGAAAACGACTTCTGCGTATCTGGGAATGTTGGACCGGTACTTGAGATACTGGCCGGCGGGCATGATGTGGTCTGTGGTGATCTTGTCTCCCACCTTGAGAAGAACCGTCTTCTCGATGCGGTCGGGCATGGGAGATACCTTCGGAGGATCGCCGATGTTTGGGCCGCGCTCCACCCTCACGCTGGAGCCATCCGGAGGAGGAGCGATCACCATGGAATCGTCGACCATGAACTCCCGTGGCAGCTCAAAAACGGCCGGCTCCAGTCCGAGTGTAGAGGGATCGGTAAACTCGCCCGTGAGGGCGCAGGCGACGCAGGTTTCCGGGCTGGCCAGGTAGATTTTCGCATCGGCTGTACCGGAACGTCCCTTGAAATTCCGATTGTTGGAACGGACGGACACTTCGCCCGAACCTGGAGCGTGGCCGGCACCAATGCAGAATCCGCAAGCCGTTTCGGCGACACGGGCCCCGGCTTTCAAGAATGTCGCCATCAGCCCCCTGGACGCCGCCTCCATTTCCACCTGCCGGGAGCCTGGCGCGATGATCAGCTCGACATCGGGATGCACCTTCCGCCCCTCGAGCATCTTCGCCACGGCCACGAGGTCGCGCAGCGAGGAATTGGTGCACGATCCGATGCAGACCTGGTTGACCTTCTTCCCCTTCAGGGACTCGACCGTCGCTACGTTGTCGGGGCTGTGGGGCTGCGCAGTCATGGGCCTGAGTTCATCCAGATTGATCTCGATCGTCTCATCGTAGGACGCGTCTTGATCCGCCGCAAGTTCGGTATAGGCCCACTCCCGGTTTTGCGCCTTCAGGAAGGAGAGCGTCTGCTCATCGCTGGGGAAGACCGAGGTGGTCACGCCCAGTTCGGCGCCCATGTTCGCGATGGTGGCCCTCTCCGGAACCGTGAGATAGGCGAGGGCGGGGCCGGCGTATTCCACGATCTTTCCAACGTTGCCCTTGGTGGTCATGATCTCAAGCAGCTTTAGGATGATGTCCTTTGCCGAAACGAAGGGGCTGAATTTGCCTGTCAGGTTGACCTTAACTACCTTCGGACGGGGCATGAAGAAGGGGCCGCCCGCCATGGCCACGGCCACGTCCAGGCCACCCACGCCGATGGCGATCATGCCGATACCGCCGCCCGTGGGCGTGTGGCTGTCGGACCCTAGCAGCGTTTTGCCCGGTACGCCGAACCGCTCCACGTGCACCTGGTGGCAGATTCCGTTGCCCGCTTTACTGTAATGAATGCCGTGGCGGGCGGCAACGGTCTGCAGGTAGCGGTGGTCGTCCGCGTTTTCAAATCCAACTTGCAGCGTATTATGGTCCACATAGGACACGGACAGTTCCGTCTTGACCCGGGGGATGCCCATGGTCTCGAACTGGAGATAAGCCATGGTCCCCGTGGCGTCCTGGGTGAGGGTCTGGTCTACGCGGATGGCAATTTCGTCGCCGCTGTTGAGGTCTCCC
>JARRNO010000113.1:0-6930 GCA_037384885.1 Acidobacteriota bacterium
ATACGAAGCAGCGGAATCTTCCGTTGCAGAAGCTCTCGAGCGATTTTCCTTTGAAGAGGTGTGTGAAGTCCTCGAACAAGCCGCATCCCAGCTAGCCGCGATTCCGACCGCCGGGCTTCTGGGAGAAGCGCCGAAAGTCGGTCTTCTGGGAGAGATTTACGTCCGGCTCGAACCCTTCGCCACCCAGTACCTGGAACAGCGGCTGGCGGATAGGGGCATCATGGCCAAGACCGAGCATGCCTCGAAATTTATCTACTTCTGCGACCTGCTGCAGAAAAGAAACCTCTACCATGTGCGAACCGGTTTTGCAGCACGACAAGGCGTCCGTTTGGAAGGCTTTTTTAAGCACCGGTTCGAAGAGCGGGTCAAGCGCATTCTCGCAAGGTCCGGGCTTTACGATTTCGCCATGAGCGGCGTGGACGAAATGTGTCGCCGCGTGGAACATGTCATCTCTCCTCGATTCTCGGGAGGCGAAACGACGTTGACCGTGGGCGCCGCGCTTTGCGATGTGCTCGAAGAGGTGGCGGGCATTGTATCCGTAGGCCCTTTCGGATGCATGCCGAGCCGGGTGGCGGAAGCCCTCCTCGGTGCTCGCCTTAACGAAGAGAAGCCCCGCGTGGCGCGTCATCCGGACGCTGTCTCATCCATCCTGGCGCAGCATCCAGACATTCCCTTTTTCGCCCTGGAATGCGACGGCAGCCCGTTTCCACAGTTGATAGAAGCCAAGTTCGAGGCCTTCTGCATGCAGGTTAAAAGGGTTCACACCGCCATGCTGGGGCGAAACAAGGGTGGGCTTATTGCCGAATAGGGCCAAGTTCCGCTCGATCGCTTCGAGATAGACATGGCGCAACAAGGACCCTCTTCTGCCCGCACCGTCTTACTCTTTTAAGTTGATTGCTAAATATTATATCACACAATCAGCCGAAAAATCAATTCATATTTAACATGCTTGGAATAAAGGATTTACCTGGCTTCGCGAGAAGCCACCACTGCCGGTCCACGAAGATCATCATCCTGCCTGGAAAGCACCTTGCGGGATTGCAGGTGCGGGGATCATTGAAATGACGTGCAGACACCCATGTCACGGGCACGCTTCCATTCGATTCCGGCATTCAACCTTGTGGCCAGAACCTTCAACCCCCGGCGGGCGTTCTTCCTGCCTTCAAACGGCCTCCCAGCTTGGACTGGGCGCTCTTCAACTCTTTCAGAAGTTTTCTCGCGGCCGCCGCCACGGGTTCGGAAGGCGCCGTGTCTGCGCTTTCGATGGAGCGGAGCAGGCCCAGGAGTTTTCCGCGTGCCTCCGCAATCTTGAGCGTCTTAACGAAAGATCGGATTTGGCTCGCGCGCGCCTTATTCCCGCTTTTCGCGGCGCGTCGCGCCTCCGCCTCCGCCCTCTGCAGCAGGCCGAGGGCCGAGTCGGCGGCATCCCGGATTTCAAGCCCGAGGCTGACCTGGGTTTCGAGAACGGCGCGCGCCGCCTTGACCCTGGGGTCCGCCTTCACGGTGAGAAGCCGCGCGTACGACTTGTCGTCCACTTTCAGCACCACGCGGTAGACTCCCGGAAGCACAAGCGGCGAGGTGTGTCCCCAACGGGCGCCGTGGGGCACCGTGGACCAGCCCCAGCGCGGATGGAGCGTCTTGGGCGGCGTGTAACGCAGGTCCCAGACGAACCGGTGGAACCCTTGAGCGGCCGGCAGCTTTTCAAAGGGCGCTCTCCACACGGTGTTGAAATGGGGTTCGGGGAGATCGGGCGGTTGTGCCGCGCTTGAAAACTCGCGAACGAGTTTTCCCGCTGAGTCGTAGACCGCCAGCGTGACAGGCCCCTTGGATGGGGTGTTCAACACGTAGTCGATAACGGCCCCGGTGGGAGGATTCTTCGCGTAAGGCTCGTCGGGGGGAACCGGCTCGCCGTGGTACAGGCTGAGGCGTAACCGGTAGGCCGTCTCCGGCTTGTAGAGATAGGCGTCGCCCGCGTGCTTGGCCTGGATCGCCTGGCGCAGAGGCGCGATATTGTCCAGCACCCAAAGACCGCGGCCGTGCGTCCCCGCGATGAGGTCGTCGCCGTGGACAGCCAGGTCCCTGACGGAAGCCGTCGGAAGGTTCAACTGCAGGGACTGCCACTGAAGTCCATCGTTGAAAGACACGTAAACGCCCGTTTCCGTCCCGGCGTAAAGCAGTCCCCGCCGCACGGGGTCGGCCCGCACCACGCGGACGAAGGCGCCCTCGGGAATGCCCGCGTCGATTTCCCGCCAGGTCCGGCCGGCGTTGTGGGTGACGTAAATGTAAGACTTGAAGTCGTCCATCCGGTGCCGGTCCACGGCGATGTAAGCCGTTTCGGCATCAAAGGGCGACGCCTCGATGCGCGCGATGCGGCTCCAGGGCCGCAGGCCCTTCGGCGTGACGTTGCGCCAGCGGCGCCCCCCGTTCAGAGTCACCCAGACCCGGCTGTCGGTGGTGCCCGCCCAGAGCACGCCGTCTTTCTTGGGAGAAGGCGCCAGCGCGTAAATGCAGCCGTATCCGCAGGCGGATGCGCTTTCAGGAGTAGGCGTTCCCGAACATTCGGCGCCCTTCTCCCGGCCGGTCAGGACCGGGCTGATGATCTTCCAGTGGTCTCCCATGTCCGTGCTCTTGAAGACCACCTGGGCGCCCACGTACAAGGTGCCGGGATGGAAGGGAGACACGGCGAGCGCCGTGTTCCAGGGATAGTTGTAAGCGACCTGGGACGGCTTCATCCAGAAATGGATGAACAGCGCCGGGGAGATGTTCGTCACCTGCCGCGTCTCCGCGTCGTAGCGCATGATGTCCCCGCCCGCTCCCGATGCGTAGATAGTACCCGGGTCGCCCGGCTTGGGAATCACGTAGCCGGATTCGCTGCCCCCCACGCTGTGCCACGAACAGTTGGTGATCCGGCCCGTGTCGGACCGGGAGGTGATGGCGAATGCCCCGGAATCCTGCTGGGTTGCGTAGATGTGGTAGGGGAAGGCGTTGTCGGTGGCGATCCGGTAGATCTGGGCGGTGGGCTGATTGTACCAGGTTGTCCAGTGCGCGCCGTCGTCCACCGAGACCGCCGCACCCTGGTCGGAGCCGAGAATCATGCGCGCCGGGTTATCGGGATCGATCCAGAGCGCGTGGAAATCATCGCCCCCCGGCGAGCCTTTGATCACCTTGAAATGCGCACCACCATCGGTGGAGCGGTAAAGCGAGATGTGGGGCACGTACACCACATCTGGATTTTTCGGATCCACGACGATCCGCCCGAAGTACCACCCGCGCGTAAGAAACCGTGGATCGGCGCTCGTCCGTTTCCAGGTTGTCCCGCCGTCGTCGGAGCGGTACACGCCGCCCTTCCGTCCTGCGCTCACGACCGCATAAACGCGCGGTCCGGGCGTCCCCGGCGCCACGGCGAGACCGATCCGGCCCAGCCCCTTTGAGGGAAGACCTGTCATGGGGAGCTTCCGCCAGGTCTTGCCTCCGTCGTCCGAACGGTACACGCCGCTGCCGGGGCCTTCGACGGGAGCGTACTGGAACCAGGGGGTCCGGCGGGCGTTCCAGGCCGCCGCGAAAACCACGTTCGGGCGGGCGGGGTCGCGGGCCAGGTCTACCACGCCGGTCTCGTCGTTGATAAAGAGGGTTCGCGTCCAGGTCTTTCCACCGTCGGTGGTTCGAAAGACCCCGCGCTGGGCGTTCGGCCCGTAAGCGTGGCCCAGAGCGGCCACCAGCACCGTGTCCGGATCGGTGGGCGAAACGAGTACGGAGCCGATGTGCCGGGTGTCCGCCAGACCGATGCAGCGCCATGTCTTTCCACCGTCGTCCGAGCGGTACATGCCGTCGCCGTAAGTGATGTCTGAACGGATCGCACATTCCCCGGTCCCGGCGTAAAGGATCTCCGGATCGGAGGGCGCGACCGCCAGGGCCCCGATGGAGGCCGCCGGCTCATGCTGAAAGAGGGGCGTCCATGTGGCGCCGCCGTCGGTCGTCTTGAAGACGCCTCCGTCCACGGCGCCGAAGTAGTAGGTGAACGGCTGACCGGGAATCCCCGCCACTGCGAGCACCCGCCCGCCCCGGAGCGGTCCCGCGAAGCGCCAGGACAGTCCGCCGAAGAGCCGGCCGGGAACCGCCTGGGCCGCGGCGCCCCACGAAATCGTCAGCATCAGCAGAAAGAGCAGTTTACGTTTCAAGGAAGACCTCCGCGCATGAGGCATGGGTAGAAATTCCGGGCCGCCGGCGGCATGTTGAATCGGGGCGGCGGCATCAAACACGATCTATCCAAGTACAGGATTCACCATAGCGCCAATGATGCGCCTCGCGCAACGGCCCGGCGCCCTTGCAAACCAATGGGGAGAGAGGCAGTTTGACAGATGAGTCCCCAGGGTGGATAAAGAAGGAGGTCCATTTTCGATAGAATTCTCCATTTCGGGAGAATGTCCCGCCGGGCGGCTCGTCGGCGGCGGAACATCCAGTTTCCAAAGGGGAGGCAGACCATGATCCTTAAACACACCCATCGCGTTCGACACGCTGACATTTTGAAACAGACGGGAACGGGGAGAGGCCTCCGCCTTTCCATCCTTTTGGCAGGGCTGCTTGTCTTTTCCACCGCTCTAGCGGCCGCGGCGGCCGGCGGTCCCAAAAAGTCCGGCTTTCAATATCCGGCGGCCCACCGGGACCAGATTATCGACACCTATTTCGGGACGAAAGTGCCGGCGCCCTACCAGTGGATGGAGAATCTTGACAGCCCGGCCGTCAAGAAGTGGGTCCAGGCGGAAAACAAGCTGACCTTTTCCTACTTGGACAAGATCCCCCTGCGCGGCTGGATCAAGGACCGCCTGACGAAGCTCTGGAACTACGCCAAGGAAAGCACGCCGTTGCAAGCGGGCGGCAAGCTCTTCTTCAGGCGCAACAGCGGCCTTCAGAACCAGTCCGTGGTTTACGTCCAGGATTCACCTGGGGCAAAGCCACGCGTGCTGATCAACCCCAACACGCTCTCTCCCGACGGCTCCCTCGCCCTGGCCGGGTGGGAACCCACGAAGGACGGGCGCTACATGGCTTATCAACTCTCGGTGGGCGGCTCGGACTGGGAAACGGTCCACGTGCTCGACACGGCCACCGGCAAAACGCTGCCGGACAAGGTACGCTGGGTCAAATTCTCCGGAATCGCCTGGACGAGGGACGACAAGGGCTTTTTCTATTCACGGTATCCGGAACCGCCGAAAGGCAAGGCCATCAGCCAGCATCTGCAGAACCAGAAGGTGTACTACCATCGCCTCGGCACGCCCCAGAGCGCGGACACCCTCATTTACGCCCGCCCCGATCTCCCGGATTGGATTGTCGGCGCCGACGTGAGCGAAGACGGCCATTATCTCTTTCTTTACCTGATCAACGGCACGGCGCCGGAGAATGAGCTCTACTACGCCGATCTCGGCGATCCCAATGCGCCGGATGTCAAGGCGGCCATCAAGCCGCTCTACACCAAGAACGACGCCCAGTACACCGTGTTCGGCCACGAAGGAGGTACGCTCTTCCTGAAGACGACTCTCGACGCCCCGAAGGGACGCATCGTAGCGGCGAAGCTCGACGATCCTTCCCCGGCGCACTGGCGCGTCCTCGTACCGGAGGGCAAGGGCGTCATCCAGGGCGCGGCCATGGCGGGCGGAAAGATCCTCGTGGACGAAGAAGTGATCGCCACCAGCCGCCTCAAGTTGTACTCCACTCAGGGCAAGCTCCTCCAGAACATTCCGCTGCCGACGCTGGGCACTGTAGGCGGGCTTTCGGCAAGGAACGATTCCCCGGATGTCTATTACGGCTTCACATCCTTCCTTTATCCGGGAACCGTTTACCGCTATCACGTGCCGGACGGCAAAACCGCCACGATTTTTAGGCCCAAGGTGGATTTCGATCCATCCCCTTACGAGACGAAGCAGGTGTTCTACACCTCGAAGGACGGAACGAAAGTCCCCATGTTCATCGTGGCGCGAAAGGGCGTCAAGCTCGACGGCCACAACCCAACAATCCTGTACGGTTATGGCGGATTCGACATCACCATCACGCCCTACTTTTCGCCCATGCTTCCTATCTGGCTGAAACTCGGGGGCGTTTATGCCGTGGCCAACCTGCGCGGCGGCGCGGTCTATGGCGAGAAGTGGCATCGGGCGGGGATGCTGGGCAACAAGCAGAACGTCTTCGACGACTTCGCCTGGGCGGCCAAGTATCTCATCAAAAAGAAGTACACCTCGTCCAAGCGCCTGGGCGTTGAAGGCTATTCCAACGGCGGCCTGCTCATCGGCGCCAGCATCACCCAGCATCCCGATCTCTTCGGCGCCGCCTACGCGGGCGCGGGCGTCATGGACATGCTCCGCTATCAGAAATTCTCGGGCGGCGACCTCTGGTCGCCCGAATACGGCACTTCGAACAACCCCAAGGCCTTCAAATGGCTCTACGCCTATTCCCCCCTGGCCAACATCAGGAAGGGCGTCTGCTACCCTCCGACCATCGTCACCACGGCCGATCACGATGACCGGGTGGTACCGAGCCATTCCTACAAGTTCACCGCCAAGATGCAGTACAGCCAGGGCTGCTCCAATCCCATCCTCATCCGGGTGGAAGCGAAGACGAGCCACGGCTATATGCCCACGGACAAGCGCATCGCCCAAACGTCGGATGTGTGGACCTTCCTGGCCCACAACCTGGGCGTTGCGGCGCCCAAGAGCAAGAAGTAACCGGGCGGGCGCCTCCGGGGCTCGCGCCGCGGGTCCCGGAGGTCTTCCGCTCCGGACGTAATTTTTTTCGGCGGGACCGCCGCCGCCTCCAACCCCGTTTCTTTAAACCGGCAGGGAGAATACCATGCAAACAAGAAGACTTGGAAAACAGGGGCCGGAAGTGTCGGCTTTGGGATTGGGCTGCATGAGCATGTCCCACGCCTACGGCACGCGCAAC
>JARRNO010000114.1:0-17774 GCA_037384885.1 Acidobacteriota bacterium
TGACGGACGCTAAAGATTTGAAAAGCTTGCCATTGCGGGAATCGCGGCTGGAAGTCGCGCCCACAACGGCCTTCGGCCCGACGGACGTCGAATGACGGTTGTCGGCCGCTGCACGGCGCAAAGCACCGTCCCGCAGAGGATGGCCCGATAATTCTTGAGCCGCCGTCGGACGTCAGCCAACCGCCGTCGCGCCGAGCTTCGAGGCGCAGGCGATGGCCGCTGGAGCGGCCAGGGAGCCGGCTGCGAGCATGCGGCTTGATTTCATCTCTGAAAGATAAGATAGAAGGTAAATAAAGTAGAAGCGGCCGTGTTGAGATTGGCATTGGAGGAGGAGATGCCTGATCACCTCGTATTATTGCCCGGGATGCACGGCACCGGCGGCCTGTTTTCGGCCTTCGCGGCGGAGCTCGCCTCTGATATTGTTCCGGTTGCCGTGTCCTTTCCGGTGAAAGCGCCTCTTGGCTATGAGGAGCTCCTGCCGATCGTACTGGCGTCATTGCCGAAGGAGCCTGGCTGGATTCTGGGTGAATCTTTTTCAGGGCCGCTCGCCCTGACAGCCGCCTCGGTATGTCCCGGCAAGGTCAAGGGGGTCATTCTCTGCGCCACTTTTATTGTGAGGCCTCTGCCCCGTTTGGCTTTCCCTATGGCACGGCGGCTTCTTCCAGCTTGGAGATGTCTTCCCGCCGGAATACGGACCCGGGCTCTGGTTCATGGGAGGGCGCCCGGGCATTTGAAGACCGCTGTAAAGGACGTGCTGGATTCGCTCGATTCGGGGGTCATCAAGGCGAGACTTCGAGCGATGGCGGATGTGGACTGCCGGAGCGTGTTTGCCGGATACCGTTCGCCGATGATGTTGTTGGCCGGTACGAAAGACGGTATCCTGGGGACACGGCACTTGAAAATGATGGTTCGAATGCGTCCTGATGTGAGGGCCGAAATCTTCGATGCACCCCACCTCTTATTGCAGCATGCGCCCGCAAGGGCCGCAAAAGCTGTCGGAACGTTTATACACATACATTCGGCTGGGGACAGGAATGGATTCCAGAATTTCACGGAAAGGGGGGAATAAGGCTGGGTCAGGACGATTCCATCTGTGTTACACTTTGCCCGGGGGTCAGGATGCCGCGTCTTTCATATGTTTTGGATGGGCGTGAACGCTCGTTCGCTGTCAGGAAGGACCGGGTGCGGATCGGCAGGATGGAAGACAACGACCTCGTCATTTCCGACCACACGGTTTCTCGTGAACATGCCGAAATAGTTAATACCGACAAAGGCTGGATGATCCGCGACGTGGGCTCAAGCAACGGGCTTTGCGTCAATGGCCTCAGGATGGATTCCACCGCGCTTGCTTTCGGCGATGTGGTTTCCATGGGGCGGGTCCAGCTTAGCTTTCTCCGGTCCGAGGAAGACGCCATGGTCGAAATGAGTCCCGATGATACCGGTTCCATCCTCGAGCTTGAGGGAACGGTGGTCAGATCTGCAAAAGACTTCCAGGCCATGCTTGAGGCGGAGGAAGAGCGGCGGGCGGGTTCCGCACGCGCTCCGGGATCCCGCACCGAGGCAGGCGTGGGACGCCTCTTTTCCGTGTTGACGGAGCTGTCCAGGATTCTTCTCTCGGCGGAGGGTGAGCAGGAAGTCCTGGAACGGATCATGGATGCCATCTTCCAGAACGTGACGGTCCAACGGGGGGCGCTGCTGCTCAAGGAGGCCCGGTCTGGCGAGCTTGTACACCGCGTGGTCCGCACATTGAAACGGGAAGAAGACACGATTCGTATCAGCCGGACTATTGCGAGGAAGGTTGCCGAGGAAGGGGTGGCGGTGATCTGCACCGACGCGCAATCCGACCGGCGTTTCAGCGCAGGACAATCCATCAAGCTCCAGGGTATCCGCTCGGCGTTGTGCGTGCCGCTGAAGGTCGGAGAGAAAATCCTTGGCCTAATTTACCTGGATACGCCCTTGCAGTCGGGCGCATACACGGAATTTGAAGCCGACCTCGTATCGGCGCTGGCCGGGTACGGTGCGGTGGCGGTGCAGCAGACGGAACTGAGGGAGGGGCTCGAAAGGGAACGCCTGGCGAGAAGCCGCCTGCAGCGCTATCATTCTCCCTCGGTCGTAGACAGGATACTGGCTTCGGGGCGGTCGCATCCCACTGGAGGGCTTGAAGCGAAAGAGGCGGAGGTTACCGTTCTCTTCGCGGACATCGTCGGCTTTTCAACGTTGAGCGAAAGGCTGGCCCCCGAAGAAGTGGGCCGCATGTTGAATGTATTCTTTTCCAGGATGACGGAGATTATCTTCGATCACGAGGGGACGCTTGACAAATTTATCGGGGACGCGGTCATGGCGGTCTTTGGCGCGCCCATTCCTCAGGATGACCACGCCTTGATGGCGGTCCGGTGCGCCTTGGCCATGAGAGCGGCCCTTCCCGGCCTGGCATGGGAATCTTCGTGGGGACCGCCGCTCAATTTCAGAGTGGGCATCAACACAGGCCGGGTCGTGGCCGGCGACATCGGCGGTCTGCGCCGCATGGAGTACTCGGTGCTCGGCAATGCGGTCAATATCGCGTCAAGGCTCCAATCGGAAGCGGCCGCTCCGGGCCAGATCGTATTGGGAGAGGAAACATTCCGGTCGGTGAAAGGGTCGTTTCGGTGTAAAATGCTGAAAGAGGTCAGGCTTAAGGGAATATCGAAACCGGTTTCCGCATATGAGGTGACATCATGAAAAGCAGGGCGTTACTGGGGATCACCCTTGGCGCGGTTCTGCTGCTCGCGGGATGCGCGGCGAATCGGCGCCCCGCCCAGGGAAGCACAGCCGCCGCCAACAATTCGAGCAGCCTCAACGATGGTTACAGAGAACTGCCGGGCGACAAGAACATCAAAAATCCAGAGGTGGCGTACAACTTGGCGCTTGAATCCCAGCAGAAGGGTGATATGGAAGCAGCGCATCACTACATCGCTCTTGCCATGAAGCTGCAGCCCGACTCCAAATATTCTTTCGTCCAGGGCGTTTTCTTTCTCCAGGAGCAGAAATATCCCCAGGCGGCGGCGTGGCTTCAGAGGAGCCTCGAGCAGGGGCCGGGCACGACCGAGAACCGGATGCGAATCTTGAACGCGCTGGGGGCTTCCTACATGCAGATGGGCAATGACCAGCAGGCGCTGAAGTACCTGAGAGAAGTCGTCAACACCCCGGGCCCCATCACACGCTACCAGGCATATTACAACATGGGGATCATCTACTTCCGGCAGAAAAAATACCTGGATGCCGAGGCGGATTTCATGAAGGTCCTCAGTGAAAATAACTCCTACTACCCCGCCATGAACAAGCTTGGACTGATTTGGGCGTCCCGGGGCGACTGGAACAAGGCGTCGGGATATTACAAGAGGGCCCTGAAGCTTCTGGAGTCGAACTACGATGCCTACCAGGCTTCGGGCGCAGAAATCTACTACAACTACGCAGAGGCCCTCTTCCATTTGAAACAATACGCCGAGTGCCGCAAAACCCTGATGAAAGTTCTCGATATCGGTCCCGAAAGCAAATATGGCCAGAAGGCGAAGGCGATGCTCGCAAAGCTCGGGGGACCGCCCCAATGATGGGAAAACTCACCGCGGGGTTGAAAAAGACGCGCACCGCGCTTTCCGGCCGGCTTCGCGAAGTATTTGCTCCTGGCGCGGCGCATGATGAAGAGGAGACGCTTGAAGCCCTTGAAGAAGCCCTGTTGCTTTCAGATGTGGGCTTGGGCACGATCGAAAAGCTGCTGGCCCGCCTCTCCAAAGACGCGAGGGGCGGCACGAGCCTCGTGGACGCCCTGAAAGGGCGAATGACAGCGCTCTGGCCGGAGAACCCCGCGCCTGAAGGCCCTCCGCCTGCCCCGTGGGTGCACCTGTTTATCGGTGTCAACGGGGTGGGAAAGACAACGACCATCGGCAAGCTGGCGGCAAAAAGAACCGCCGCAGGCCAGTCTGGGCTTCTCGGCGCGGCCGACACCTTCCGCGCGGCGGCCGCCGAGCAGCTTGAGATCTGGGCGGAAAGAGCGGGGACAGCCTTCCTCAGGCAACGTGAGGGCGCGGACCCGGCCGCCGTGGCTTTTGACTCCGTCCAGGTTGGAATGTCCAAGCGGCTTGATTTTGTTTTCGTCGATACCGCAGGCCGCCTTCACGTCAAGCACAACCTGATGGCGGAACTCGAGAAAATCTACCGGGTCATCGGTAAGGCCATGGAAGGCGCCCCGCACCAGGTGAGCCTTGTTCTCGACGCCACCACGGGCCAGAACGGCTTAAGCCAGGCGCGGCGGTTTCTCGAGGCGGTCCCTGTGAGTGACCTGGTTCTGACCAAGCTGGACGGAACGGCAAAGGGGGGGATCGCCCTGTCCATTGCCGACGAACTTCAGCTACCCATTCGCATGGTCGGCGTGGGGGAGAGCGTGGAAGATCTGATCCCGTTCGATCCCGGCGAATACGTCGACGCCTTGCTCTCTCTGGACAATGACGCTTGAATCCCTGGACCTGAAGTTCATGGAAGACGCCCTGGCGCAGGCGCGTCTCGGTGCCGGGAGGACCCACCCCAACCCCGCCGTGGGGGCGGTGATCGTGAAGGACGGCCGTGTGGTCGGCAGGGGCTCTCACGCCGGCCCGGGACGCCCCCACGCTGAGATCCTTGCCCTGAGAGAAGCAGGGCAGTCTGCAAGGGGGGCCGACCTTTACGTCACGCTGGAACCTTGCTGTCACCACGGCAGGACTCCCCCCTGCGCGGATGCCATCGTGAAGGCGGGTGTGAGGAGGGTCATCGCCGCAGTAAAAGATCCCAATCCCATCGTGTCGGGGAAAGGGATCGAAAAGCTTCTCGCGGCCGGCGTGCAGGTGGTGTCTGGTGTCTTGGGAGATGTGGCCGCTGAAGTGGACGAGGCGTATCACCTGTTCTATCTCAAACGCCGGCCCATGGTGACTTTGAAATGGGCGCAGAGTCTCGACGGACGGGTGGTGGCTCCCGAGGGAGGGTATCTGACCGGCGAGGAAGCCCGGCGGCGCGTTCACGAGGCGCGTTATCTGGCTGACGCCGTTCTCGTCAGTGGGGGCACCGCGCTTCGTAACGACCCCAGGCTGACCGTCCGGCTGGACGCTCGCTCGAAAACGTTGGTGAGAATTATTACAGATGCGGACGGGAGGGTTTGTCCCGGACCGCGCCTGCTCTCAACGTGTCCCGGAGGCGGCCCAATCTGGGTCCTTCGCGGTGAAAAGGCGCCGGGGCCGCCCCTGGTGGAGCATGAGGGAGTGGAGAGGGTGCTTTTGCCGGGAGGCGGCGCGGAAGGGCTTGGGGTGGCGGATGTCCTGCGCTGTCTGCGCGAACGCAGTATCATGAGCGTATATGTGGAGGCCGTGGGCCGGCTGGCTTCCGCCTTCTTGTCGGGAGGCTGGGTTGACCGCCTTGAAATTCATCTCGCCCCCATGATCCTCGGGGGAAGCTCTCCGGGTCCCGCCGCTGCCGGGGGCCGGGTGGCGGTGAGTGGTTCAGGACTGGACCTGTCAGCCGCTTCATGGCGGCAAGTCGGTCGTGACCGGATTCTTTACTGCCGGCTGGAGGGTAAATGTTTACGGGCTTGATTCGAGAAATCGGCCGCGTCGAAACCATTCGCAGGCGCAGCGAGGGATTGGCCCTGAAGGTCGCCTGCCAGGAAACGGCGCCGGAGGCGTCTTCGGGCGACAGCATCGCCGTGGACGGTGCGTGCCTGACGGTCGAGACCGTCAGCGGGGAAGGACTCACTTTTTTCGTGAGCCGGGAGACGGTGGACAAGAGCGAACTTTCAGTCGTTGTCCCCTCAGATCTGTTGCCTTTCATCGTAGAGAAGGGCTCGATCGCGCTTTCCGGTGTGAGCCTCACGGTAGCCCGCTTTCAGGGCGGCATTGCGACGGTCGCCCTCGTGCCCACAACCCTGAAGGCCACGACGCTGGGCGAAAAGAAGGCCGGGGATTCTCTCAACGTTGAAACGGATCTGGTCGCCCGCCACGTCGTGGGTTATATGAGACAGACCGGCCGGGGTTCCGGCCTCTCCATTGACGATCTGAAGGAAAAGGGGTTTTAATAAGCCCCCTGGCGCGGGCGACCCCGTCTACCAGGCAACGACCGGTCGTCCGCGGCCGCGAAGCGGGAGAAAAAATGCCTTTGATTTCCATAGAGCAGGCCCTTGATGACATCCGAAAGGGCAAGATGCTCATTCTCTGCGACGATGAAGACCGGGAAAATGAGGGTGACCTCTTTATTCCCGCAGGCGAGGTGTCGGCCGAATCCATCACTTTCATGGCCACCTATGGGCGGGGATTGATCTGCCTGGCCATGACGGGGGAGCGGCTTGATGAACTCAACATCCCCCTGATGGTCTCCGACAATACCAGCACCTACCAAACGGCCTTCTGCGTGTCTATTGAGGCCAAACATAAAACCACGACGGGCATCTCCGCCTACGACCGCGCGGCGACCATCCAGACGGCGATCGATCCCGGCACCCGCCCGTCCGACCTCGCCCGTCCCGGCCACGTATTCCCCCTGCGCGCCAAAGAAGGAGGGGCCCTCAGAAGGCCCGGACAGACTGAGGCTTCCGTCGATCTCGCAAGGATGGCCGGGTTATATCCGGCGGGCGTCATATGCGAGGTGATGAAAGACGACGGAACCATGGCCCGCATGCCCGACTTGCTGGAGTTTTCCGAAAAGCACGACATCAATATCGTCACCGTGGCGGACCTGATCCGTTACCGCCTGGCGCGTGAATCGCTGGTGAGACGGGTTGCACAGCCGCTCTTGCCTACGGCGTTCGGTGAATTCAGGATCATCGCCTACGAAAGCATCCTTTCCGAAAAGACCCACGTTGCGCTTGTCATGGGGGAATGGGAGCCTGGAGAAGAAGTGCTCGTCCGGATGCATTCGGAGTGTCTCACGGGTGACACGTTCTTTTCGCTGCGGTGCGACTGTGGTTCCCAGCTGGCTGCGGCGCTCGAGACCATTGCAAAGGAAGGGCGCGGCGCGCTCGTCTACCTCAGGCAGGAAGGCCGCGGGATCGGCTTGATGAACAAGCTCAAGGCCTATGAACTCCAGGACGGAGGTATGGACACTGTGGAAGCCAACGAGGCGCTGGGATTCGCCGCGGACGCACGCGACTACGGAATCGGCGCCCAGATCCTGCACGATCTCGGCATCACCAAGGCCCGGCTGCTCACCAACAATCCCAAGAAGCTCGTCGGGCTGAAGGGATTCAACCTGGAGATCGTGGACCAGATCCCGCTCGAAATTACTCCCAACGACAACAACAGGAACTATTTGAAGGTCAAGAAAGAAAAGATGGGACATCTTCTCAAGAAGGTGTGAACCCCGGGCGCGGCGGCGAAGTCCCCTGCACCCCTGAGCGTGAACGATGTTCACGCCCTCCACGGGAACGTGGTATCGGATCTTAAAACCTCTTCTACATCTGTAGTTACGGTAAACCGAGCCCCCTTCTCCCGGCGCACCGTGAACTAAGTTCTCGCAATATCTGATTGGTAACGGCGCTGAAAATCGCTGTGGTGTCAAGCCGTTAGTGTGCAAAGTGAGCCCTGGCACACCGATTGCAGTATTCACTCCTCTTGTCTCGCGGGCGTAACTCTTTTTGAAAAATTCGGAATGCGGACATTTGTAAGGAGTGTTTGATGCAAGAACGTTGGAGGCACATTCCTCACCACAAACACGCTTGGCTTCTCGCCGCACTACTCGCGGCGGCCGTCGTGGCCTTTCCGGCGGCGGCAAAGCAGCCGGCGTCTCAGAACTCTTCGGTAAAGAAAGCGACCGGGGCCCATCATTTGACGGCCCTCCAGATTGATCCTTACGGGAAAAAGGACCCTCTGGATGAATTCAACGCCTGGCGGGCTCAGAATAGAGTGAGCCTGCCCGTCACCCCTCCTGTTTGGAATGCCCATGTCCAGTGGATGCGTTACCAGAAGAAACTTGCCGCCGCCCGGAAAACGGGCGCCGCGGTAAGCAGTCTGCCCGGCACCGAGTCGGCCACTGTGGGGACGAATGTGGCGGCTGCCGGAGGCGTTTCCGGATACCAGGGCGAAGTCACGATCGCCGTGAATCCCAATAATCCCCAGGAACTCGTCGCAGGGGCCAATACCTTTTACCAAGATCCCGCGCAGGCTTGCCAGTCGCCAAGCGGCACCACTGCGGGAACGCAAGCTCTTTACGGCTCGACAGACGGGGGGGCAAGTTGGACCTACAACTGTGCGCCTTGGCCTTCCAACGACACCGGGGGTTCCGGCACTTTTTTCGGCAGCGATCCTACCGTTGCTTGGGATACAAATGGTAATGCCTACGCGGTGTACATGCTTGTCAGCCAGAGCGGCAGCAGCAACGGGAGTTCGATCGTCATTTCCAAGAGCTCCAATGCGGGTTCCTCTTGGTCCGGCCTCGGCGTTATCGTGAATAATCTCAACAATACGAGCAATTTCGATGACAAGGAGATGATGGCTATCGATACCACCAGCGGCCAAACCCATTCACACACGAATCGCATTTATGTCATTTGGGATGAGAACAACACCGAACGGGTTGCATACTCTGATAACGGGACAAGTTGGACAACCCGCGTCGTTGAAAGCAGCGGCAGCTCGGGCAGCGATATCGGCGGCGACCTGGCTGTTGGGCCGGATGGCACCGTTTACGCCATCTGGAACCGCTTGCCGAGTTCCGGCGACACCCATGTTTTTGCAAAGTCCACCGATGGCGGGCAGACTTGGTCTTCTCCCATTCAAATTGCCTCCGGAAGCCTCTCTTCATTCGGCAGCAACAATAAGCCTCCAGCTCAGAACAGCAGGGGGGTGAACGCCTTCGGAGCCATTGCAGTGGACCGCGATGCTTCCTCGCCCTATCTTGGCAACATCTATGTCGTTTATCCGGATTTTCCGTCAGGCACCAGTTCGGGATCCAATCTTAATATTTACATGGTGAAATCGACCGACGGCGGGAGCAGCTGGAGCAGCCCTGTCAAACTAAACGACGACAGTGGGACGGCAACGCAGTTCTTCCCCTGGGTCACCGTGGATCAGAGCACGGGGACGGTTGCGGCGTCCTGGTACGATACTCGGAACGATTCGAGCAACAGGAAGACGCAGGTCTTCATGACCTATTCCACAAACGGCGGCTCGAGCTGGGCGTCCAACGTCCAGGTGACGCAGGCCAGCTCGCAGTTTGCAAATTCGACCACCAACTACATGGACGAGAATACCAGCGATAACTCCGGCGCCAACGCCAACCAGTACGGGGATTACGCCCAAATTGCAGCGGCCAACGGCAAGGCGTGGGCCATCTGGACCGATACGCGCCAGTTCTACCCCAGCAATTCATCCAATTCGAAGGCCGAGGATGTCGCGACAGCTCAGGTGACCATCAGCTCTTCCACCACGACATACAGCATCTCGGGCCAAATCACATCGAGCGGCTCCGGCCTTTCCGGCGTCACGGTATCTACGACGGGCGCCAGCGCCACGACAGATTCCAGCGGAAACTACACCATGAGCGGCCTGTCGAACGGGACCTACACGGTGACGCCCAGCCTGAGCGGTTACACCTTCACCCCGTCTTCACAGAGCGTGACGATCAACGGCGGCAACCAGACGGGGATCAACTTCACGGCGGCCGCCTCCACGGACACCACGCCGCCTGCGGTCTCCATCAGCAGCGGGCCGTCTGGCACCATCACCACCAACAGTGCGTCTTTCAGCTGGAGCGGTTCCGACAACGTGACACCCGCTTCAAGCCTGGTGTACCGCTATTATCTGCAGGGCAAGGACAGTGGGTACGGCGCCTATTCGTCCTCCACCAGCGCCTCGTACAGCAGCCTGGCCAACGGCAACTACACCTTCTACGTGGAGGCAAAAGACCAGGCCGGCAACGTCTCCACCGCGGCGACGCGTTCCTTTACGGTGAACGTGAGCACGGGGCCGACGCAGCTCCAAAGCGGCGTGCCGGTGAACGACAGCATCACGTCGTCCACGCAGAACGGCGCCTGGAACTACTACACGATCAACGTGCCGAGCGGGGCCACCAAGTTGGAAGTCCAGCTCACCAACCTGGCCGGCGGCAGCGGCGGATCCGATTCCGGCGACGCCGACCTTTACGACCGGTCCGGTTCCCAGCCCACGCTGAATACCTATGACGGCCGCTCCTGGAACTCGGGAACGACCGCCGAGGATATCGTCAACAGCAGCCCCGCCGCGGGCACCTGGTATGTGGGCGTGACAAACTACGACACGGGAACGATCACCTACACGGTTAAGGCCACGGTGACCACTCCAAGCGCGACCTACACCATTTCGGGTACGGTTACCTCCAACGGCTCGGGACTGTCGGGCGTGAGTATCTCCACATCCGGCGCCAGCGCGACGACCGATTCGAGCGGCAACTACACCCTCAGCGGCCTGGCGAACGGCACCTACACCGTAACGCCCAGCCTGAGCGGCTACACATTTACGCCGTCATCGCAGAGCGTGAGCGTCAACGGAGCCAACCAGACGGGAATCAACTTCACGGCGACGGCGTCGGGCGGCGGCGACACGCCGCTGACCAGCGGCTCGCCGGTGAACGGCACCGTATCGTCCTCTTCGGTGAACGGCGCTTGGAACTATTACTACATCGACGTTCCCTCCGGCGCGACGAAGCTCGAAGTGAAGCTCACCAACTTGACGGCGGACGCCGATCTCTACGACCGGCAGGGCTCGCACCCGACGACCTCCACCTTTGACGGACGCTCCTGGAACAGCGGCACGACGTCTGAAGACATCGTTCAAAACAACCCGGCGTCCGGCCGGTGGTACATCGGCGTGACGAATTATGCAACGGGAACGATCAACTACACCGTGGAAGCGATCGTCACCGGTTCCGGCGGCGGCGACACCACACCTCCCACGGTCAGCATCACCTCCCCGGCCAACGGCAGCACACAGACTTCAAGCAGCGTTGCCGTATCGTGGTCGGGAAGCGACAATGTTACACCCGCTTCAAGCCTCGTTTACAGGTACCAGTTGGACGGCGGCACATGGTCCGGATATGCCTCCTCGACATCGCACACCTTCTCCGGCTTGGCCGACGGAAGCCATACGGTAGGCGTGGAAGCGAAAGACCAGGCCGGCAACGTATCCAGCGCGGCGTCCGTCGGCTTCACGGTCAGCACCGGAGGGGGCGGATCTCCCACGGAGCGCATGGTCAACGGCGGCTTCGAATCGGGCCCGGGGTCGGGCTGGACGGAATCGAGCACCGGCGGCTACGAGCTAATCACTACCAGCAAGCCCCACGCCGGTTCCTACAGCGCCTACCTGGGCGGCTACAACAACGGCACGGACACGATCAGCCAGTCGGTTACGATCCCGTCCAACGCTACGACGGCCACGCTCAGCTACTACTGGTACATGGACACCCAGGATGTGACCAGCGCGGTATATGACAAGATGCAGGTTTACGTCAAAGACGGCTCGGGAACGACGACGAATGTGGCCTCGGTGACCAACATGTCCTCGGCGAATGCCTGGTACCAGACGACCTTCGATCTTTCCGCCTTCAAGGGCCAGACCGTTACGCTCTACTTCAAGGCGACCTGCGACAGCAGTTATCCCACAGACTTCTTCGTAGACGACGTCTCGGTCATGGCGGACGGAACCGCGTTGATGAACCTCAACTCGGTGGGGCCGAGCTCCAAACCGCTCGGCATGGTGTCCGAGATGGCCCAGCGCCAAGACAAACCTTACCCCGCTGTAAAAGACACGCAGAGGGATTTCCGTAAGCTGCGCGGTCATGGCCGTTTTCACCGGAAGCGGCAGCACCATTCCCATCCCCATCGGCAACGCCCCTGGCTGCAGTAGCAAGCTATCGGAGGCCGGGATCCCGGTGGGATCCCGGTCTCCAGAGCCGGCCAGCGGTAAGGTCAACCTTTTGCACAAGGACTGAAGAAGCGGAGAGCCGTACGGCTCTCCGCTTTCTTTCGCCCAGATGTGCTTCACGGACTCTGCTGTCGGTTTTGAGCACCTCCCCTCACAATTTCGGGCTTCCCTGGCTGTGACGCGGCAATGGCCGCAAACCTTGCGCTTTGTCCTGCCCCGCCTTTGGGGTGCTTTCCGTTCATCACTCCGCGTCTGATCTCCGGGGTGTGCTGTTTGCTATAATAAAAGGACCCATGACGGGGGATGAAACGATTGCGATGGATTGAAATGCCTGACTCGCGGAACCGGAAAGGTCGTCCGGTGCGCCGCATTATTTAATTCGGAGGCTCCGATGCACATCGAAGAACTGTTTGCCAGGGAAATTCTTGATTCCAGGGGGAACCCCACCGTTGAAGCCGAGGTCTGGCTGGCGGATGGGACCCAGGCGCGTGCTTCGGTGCCTTCGGGCGCGTCAACCGGCGAAGCCGAGGCAGTAGAGCTGCGAGACAAGGATTCTTCGCGATTTTCCGGCAAAGGCGTTCTTGAGGCGGTCAAGAACGTCAATGGCCCTATCGCCGGACGGCACCTCCAACAAGGGCAGTCTGGGAGCAAACGCCATCCTGGCGGTGTCCGAAGCGGTGGCAAGGGCCGCGGCCGCGTCGCTTGACATGCCGTTATACCGCTATCTGGGAGGCGCGGGGGCGCACAGGCTGCCGGTCCCCATGATGAATGTTCTGAACGGGGGGGAACACGCTGACAACAACGTGGACGTTCAGGAATTTATGGTTGTTCCCTTGGGCGCCGAAAGCTTCGCCCATGCCCTCCAGATGGGTGCCGAAACCTACCATGCTCTGAAAGCGCTCCTGAAAAGTCGCAGCCTGTCCACGGCGATCGGAGATGAAGGGGGCTTCGCCCCGGACCTCGAGAATGACGAGGAGGCGCTCGAGTTGCTTGTGGCGGCGGTTGAAAAGGCTGGGTACAAGGCCGGAAAGGACATCTACGTGGCCATCGATACTGCCGCAAGCAGCGCATGGAATGCGGGAAACGGCACGTACCGGATCGGAGAGGACAGGAGCGCCGAAGACCTCGTTCAGCTTTACGCATCTTGGGTGGGGCGATACCCGCTGATTTCAATCGAGGACGGTGTCGGCGAGCATGACCGGGAGGGATGGCAGCAGTTGACGCAGGCGCTTGGCGCCAAGGTCCAGCTGGTTGCGGACGACTACGTGGTCACCAATCCCGCCCTCATACGGAAGGCGGTTGCGGACGGCATCGCCAACGGCATCCTGATTAAACCCAACCAGATCGGGACGGTCACGGAAACGCTCGAAGCCGTGGAGATCACCAAGCGCGCAGGTTACGGCGTCGTCATCAGCCATCGCAGCGGAGAGACCGACGACAGCTTTATCGCCGATCTGGCGGTGGGTGTGAATGCGGATTTCATCAAAACGGGGGCGCCGTGCCGTATGGACCGGATTTGTAAGTACAATCAGCTTCTAAGAATAGAGGAAGAGATGGGGGCCGCCGCCCGATTCAGCGGACCGGAGGTGGCGCAACGGCTCAGCCTGTAGGTTTTGCCAGAAGCCGCATCGGATGGTTTATCGTCGCCTTGATCTGGATGCTGATGGCCGCCTTGATCATCTGGGGCAAAGGCGGAGTCATGGATTTCGTCAAGGCGAGGCGGGAGATTCATGATTTGCAGACGCAAATACAGACGTTGCAACAGGAAAACAACGCGCTGAAAACTGAGATCCACCAGTTGAAAACCGATCCGAAGGCGTACGAACGGCCGGCCCGTAACCAGCTCTTCCTGAAAAAGCCGGGCGAAATCATTTTGCGCCTGCCTCCGGAGAAAGAAAAATCCAATTCGCCCGTTGAAGAACCGGATGTCAAGGGCGGGCGTTCCCCGTGAGTGTCCACGGAGCCGGGCTCTTGGCGAAATGCTTCCCCCCAGGCCCATGTGGGGTTTGCGGCGCCGACAGCAAGGGCGGCCCCATTCCGGGTATCTGTTCTTCCTGTTGGACGACGAGCCAGCAAATTGAAGAACCCGTGTGTCCTGTGTGCGGCGTCCCCCTTCCCGAAATGGAAGAGTCTGAAGCACATCTTTGCGGGCGTTGTCTATCGGATCCCCCCCGCTTTGAAGCGCACCGCAGTGTCTTTGCTTATGAAGGTGCTCCCCGGCAAGTGGTGTTGCATTATAAGGAAAGGGGCCGGTACCCCCTTGCGGGATTCATGGCGGAACGGGTCGCGAAGCTGGTCAGACGGAATTGGGGGTCTGCCGACCTCGAGGCCGTGACCTTTATCCCAAGCCCGTTGCGGCGCCGCCTCTCTCGAGGATTCGCCCCCGCGGAAATTCTTGCGCGTGAAACCGCCCGGCGCCTCGGTGTCCCGTGCAGAAGGGCGTTGGCCCTCCGGCGCACGCCGAGTCCCCAGAAGGGATTGACGGCTGCTCAGCGGAAGCGCAATCTGCGGGGAGTTTTCCGAGCCATTCCAAAGAAGCTCGATGCCGGCATGCTCCTGGTGGACGACGTTATGACGACCGGAGCGACGCTGCGGGAAGGGGCGAGAGTGCTGGCGGCGGCCGGAGTGAAAGTGCGCGCGGCGACCTTCGCCATGACGCTCAGGCGTCCGCTTGATCTCTATTCCGGTGTCCAGGCGGAAACGCCGGTTCCATGAGTTCCCTCCAAGAGTGAAATGAAGAAACGGCGAGGAGGCTTGACAAATATGTTGATGTGAAATAATTTAATATTGAAATAGTTGGAGGCCGCCATGCCCAGCCATTACAAAGGGACGCAAGAGGAAGTCCGGGCACTCAAGGCTTACATCACATTGCTTCGGTCCGCGGAATCGTTGAGTTCCAGCTTGGCGGGCGAACTGGCCGGCCAGCGACTCACTCTCAGCCAGTTCGGTGTTCTGGAGGCGCTCTTCCACCTGGGGCCGATGAGTCCCTCCGCGCTGGCGGGCAAGCTTCTGAAGAGCGGCGGTAACATGACCATGGTCGTCGGCAATCTTGAGAAGAGAAAACTGGTAAGGAGGGTCCGGGATAGAAAAGACCGCCGGACGCTCAAGATTCATCTTACGGCCGAAGGAAGGCGCATGATCACTGAAGTTCTGCCGGAGCACGTCCAGTGGATCCGAGCCCGTATAGGCGTTTTAACGGAAGAAGAGCAGGAAAATCTCAGGCGGCTGTGCAAGAAAGTGGGGCGCGGAGCCGTTTCATAGACGGACCATAGCGAATCCCGGTCCAGTACTGACGTTTGCTTGACATTCACGAAGCCGAAAGGAGGTTCATATGAGCCGTTCGAGTGAAGCAACCATGCCGAAGAAGGGGTTTGACGTCTCGGCGAGTCTCCCTTGGGTATCACTGCTTGGAAGGATCTTGCTCAGTTATATCTTTGCCTGGAGCGTGGTGGGTGACCTGACAGGCTGGGCCGGCACCACGCACTATATGGCAAGTCACGGCATTCCGATCCCCGGTTTGTTCCTGGCGGGTGCAGATATTTTGAAGATTGTGGGCGTGGTTTTGCTGGTGCTCGGATTCCGCGCTCGCTTCGGCGCCTTGTGCCTTCTGGTGTTTATTATCCCGGCCACCTTCATCTTTCATAATTTCTGGGCCATTACCGGCGCGGGGCATTTGGATGCTGTTCTTCATTTTCAGAAGAACCTCGCCATTATGGGCGGACTGCTCATGGTCATCGCCCTGGGGCCCGGCCGGTGGAGTATTTCCTCCTGACCAAAGGCCGGTCAGGAAAGGCGGGGTCTGCACTTCCTGCCGCCCCAAAACACCAAGGAGCATGCCATGATTACCCTGAGAAAAGGAAGTGAGCGCGGTCACTTCAACCACGGCTGGCTCGATACGTACCACACCTTTTCCTTCGACCAGTATTTCGATCCCGACCACATGGGATTCCGTGAACTTCGGGTCATCAATGAAGACCGTGTGGCTCCGGACCGGGGGTTTCCCATGCATCCTCACCGGGATATGGAAATCATCACGGTCGTCCTGGAAGGGACGCTGGCGCACAAGGACAGCATGGGGAACGGTTCGGAAATCAATCCGGGGGACGTTCAGAGAATGTCCGCCGGCACCGGGGTTACCCACAGCGAATTCAATCCTTCAAAGACAGATCCCGTCCACCTCCTGCAAATCTGGATCCTCCCCTCCAGGACAGGCCTGAAGCCCTCCTACGAGCAGAAAACGTTTCCAGCGGCCAAACGCGAAAACAGGCTTCAGCTTATTGCGTCGCCCGAGGGGGCGGAAGGCTCTGTCACGATCCACCAGGATGCATTGCTTCACTCTGCGGTGCTGGACAGTGGACAGAAAGTCGAATATGAGCTTTTGCCGGACAGGCATGCCTGGGTTCAGGTGGCGGATGGGCGTCTTCTGGTCAACGGGCAGCCTTTCTCCGCCGGAGACGGTGCGGCTGTGAGCGGGGAGGAACGGCTCGATTTCGAAGCGCTCGAGGATGCGTCGTTCCTCCTGTTCGATCTTGCCTGAAGAGAAACAGATGCTTTCCAAAGAACAGGACCCGCGCAAGCTGCGAATCGTCGCGCTGGGACACGTCGTGCTCAGAGTGTCCGATCTGGAAAGGTCCGTGACCTTTTACCGGGATGTTCTCAGGATGAAAGAAGTCGCGCGCTACGGCCGCACGATGGTGTTCTTTTCTCTGGGATCAAAGCACCACGATCTCGCCCTCATGGAAATCGGCAAACAGGCGCGTCCCGCCCGCCCGGACCAGACCGGTCTCTATCATGTAGCCTTCAAGGTCGGCGACGATCTTGACACGCTGGCCCAGTGGAAGAAGCATCTGAGGGAACTGGACGTGCCGGTGCTGGGGGAATCGGACCATCGTGTGAGCCAGGCGCTCTATATCCAGGATCCGGACGGCATCGAAATCGAACTCTACGTGGATTCGGATCCTTCCATCTGGAAGGACGACCCTTCGGCTGTGGCCACGATCCGCCGCCTTGAATGGTGAAGCACCGGTGAGGCCGGCCCGCAAAAAATACCCCGGCTCCCGAACGGAAGCCGGGGTGTTTTTGAGCGTGAATGCACCGTCGGCCGGAAATCAGGCCAGGAGTGCTGGAAGCTCCGTCTGGCGCCGGCCGGTGACCACGGCCTTGTCAGCCTCGATCATGACGTCCACTTCGGACCGGAAGCCGATGCGCCCGGGAAGGTAAATCCCCGGTTCCACGGAAAAGAGGGTGTCCGGCAGAAGCCTGCGGTGGTCGTGGGTTTCATAGTCATCCATATTGGCGCCGTTGGCGTGGACGTCTCCATGGATGGAATGGCCTGTCCGGTGAATGAAGTAGTCTCCGTAGCCGGCGTCTGCGATGACCTTGCGCGTGGCTTGGTCCACTTCCCAGCCTTGAACGTCGCGACCCGCGACCTCCTCGGCTTTGGAAATGCCCGCGTCCCGGGCCTTCATCACGATGTCAAAGATGTTCTTCGGCTCGTCGGGGACCGATTCTCCCGTCCAGGCGCACCAGGTAATGTCTGCATAGACGGCGCCCTGTTCCGGAAATCGTCCCCACAGGTCGGTCAGAAGCACCTGGCCGGGTTCGATGGAGGTGCTGCCTTCCGGTCCGGGCTCGTAATGGGGATCGGCCGCGTGCGCATTCACTGCGACAATGGGGGGCGAGTCCATGATCAGTCCGCCCGACTCCATAAACTTGACCATTTCCCTTTGGATCGAATATTCGGTGAGTGCATGCCCGTTCTTCAGACCCAGACGAACCTTTTCCCATGCCAAGTCCACCGTGTTGTGCAAGATGTCCATGGCCTTGAGATGCGATTCCTTCTGTTTCTCATTGAGAGTGACCTCGAAGCGGGCCACCAGGTCGCCC
>JARRNO010000115.1:0-12815 GCA_037384885.1 Acidobacteriota bacterium
GGGGGGATCTCATAACGAACCACCTGCCCAGGCCCTTCTCCTCCCTTTCGTTGGATGAGAATGGACCATGCTTTGTTCGGATGAATGGCGCGGAAAGCATCGATGTAGCCTGAGTTCCCTTTGATGCGAATATCCTCTCCACCGGCTCCGACGACGCCCAGGAGAATATCGCCGGGCTGGAGAGGGAGGCGGCTTTTGAGTTGGTCAGGCTTTACACGGGGGGGCTCACTAACTGTGATTTCCCCCGAGACGACCCTCACCTGCCAGCCGGAAAGGGCTTCGGCGAAGAGACGGCGCCCTGGGGATGGGACCATGTAGTAAAACATCTGAAAGGCAAGGTAAGTCAGCGCCAACCCGGCAAGGACTGTCAGGAATGATAGCCGGATCCTGGCTCCGCCAAGGCCGTTCATGTCACCCACTCCCCTTGGGGATGTGCTTGATCCCCAAGTCAATATAATGACTGGAAGGCGGATCGGCGACTCCCGGTTGTGTGCGCTTCCAACCATTGGCTACGATCCAATTTTGAAAAAGTTTCGCACCTTGCAAGGCACGGTTCCCGGTTGTAGGATGAAGCGACGAGGAGGAACACCATGAAAACAGGGGCAAAAGTCGGCATTGGTTGTCTCGTGGCTCTGGCCGTTTTGGTGGCGGCGCTCGTTGTGGGCGGAATCTGGTGGGTCAACAGTCCCACAGGGGCTGGCTGGATCCGGCGGGTTCACACGTTGAAAGCGGGGGCGGAATCTCTGAAGTCGCTCAACAGGCAATACGCCTTCACACCTCCTGCCGACGGCCGGGTGACGGAGACAAGGCTGAAAGACTATCTTGCGATCTGCAAGGAGTTAAAGCCGAAACTCGCTCCTGATGAGCAGTGGCTCCGGGCCCACCAGAACCAGCAAGGTGACCTCAAGGATGCCAAGAAGGGCATCGACATCGTTTCCCACGCCATGGTCGAATTTGCCGGCGCCCTGAAGAGCAAGAAAATGAGTCCGGCCGAGTTCACCTGGATCCAGGACCAGATGCAGGATGCCGCGCGGGAAGCGGCAAAGGCTGTATCCAGCCCCCTTCAGAAGCGTATCGCGGAATTGAAAGCACAGCTCCAGTACAAGGGGCTGACAGCGGCGCAGCGCGGCGATCTGGAACAGAAGCTCGATCAGGCGCAGAAGGAATCCAAGCAGCAGCCCGCAAGCGAGCTGTCCCATAATGCGGTTCTTTACCAGAAGTACCAAGGTGAACTCAATGCGAGTGATCTAGGTTACTTTACAGGGATGCTTTTGCGCGGACAGTCGGATGGAAACGTGTCCTGGGGGACCCGGGAAAAGGACTGAAGTTGAGCCGGATATACCGTCGCCCCCCACTGTGGTTCCCGGGATGAGAGCCTCCCGATGATCGTCATGTGGCTCGGCGGCGGTCTCGTGCTGCTGATCGCCGGCGCCGAATTGCTGGTGCGGGGCGCGGCAAGGCTGTCGAACATTCTGAGAATTTCTCCCGTGATCGTGGGACTGACCGTCGTGGCCTACGCCACCGGGTCCCCCGAACTAGCCGTGGGAATCAAGGCCGGCTTTGCCGGCCGCGCCGGGATCGTGGTCGGGAACGTCGTCGGCAGCAACATCTTCAACCTTCTCTGCGTGCTGGGCCTGGCGGCGCTGATTGTCCCGCTGTCCGTTCGGCGTCGGCTCATCCGCCTCGATGTCCCCATTCTGATCGGCTCATGCCTGGCTGTCTGGCTGCTCGCAGCGAAGCAGTGGCTGAGACCCTGGGCGGGGCTTGTTCTTCTCGGCGGATTTGTGGTTTACACCTTCTTCCTCGTGACTCAGGGCCGGCTCGAGCGGGTTGGGGATGATTCCAGCGATCTGCTGCGAAAACGGGGGGCCGGCCGGAGCGGACCAGTTGTCCTGCTGAATATCGTGTTTGTTGCCGCTGGACTGGGACTCCTGGTTGTGGGGGCGCACTGGCTGGTGGAAGGTGCCGCCGCGCTCGCACGCTGGTTTGGTGTCAGCGACCTCACGATCGGGCTCACCGTTGTGGCGGTGGGGACCTCCCTTCCCGAGCTGGCGGCTTCTGTGGCTGCGGGTATCAAGGGAGAGCGGGATATCGCCGTCGGCAACGCAGTCGGAAGCAGCATCTTTAATTTGATGGCGGTCCTCGGAGCGGCCTCAATGGCTGCAGGCGAAAGGGGGATCCAAGTCTCCGCGTCGGCTCTGACTTTCGATTTTCCCGTCATGCTGGCGGCCGCCGTTTTGTGCCTTCCCGTCTTTTTCACCGGCGTAGAAATCTCGCGGTCCGAAGGGGCGCTTCTGCTTTTCTATTACGTCCTTTACGTGGCCCACCTGGTGCTGCATGCCGGTGCGAACGAAGGCCTGCGGTACCTGGACGCCGCCTTCTGGTATGTTTTCCTTCCGCTGACGCTCCTCATTCTCGGCTTCTCCATTCTTCACAACCGAAAATTGTACGGTTTCCGGCGCGGCTGAGCCGCCCCGCCCTTTACCGGGGCTATCCGGTGTGCTCATACTGGCAGCGTGGCAAATGAACCGATATTCATGTATCGAATCTTGAAGAAAAGCCGGATCAAGGCGCCGGCAGGCGGTTTTTGGGCAAGGCCCTCCCGGAGGCGCTTCGAAGTGGGATTCATGGGGAAGACCTGACGCTCAAAAGCAAGTCGACGGACGGATCAGTTGATACCTCCCGGCAGCAAGCAGAGGGAGAGGTGTCGCTGACGCCGCCCTTCGATATAAAGTCTGCGAAACCGGGCCCATGGTTACCGCGTTGCCGACGAGCTGGGTTGGAATGAGACGACGGGAGTCGTCCTGCCCAAGACGCTCTCTGATCAGGTGGAGCTTTCCCTGGCGCTCACCGGTGATTCCAAGGGCAAGGACACGTTGAAAGGCGTCAAAATGAATGACACGGCTTTACCGGCCTTATTCATTGGGCCGCAGGTCCAGCTGGACCTGCACCGGAACCGCAGCCTGTCCATGGCGGTCAATTTCTCGCTGTTCCAGCACAAAACGTCCTTCCAGGCGGTTGAATCCTGGGACGCGGCTGCCGGTCTGGCACGGCATTTCTGATCGTCGCCGGTCCGCGCCAAGGCGCAACCCCGGGAGGAAGCCTTCAGGCAGGCGATGACGCTGTCTTCGAGCCTCCTTCAGCGGGCGGCTGCGTTGGGGCCGGTGTGGTTTCGGGTTTTTGTTCTTGCTGGTCGGCCTGGACCTTCATCTGTTGGTATTGCTGGGGCGTCATCTCCGGGAGCTTTTCCAGAAACGCCACGATGTCCCAGATCTTCTGGTCGCTGTGGGTCGGCGCCAGCCCGCCCATGCCGGTCATTTTGATTCCGTTCTTGACGATCCAGAACAGCTGGGCCGGCTTCCAATATTTCGCGGCGTGCTTGAGGTCGGGCGGATGCGGATTCATGCCCCTTGAAAACTCGTCGGGCTTCACGCCGGGTGCGCCGTGACAGCCGGCGCACATTTCATGGTAATGCTCGAATCCTTCCCGAACCCTGGCGGGGACGTTAAGGGGCGGGACGGAGATGTTCTCGGCGTGTCTCTTGATGGAGTGGCGTTTCGTCGTATTGAGCACCCAGCGGGTCAGAGCTGAGTGGGGTTTCACCGCGGCCACATCGTAGGCGCCCGAGTACATGTAAACCAGTCCCACGATCACGGCAAGTACGAAAAGGACGATCAGCGTTTTGACGGTCGCCTTGAAAGTTTTCATGCCGTTCTCCTATCGCTGAGCAGGGGTTGAACGCCCTGCGCCTGCCGGGGCGGACGCACTGCCCGCCGGTTCGGTCATCCAGTATCTTTCCCCCCGCCACTGTCCTTGCTTAATAATACCACTGTTTTCAGTTGGATAAAGCGAATAGGACTTGCTTGACTCTGGACAGCGGATCCGGCGCGGAAGCGGCCGCAAAAGCCCAGAACAAAATGCTCATTCTGAAGTTTTACGCCGACTGGTGAGTGTACTGCAAAGCACTGGACCGTGATGTCCTGACGACGAACATGATGAATCGTTTCAACCGCGACGCCCTCTGGTACAAAATCAACATCGACACGCCGGAGGGGAAGGCTCTTTTCAAGAAGTATCATCTGGTCGGTGTGCCCACCACCATCCTTCTGGACTCACAAGCCCGGGAAGTGGACCGGATTATCGGCTACGGAAAGCGCTCCAAGTGGCTAAAAACCCTGGTGGGGTACATGTACGGTGTGGACACCCTGCAGGATTATCTGGACAGGGCGTCAGAAAAGCCCAGCGCAGCTGTTTATAAAACAGTGGCCCGGAAATATCTGGACCGGGGTGCATTTTCAGAGGCCGTGTCCTGGGCGCAAAAGACACGAAAGCTCCAGCCGGCCCCCTCTGGAAAGACCCTGGCGGACTTGAAGCTTGTCGAAGGCGAAGCCTGGATGCACACGAACCCCCGGAAAGGGCTCGAAACGCTCACCGAATTGGCAAAGGGGCCCAAGAGCGACGCCTCGGGGGAAGCCTTTCAGGTGGTCTACGCGTATTACCGCAAGGCGCTTAAAAAATCAGCGACAGAACAGGGCAAAACGGAAGCACAGAAGAATCTTCTCCACTTCTATCACGACGTGCTCCCGGCCCGGCAGAACGACCCGTCGGTCCTGAACAACTACGCATGGTTTTGCTATGAAAGCGGTATCGAATTGGACCAGGCGCTGAAAGCCGCTCAACACGCTGAAAAGCTTCAACCCGAAAACACGGATATCCTTGATACGGTGGCCGGTCTCTACGACAAACTCGGCCGGAGGGATGATGCGGTGAAGACCATTGACCGGGCGCTGGAAATTAAACCGAATGATACCTATCTGAAGAAGCGCCGCGCCGAGTTTTCCGGCGGCGGGAAGCAGAAACCCTCTTGAGAAGAACCTGTCCGGACGGATACCACGGGCCCCGGGCTTTTGTCCCGGGGCCTTTTTTGCGTTGACCCGCCACGAAGTCTGGCGCTCCTGGGAGGGAGCAGGCTAAGATGGAGCGGGGGAAAAGCGAATGGAACTGATCGCGACGACGGCAAAGTATCTGGAAGATACAACGGCCCGGGAAATCAGGGGGCTCGGACTCAAGGTCCTGCGCGTGGCGCCGGGCGCCGTGGAATTTCAGGGAAACCTCAAAGCGGGCATGTCGGCCTGTCTTGAACTCCGATCCGCCAGGCGGGTGCTGCTCAAAATCGGCGAATTGGAGGCCGCCGGTGAAAAGGCCCTGTATGAGCGCGTGCGCTCCCTCCCGTGGAAGGACTACCTGACGCCGGATCACACCTTTGCGGTCCACGCCTCCGTCCGGGACTCGGTCCTCACGCATTCCGGCTTCGCGGCGCTGAAAGTCAAGGACGCCGTGGCGGACTACTTCCGGGACGCATTCGGCCGCCGCCCGAATGTGGAACGAAGGAACCCCGACGTTGGGATCGCAGTGCACCTCGCCGACAATCGATGCACCCTGAGCTTGGACATGAGCGGAGGACCGTTGCACAAGCGGGGGTATCGCGCGGGCCGCGTGGTGGCGCCCCTGAACGAAACGCTTGGCGCAGGCATCCTCCTTCTCATGGGATTCAACGGCGACGAGCCCTTTGCCGACCCGTTCTGCGGGTCCGGCACGCTCTGCATCGAGGCGGCGTTAATGGCGACGCGAACGGCGCCGGGATTGCTGCGGCGGCTTCCTTTCGGGTTTGAACGCTGGCCGGGGTTCAAACGGAAGGCCTGGGACGAGGTGAAGGAGCAGTCGAGAGCGGCGATACGCCTGGCGCCGGCGCCGGTCTGGGGGAGCGATCTGGACCGGGGGGCGGTGGAAGCGTCAACGCGCAACGCGGACGAAGCCGGCCTCGGTTCCTCGATCCGGTTCGAAACGAGAGCGGTATGGGATTTCCGGCCGCCGCCCGGGAACCCGGGGGTGTTGGCCATGAACCCCCCCTATGGAGATCACGCCGGCAGCGGGGAAGACCTTGAGGCGCTCTACCGGACCCTCGGAACCGTGCTAAAACACCAGTGCCCGGGATGGAGGGCCGGAGTCCTGACGGGGGCTCCCGAACTGGGCAAGCGGGTCGGACTGAAGCCCAGCCGCAAAATCCCGCTGATGAACGGGCCCATGGAGTGCCGGCTGCTGGTTTACGCTCTTTATGCCGGCACCAAAAAGAGGGAGAAGTAAATCCGGCCGAGCCCCGGCAGACTCAACCCGCCTTGGGTGTGAGTTCTTTCGGGGGCAGCCTGGAGGGCAACAACTTCTCTGTGGTCTGGCCCGGCATCATTTTGGCCACGTACTGAACCGCCTTGAGCCAGAAGAAATTCGGCCCTGGGGTCGCCCTCTCGGGCAGCCTTTCGAAAGTAGTCCGCAGCCTTGGCGTCGTCCCACGGGACGCCGATACCAGATGAGTACATCATGCCCAGAGTGAAGTCGGCGGGGGCGTACCCCTGCTTCGAGGCTTGTTGGAAGAGGGCGAGTGCGCGGTGAAAATCGGCCGCGACGCCGATGCCCTGGGCATTCAGCATGCCGAGGTTGTAGGAAGCCTGCGCCAGGCCCTGTGACGCCGCCTTCTGCAGCCAGGAGCGCGCTTCGGCGGGGTTTTTCGGCACCTGCTTTCCCACGGCGTACAGGACACCGAGGACATTTTCGGCCTGAGCGTCGCCTTGGTTTGCTTCGGCTTCAACGGCGGCCAGGGCGACCTTCTGGCTGACGCCGGCTTTCTTCATCGCGGCCAGGTCCGCCGCATCCAGGGCGAAATCGACCGTTCCCGCCTTCTTGATCGTGGAGATAACATGGTTATCCGGCGTTCCCGCCTGATGCATCCGGATGAGGTCGGCATCGGTCAGAAGGGAATTCTTTGCCTGAAGGCCGAAGGGAAGGGCAAGAAGAAGCAAACCGATGCATACGGAAAACAGTTGCGAGGGCTTCATCAGAGTTTCTCCTCAGTAAGCGGAAGTGAAGCCTCCCGTCCCATTCGATCTTATTAGCACCGACGTTGCAGGAAAGCAATAGGCGTCGGCAAAAAGGCCCCGGAGCATGGCACTCCGGGGCCCAGGTCGCTGTCTCATCGTTGGAAAAAGAGAAGCCTGCTCACGCCTTCTTATGAGCATGGACTTCTTTCAGCATGCCGTCCTTCCAGTTCTTGGCGTGGCATTTCATGCAAAACTTCTTGCCGGGGATGATCAGACCGGCTGCCTTCGCCTTGGCGGGATCCATCATGACGGCCATCTTGGCGTACCCGCTGCCGGGCCCATGGCACGTTTCGCACTCCACATGCATCTTTGCATGTGCGGTTTTTTCCCAGGAATCATACTGAATCTTGTGACACATGGCGCACTTCTTCGAGCCGACATCGGTGTATTTCGAGGCGTCTCCGGCTTCCTGATCGGAGGCCTTCTCAGCGCCGGAGGCGTCTGAGGAGCCGCTCATCATGCCGGAAGAGCCTCCCATCATGCCTTGGGAAGTCTGGCCGGACATCATGCCGGAGCCGGTCCCACCTGAGGCGGCATCCGAAGCTGTTGTGCCGCTTTGCACGCCCCCTTCGGGCGCACCGGCAGACGGCGTTGCCGGCGAATTCTCCGGCGTTGCGGGAGGAGCGGCCGGTTGGTTGACAGCCTGGTTGGCCGGTGTGGTTTCCGGGGCGGCGGCGGGAGGAGCAGCCTGTTGCTGCGATGAAGGCGTTGACCCGTTGTTCGGCGCCGCGCCGGACTGGCAGGCGCCGAGGACGGCCAGCCCCAGTACTGCCAGGGCGGCGAACAACAAGGAATACAGGCGATTCATCTTCACAGGGACCTCCTTTCCGGCTTTTTCGCTGACGAGTCAAAAAAGCGCATACTGTCACCATAGGACCGAAAAGGGCCGAGGGCAAGGACTCCGCAAAGGGAATCGGATGGGGTTCCCGGAAAGGTTCGGATGAACTCCCCGGGCAAGGAGACGATGGACGGCACACGGCCCGGCGGCGGCTTCAGGCGCCGGATTCCTGTCCCGCAAACGAATAAAGCATTCTGATTTCACGGTCCCAGCGTTCCGGCTCGATGGTCTCCAAGATCAAGGGAATGCCGTCCAGCCTTTCATCTCGCATGATCCACTTGAAAGGGTCCAGCCCCAGCTCGCCCTCGCCCAGGGAGTGGTGACGGTCCACCCGGCTCCCGAGAGCCCCCTTGGAATCGTTGAGATGCATTCCCTTCAGAAAATCGAATCCGACGGTCCGGTCAAAGGCGGTCATTATTTCTTCATAGTCCGCTTGGCTGCGGGGATCGTAGCCGGCTCCGTAGAGGTGGCACGTGTCCAGGCATACCCCCACCCGTGAAGTATCGGAAACCTTCTCGATGATATGAGCCAGATGCTCGAACCGGTACCCGAGATAGCCTCCCTGGCCCGCTGTGTTTTCAATGACCGCCGCCACGCCCTCCGTCTCGGAAAGTGCGATGTTGATCGACTCAGCAATCCTGTCCAGACAGTCCTCTTCACTCATCATGTTCTTGTGGCTTCCGGGATGGAAATTGAGATGCGGAATGCCCAGCTGTGCGCATCGTTCCAGTTCATCTGCAAAAGCCCGCCTGGATTTTTCGAGGCCGTCCCGCTCTGGATTCCCCAAGTTTAACAGGTAACTGGCATGGGGAAGGATCAGTTCGGGCTTGAATCCGTGTATTTCACAGCTTTCCCGGAAGGCGGAGATCTCTTCGTCTTTGAGGGGCGGCGCCGACCACTGCCTCTGGTTCTTCACGAAGAGCGCAAAAGCACCCGCCCCAATCTTCGCGGCGTTCACCGGCGCGTTCTGGACACCTCCGGCGGCACTGACATGTGCACCGACATATTTTTTCCCCATCTTGCTTCACTCCTTCTAAAACTGAGACACGCCGGACAAAAGAAAATTCCCCGGGAAAGCAGGAAACCCGGCTCCGCGAGATGTATTATCCCATGTCCGGCTGCGAGCTTGAGGAATAGGCATCCGGATTGGCCGCGTTAAAATGCCTTCTGACGGTAAAGGCAGATAAGAACCCAATGATTAATAAGGAGCAGCCTAAAATGGTGACACGAGATTTCAGAGAAGCCCCCAGGCGTGATATTTACCGGATTTTGACCAGCCTGGTCATCCCCCGCCCCATCGCCTGGATCTCCACGCTTAACGAGGACGGATCGCCCAACCTTGCCCCCTTCTCCAGCTTCATGGGAATTTTTAATCCGCCGGCGGTCGCCGTTACCTTCGGGCGGCACCGGGACGGCCGGCCCAAGGACACCCACCGGAATATCCGTGAACGAGGCGAAGCGGTGGTTCATATCGCCGACCGGCCGCTGCTTGAGAGCCTGCATGCGTGCGGCGAAGCCGTCGACTACGGTGTGAGCGAACCGGAAAGGCTCGGGCTGAAGACTGTGCCGTCCGAACTCGTTTCCCCTCTCCGGGTGGCGGCCGCGCCGGTGGCCCTGGAGTGTGTGATGCGGGAGGAACATTCCCTCGGAGACCAGAGCACGCTTGTTGTCTTGGATGTACTTCGGGCTCACGCCCGGGACGATATCTGGCGGGAAGATCTGGACTGCGCCGATGGGAGCCTCTGGACGCCCGTCGCCCGGCTGGGTTCGGTGGCGGGACCCAACTACGGAGTGCTGGGCGAGCGCTTGACCTTGGACAAGCCGAGACTCCCGTGACGGTGGGCCTATACTCTTTCAGCCAAATTCAACGGGGTTAGGTCCGCGGGTTCACTTTTTCTGCGCCGATCGAAGTAGAACTTCATAGGCTTTCTCGTCGGCCAGAACATGCTCGGTGTACGAGCGGGTTTCGGAATAGGGGATCATGGCAACGAATTGGGCTTCGGAAGGATGTCCAAACGCTTTCAGCCAGAAGGCGGCTTTCTGCCGGCCGGCGTTGTAGCTGGCGACCGCCGCAGCCGCGCCTCCGAATTCCTTCAGCCTTCTTGACAAAAAGTGTAGGCCAAGCTCAAGGTTTAAGGACGGATCCGTGAGATCGTGGGCGGCGGGCGGCCTTTTTTTCAATTGCGCGGCCATGCGTGCGGCCGTGGAAGGCATGATCTGCATGAGGCCGACGGCGCCTGCGGGCGAGAGGATGGAGGGATCAAAGGCGCTTTCCCGCCGTATAACGGCGTAGGCGAGTGCCGCCGGAACGTCTTCCCTTGCTGCGAAAGCGCGCACCAGCACCAGGTGCGGCAGGGGGTAAAGGATCCGAAGGGCGGCCGGCGGCATGGCCGAAAGCCCTTGAAGATCCGGGAAGGCGCCTTGCAGCACCGATGAAGCGGCCGAAAAGCGGCCCGCTTCCGCGAGCAGGCTCGCGTATGTGACGGCCACAGCGGGGTCGTCCGCGTGGCGGGAATAGACATCCTGGTACACGTCCGCGGCGAAGCGGCTGAGGCCGGCCACGTCTAGCTGGCGCGCCAGAAGAGAGTTCTCACCGGAGAAATCCTGATTCCAGGGCGCTGGAATTTTTGGCGGTGGAGCGATGTGGGTGACGGCCCCGGCCGACTGAAGGGCCCCCCGGGCCAAGGCGCTCCAATACCCTCCCCGTGAGGCGAGGCTGAGCCATGCCGGCGCCGCCAGATCCAGGCGGCCGGCCTTTTCCTGCAGCATCCCCTCGAAATAGGCCGATGCATCGGCCAGCGAATCTGGCCCGCTGGCTGCGATACTGGAAAACAGGCGGAGCGCCTCCGCCGATTTTTCCAGAACATAGCAGCACCATGCCGCCTTATAGGCCGCCTCCCAACGAGTGTTCCGATCCACGTTCATTCCGGAAATGGGCTCTAGCCAGTGAAGCGCCTCTTGAAAATCGCCCCGGGCGTAGTAAAGCGTTCCCATGGCATAGCGGGCTTGAGCGCGCTTGGGATCCCTGGGGGGGAGTGTGTCTTCGAGGAATCGGGCGTAGCCGGCGGCCTTGTGCGCGTCGTTGGTTCGCAGGCAGGTCCAGAGGGCTTGAAGAACGCATGACCACGAAGGCTTCGCCGCTCCGTACACGGCGCGGACCCGCGCGGCGAAGTGGAAGACGTCTTTGTTTCTCCTCAGGGCGTAAAGGGCCTGGATCCGGATCTTGTCGTACAACTTCCGGCGGCGCCGTGTCAGATGGCCTGAAGGGATGTCGCCCAGCACGTCCAACGCATCCCGTGCCCTGCCGCTTGCCGCAAGTCTCCGCGCTAGTGAGAGCGCCGAGGTGGCGCGGGCTGGTGCGAGCCGGGTGCCGGGAGGTGAAAGACTGAGGTAGGCCCGGCCCGCCCGGTGGCCGAACGGGCTGGAGAGGTCGTTTAGAAAAATTCGGCGGAAGAGGCCGGCCGCCTCCTCAGTTCTTCCCGCGCGTTGTACCGCCAGGGCCTCCCTGTAGTGCGCCTCATATCGAAAGCTTCGCTCTTGGGCGATCCTGGCGAGATGACTCCACGCCGCTGCGGCGGATCCGTAGAACTTCCGGTTTTCATAAGCCTCTGCCAGTCCAAGCCAAATCGCACGTTGAAGGGCGGGCGGCAGGTCCATTTCCGCTACCTTCTCGAAGACGGAAATGGCTTCGGAGGAATGGTCCATGGCCGCCAGCGCCCGACCCCCCAGCAAGCCGATATAGGGTTGGAGGGGCCCCTGGGGCTGCTCGGCGGCTTGTTTAAGATACATTTCCGCCATTCTGGGCCGGTGCTGGCGAAGTTCCAAATCACCAAGGGCCAGGAGGCCCAGTGTTTGATCAGGTTGAGCCATGCCGGGGAGAGCCACCGCCAGGATCGCTGTCGCCTTTGGCATATCGCCCGCCCGCCTAGCCTTGGCGGCTGCTTCAAGAGCGCGGTTAAGGCGTGGCAGTCCTCCCGGCGCGGATTCGGCTGACGGCCGGGTCAAAAGAAAGAAAGCGGAAAAGGCAAAGAAAAGCAGGCGCTTCATGCTTCCAGTGTAACGCGGGCGGACTCCCCATTAGAAGGGTGGCGGGGCGGATCTGTCGAACGGCGGGTGTTCCTGGTACCATATTGTTATCTTAAGAGGAGCGATCGATGCAGGTTCGCCTCAACGACGAAGAATGCCGCGCGCTGGGATGTCTCATCGAGAAATCCATGGCCACGCCGGAATACTATCCCATGAGCCTGAACGCTGTCGTCGCGGCGTGCAACCAGAAGTCGAGCCGCGATCCTGTGGTTTCTTATGACGAAAGGACCGTTCGCGCCGCGCTTGACGGTCTGCGGGACAAGCACCTTCTCTGGGTGGTGACCGGTCCCGATGCGCACGTGCCTAAATACAAACACCGCTTTCCCGAGGCGTTTGATCTCGACGAGGCGGAGACAGCCGCCATGTGTGTCTTGATGCTCCGGGGCCCGCAGACGCCGGGAGAAATCCGGGGAAGAACCGGGCGCCTCCACGCCTTCGATTCGGTCGCGGAAGCGGCCGGCGCCTGTGATCGCCTGGCCGGGAAGGCGCCGGTCCCGCTGGCCGTCAAGCTTCCGGTCCAGCAGGGCCGGAAGGAGTCCAGGTTCGCACACACCCTCGTGGCGGTGGACCTGCCGGAGGGCGGCGCCGCCCCGGAACGCGAGCTGATCGAAGCGTGGACGGATGGGGAAAACAGGATGGACCGCCTAGAATTCGCCCTGGAGTCTCTTCGCGAGGACGTCCGCCGCCTTGAAGAGCGCTTATCAAGGGTCGAGGGCTGCCGAGAAAATCAGGAAAACCGCGAAATCCTCGACTGACCCCATTTTCAGATCCCCCGTCAGCCGCCCGAATCATCGGCAGCGTTCCGGCCGTTTTTCGGGCGTTCGCGGATCACAATCAAACTCTCTGATCCGATGGAAAACGCCTGATTGACCACTCCCGTCACCGTGACCTGTTCCCCGGTTTTCGGAACGGCGTTGTCCGTGACGACGGTGATTTCCCCTGTGTCATCCTTGATCTTG
>JARRNO010000116.1:0-11334 GCA_037384885.1 Acidobacteriota bacterium
GGGCAAAATAGGAGCGAGGAGTTTGCCGTGCCGCAGACCGCTGAAACCGCGCCGGTCCGGACGTCGTGGAAGACGTGCTACCGGCTGCTGCCGAACGTCTCAAGAACCTTCGCCCTCTCCATCATGGGCCTGCGCCCTCCGCTGAAGGGCCTGGTCTGCGTCGGATACCTGCTCTGCCGGATACTGGACACCGTGGAAGACGCGCCCGACCTCTCTCTCGACGAAAGGGCCCGGTTGATCGATCCCTTCCTGAGAGCCCTGCACAACCGTTCCGCTCTGCCCGCATCCTGGCAGGCGCATGTGGAATCGCTCCTTGCAGAAAGGGCGTCCGCCCACGATTTTGAACTGATGGAGAATACGAACCACGTCCTGGCGTGCCTCTATGATTCAGACGACGCCTCGACGGCCGTGATCGTCAAGTGGGTGGACGAAATGGGGCGCGGCATGCTCGAGTTCAGCGACAAAATGGGGCGGGAAGGCTCCCTCAAGACCCTGCCGGACGGACCGTCTCTGGACCGGTATTGCTACTACATCGCCGGCACGGTCGGCTACATGCTGACCGACCTTTTCCACTTGAATTCGCCCCACATCGACGAGACGCTCTACAAACGCCTTGAGGCCGATGCCGAGGCTTTCGGCCTGGGGCTCCAGAAGGTCAACATCCTCAAGGACATTCGCGACGATGCCTCACGAGGCTGGTGTTTTATTCCCCGGAGTCTCCTCTCCAAGAAAGGGCTCACCCCCGCTACTCTCGCCGATCCCGTCAACGCGGACCGGGGAAGGGAAGCGCTGAAGCCGCTGCTTTCGGAGACGGTGGAACATCTTCAAAGGGGATGGCGCTACCTGTGCACCATGCCGGTGGAAGAGAAGGAAGTCCGGATGTTTCTGGCCTCCAGCCTTTTCTTCGCCGCCAGGACCCTCGCCCTGTCGGCAAGCGCGCCCGGGCTCCTGCTTGGAACCGACGGCAAACTCAAGATCACCCGGAAGGAAGTGGCGGGGCTGCTGCTCCAGCTTCGCCGGAAGATTAGCAAGCCCGCCCGGCTCGAACAATACTGGAGCCAGTGCTCCGAACCCCTGGAGACTTTTGCTTCGCCGGCGGCGGCGCAGCTCTGAAACCGCTTCCCGGCGCCCTTCAGTCCGGTATGATTCCGGGCACCGCTTCCTCACCGCGGGAGCTTTCCCTGCGACTGTTGCGGTAACCGTAAAACCCGTAGATCAGCAGGCCGATGATCAGCCAGACCACGAACCGGATCCAGGTGTCCTCTGCGAGGCTGAACATAAGAAGCCCGCAAAGCAGGATTCCGGCCGCGGGAATCACCGGGAAAAGCGGCGCCTTGAAGGGCCGGGGCCTTTCGGGCTCCGTGTAGCGCAGCACCAGGACTCCAGCACAAACAATCATGAAGGCGAAGAGCGTGCCGATGGACACCAGCTCCGCCACAATGTGGATCGGCGTAAAGGCGGAAGTCACGCCCACAATCAGCCCCGACAGCATGGTCGCAATGTAAGGCGTCTTGAAGCGTCTGTGCACCTTGGAGAGAAAGGGCGGCAGCAGCCGGTCCCGGGACATGCTGAAGAGGATGCGGGGCTGGCCCATCAGGAGCACCAGCAGGACGCTGGTGATCCCCGCAATGGCCCCCACGCTCACCATGGCCGAGGCAAAAGGCTTATGCAGCACGTTCAGCACCAGGGCCACCGGGTCCGCCACGCCCAGCCTCTTGTAAGGCACCACGCCCGTCATGATGGCGGCCACGCCAATGTAGAGAACCGTGGCGATCACGAGCGACCCCAGGATGCCGATGGGCATATCCCGCTGGGGGTTGACAGCTTCTTCGGCCGTCGTGGAGACGGCGTCGAAGCCGATGTAGGCCAGGAAGACGATGCCGGCCGCCCTCAGGATTCCGCTGAACCCGAAAGGAGCGAACGGCGTCCAGTTGGAAGGATTGATGTACCATACCGCGATCCCCATGAACAAGAGAATCACGAGCACTTTGACAATCACGATGGTCAGGTTCACCCGCGCGCTTTCCTTGATGCCCCTGACGAGCAGCCAGGTGATCACCGCCACGATCACCACTGCCGGAAGATTCAGCGCTCCCGGAACTTTACTCCAGGGCGAACCGGCAATCATCGTGACGACTTTGTAATGGAATGGCGCCAAGAGATGATCGGCGAGATTGACGAAATAGCTCGACCAGCCGATGGCCACGAGGCTCGCCCCGAGCATGTATTCCAGCACCAGGTCCCAGCCGATGATCCAGGCGAAGATTTCTCCCAGCGTCGCGTAGCCGTATGTATAGGCGCTGCCGGCCACAGGAAGCATGGCCGCCAGTTCCGCATAGCAGAGGGCGGCGCAGGCGCAGGCGAGCGCCGCGATGGCGAAGGAGAGGATGATTCCCGGGCCGGCGTGGTCGGCCGCCTCGACGCCGGGAAGAACGAAAATCCCCACGCCGATGATGCAGCCGATGCCGATGGCCACGAGATCCCAGGCTCTGAGCGTCTTTTTCAGCCGGCGGCCTTCTTCTTGTGTTTCCCCGATCAGTTCCTTGACGGACTTGGTGCGGAACAGGGATGAATTCATAGGCGGGTCCCTCCATGACGACCGGTAACTTCAGCAGAACCGTGGAAAGGGGCTCAAGGAAACTTCAATATACAGGGATACACCGCCGCGTGCAACGAATCCACCCGGCCATCCTGGAAACGGGCCTTGGTACCAACGCCGGCGGATCTACCAGGAATACTGGACCGTGTAGGTTACCTTCTTTTCTCCGTTGGCCGGGACCTTCACCGGAAAGACGATGGTCTGGGCGTCAACCTTCTGGTAGGGATCGCTCTTGGCGATGATCTTCCAATTGCTCCAGCGATAGAGCACCTCGGCGACCCGGACTTCCACGGCTTCGTCTTTGTGGTTGCGCAGCGTGATTTCAAAGGAGTCGTCGTAGACGTGGCCGTACGAGACCACATGGAAGCTCGTTTCCTTTCTCTGTCCCACGATGTCGAAGGCCTCGCCCAGCTTGATGCGCACCATTTCGTCCTTCGGGGTATGGTCGATGCTGTCTTCGCCGATAAACTGGGCCGTTCCGTCTGTGTCGTTCTTGAAGACCCGCACCGTTCCGGCGGGCAGCGGGATGCCCAGGTGGGAGGCCTTGTTGTTTTTAAACTCGAGCCGCACGTCCACTTTTGTGTTGGAAGGCACGCCCAGGTCCCGGCTGGAGCGGGAGCCGTAGTAGTAGCTGCTTCGCCCCAGCATGTTGGCGCCGTCGTAGATGTAGACCTTTTTCACGGGCACGTCCGGCGCCGAGACCAGCTCGATCTGCTTGGTTTCGTTGTTCTGGAGGGTGGTGGGGCGCTGCAGCGTGTAGAGGTGATACTCGAAGAGGGCGTGCTCCTTGAACTGCGGCGCCGACTCGGCCATGGCTTTCGTCATGAGCCGCATGGGAGGCCGCCGCTCCGCCGCCCGGTGGACGTCGCCGGCCAGCAGCTTGAGTCTGGCGTCTTGGAAGGTCACGCCGCACTGGTTGTCCACCGTCACCCAGCCGGTCAGGTTGACCTTGCGGTCGCCAGGCGCAAGGCTCAACACATAGTTGGCCTTCCAGTTCATGCCGCCCGTCAGGTAGGACAGGGCCGCCTTTTCGGTGCCCCGCTCCCTTCCCCGGAGCATCCAGAGAAGCGTGGGCTTCATGATCAGGCCCGGAGGCAGTTTGGGCAGGAGAAAGCGGGACGGCGTGCCGATGTAGATGCCTTCCTTCGTGCGGATGACGGGCCGCCCGCCGCTGACCGCGAGCAGCGTGCCTTCGAAGCGTTTCTCTCCCGTGTTGTCTTTCTCGAAAAAGGTGATGGGAAGCCCGATGCTCTTCTGCAGCACTTTCTCGCTGTTGATCAGGTCGTAGGCGTAGTTCTGTTCTAGGATGGTCAGCGGCGGCCCCGAAAGCGCTTCGAGCGATACGGACGTGGGATCGATCTTGGCGGCGACGTCTACAAAGCGGTAACTGAAATCACCCTTCTCCACCGGAATGGATCGAACCTGCCGGACCAGCGCCAGGTTCTGGTTGTACACCGTGATCATGGTTCCCGAATCCTGGGCGGGCAGGGCATGCGATATACCCGCTCCCGCGGCCAAAACCAAAAGAATCGTTAGGCACCGTCTCATCGCCTGCCTCCTTGAACTCCCCATATAGGGGGAAATCACTCACCCGTGAAGACTTCGACAGGATACCACAAGTCTCCGGCCGGCTTTAAATCCCCGGGGGTGTTTGTTCCCGGCCGGACGGCCGGCGCCGCCCGGCGCTGAAGAAGCCGGGGCATTTACCCCGCAAGGGCCTTTCACTCTTGACTTGACGGCGCCCAGCAATTACTTTTTTACTTGGGGAATTCGGGTGTTTCAGGCATCCAACGCAGCATTTCCACCAGTTGGGAGGCGGGGGAATCACGGCATCGTTGGACTTGTGTTCTTCTCGTACAAACCCTTCGTGCGCCGTCAACCTCAAGACAAGACCCAGGGTCCCGGGCAATCCCGGAAGGACCCAACTATTTGAATCAGGAGGAACCCCATGAGTCGGTTGAAAGAAGTACTAGCCAAACAGGTCCCCACCATGCGGGACGACATCAAGTCATTTGCCGCCGGACAAAGGGCTGATCATCCGGGGCATCCCGATCAAGGACCTGACCGACAAGCTTCCTGAAGAGGTCTACTGGCTGCTCCTGACCGGGAAACTTCCCGGAAAGGACGACCTGGCGGACATGCAGGCCGATCTCAAGGCCCGCGCCAAGAAGCTGCCTTCCTACGTGTTCGACGTGCTGAACGCCATGCCCGAAGATTCCCACCCCATGGCCATGCTGAACAGCGGGATCCTCTGCCTCGAACGGGAGTCCGAATTCCGCAAACGTTATTCCGAAGGGATGACCAAAGCGGATTATTGGGAGCCTACGCTCGACGACAGTCTCAATATTATCGCCTGGATGCCCGAGATCGCCGCCTACGTGTATCGTAAACGGTTCAACAAGGGCGGCCGGATCGCCGCCGACCCCAACCTGGATCTCGGCGGTAATTACGCGCACATGCTCGGTATCGAAGACCCCACCGGCGAGTTCAAGAACCTGATGAGGCTCTACCTGGTGCTTCACAGCGACCACGAGGGCGGCAACGTTTCGGCCCACACCTGCCACTGCGTGGGCTCGGCCCTGTCCGACGCCTTCTACGCCGTGTCCGCGGGATTGAACGGTTTGGCCGGCCCGCTGCACGGCCTGGCCAACCAGGAATGCCTGGCCTGGATCCTCGAAACCACCGAGAAATTCGGCGGCGCGCCCACCGAAGATCAGCTGGCCCAGTACGCCAAGGATACGCTCAACTCGGGCAAGGTCATCCCCGGTTACGGACACGCGGTGCTTCGCATCACCGACCCCCGCTTCGACGCCTTCCTGGCCTTTGGAAAGCGGGTCTGCCCCGACGATCCCGTCTTCAAGACCGTGTCGCGCGTCTTCGACGTGGTGCCCGGCATTCTCAAACAGATCCAGAAGATCAAGGACCCCTGGCCGAACGTGGACGCCGGCTCCGGAAGCCTGCTGCACCATTTCGGGCTCCGCGAGTTCAGCTACTACACCGTTCTCTTCTCCGTCTCCCGCGCCATGGGCATGACCTCGCAGCTCGTCATGTCCCGGGCCTGGGGCGAAGCCATCGAGCGGCCCAAGTCCATGCCGACCTCGTGGTTCAAGAAACAGGCCGCGCTGTAAGACGGCCCATTTGCTCCCGGGGGGAAGGAGCATCCTTCCCCCCTTTCTCTTTTCGACCCGTTCCACCGGTCCCGGCGGGGGCCGGAAGGAACCGCCGCCCATAGATGGGGGATCCCATGTCCTACCTCGCCGACGTTCGTGACGTAAAATTCAATTTCTTCGAATGGCTCGATCTCGACCGCCTGTTGAAAGCCGACCGGTTCAGCGCCTTCGGACGCGACGACCTTGAGATGATTCTGGATGAAGCCCACAAGGTTTCCAGCCAGGAGCTGGCAGCGTGCAATGAGGACGGAGACCGTATCGGCGCGCAGTACGCCGATGGGAAGGTCACCATGCCTCCAGGGTTCAAGGAAGCCTACAACCAGATCCTTGAAGGGGGCTGGATCGGCGCCACGGCCGGAGATGAATTCGGCGGAATGTGGCTCATGCAGTGCATGGGGACGGCTATCATGGAGTTCATGATGGGCGCGAACGTGGCCCTCAGCCTCACGCCCATGCTCGGCCGGGGCGTCTCACATCTCCTGGAGCGTTTCGGCACCCCGGAGATGCAGAAGCTCATGTGCGAAAAGCTGGCGACCGGGGAATGGGCCGGCACCATGTGCCTGACCGAAGCCGGCGCCGGGTCTGACGTGGGCGCCTCCAAGGCCAAGGCCGTGAAGCGGGATGGGAAATATTATCTTTCGGGCGAGAAGGTCTTCATCACCAGCGGCGAGCACGATCTGACACCCAACATCATCCACGCCGTCCTGGCCCGTACGCCCGATTCTCCGCCCGGCACCAAGGGCCTTTCCCTTTTCATCATCCCCAAATACAAGATCAACCCCGACGGTTCCCTCGGCGAGCAAAACGACATCCGCTGCGAAAAGATCGAAGAAAAAATGGGGATCCACGGGTCGCCCACCTGCGTCATGCTCTTCGGCCCGGAGGACAAGTGCGAAGCCTGGCTCCTGGGCGAGGAACACCAGGGCATGGCGATCATGTTCACCATGATGAACCAGGCCCGGTACGAAGTGGGACTTCAGGGGCTGGCCATCGGGTCCGCCGCCCACCAGGCGGCCCTCGCCTATGCGCGCGAACGCCTGCAGGGACGCCACTACCTGGAAAGAAATCCCGCCGCGGAGCAGGTTGCCATCGTGGAGCACCCCGATGTGCGCCGCATGCTTCTTCACCAGGAAAGCCTCGTCATGGCCATGCGGGCCCTGCTGTCCTACACGGCGTTCTGCATGGACATGGCGGAGATCAGCGAGGGTGACGAACAGCAGCATTACCAGGCCCAGGTCGAGCTTCTGACCCCGATCTGCAAAGCCTGGTGTTCGGACCTCGGCTACGAAGTGGCCGATTCCGCCATGCAGTGTTACGGCGGGTACGGCTACACGAGGGAATTTCCAGCCGAGCAGTACGTGAGAGACGTGAAGATCGCCGCCATCTACGAAGGAACCAACGGGATCCAGGCGCTCGATCTGGTGGGGCGGAAATTCCGCGCCTACAACGGCGAGCCCGTGAAGCGCTTCATCACCGCCGCCGGAAAGACCGCCAAGCAGCTTGCAGAGGACAAGGTGCTCGGCCCGAGCGCCAAGCTGCTCGACCAGGCAGTCCAGATTCTCGGCGAAACTGCTCTGACCCTCGCCGGACGGCACGACGCCCTCCAGATGGTGGTTCTCAACGCCTACCCGATTCTCGAAATGTTCGGCGACACCTTTGGCGGGCACCTGCTTCTCCAACAGGCGTCGAAGGCCGGAGAGAAGCTTCAGGGGATCCTCCAGGAGAAGCGTGCGGACGCGTCCGACGACAAGGCGCTGGAAGCCTTCCTCAGGGACAACCCAGAGGCTGCTTTCTACCACAACAAGATCCAGGCGGCCGTCTACTACGCCCATCACATTCTTCCCAGGGTGGAAGCGCGGGGCGAAGCCATCAAGCAGGGCGATCTCAGCCCGCTGAAGGCGATCTACTGAACCTGTTCCGAACCATCGGACATGAAAAGGGCGGGCCCGCGGGCCCGCCCTTTTAAATGATCCCGATCTGTTGCGCCTTTACCAGCGGACGACCACGCCGATACGGCCGTCGGCCACGTCCGCAGTCTGGTTGAAGTCCATATGCGTGTAAGTTAACTGGAATGACAGCCCCACCTTGTCGTTAAAGAAATGACGGATGCCGGCCGCCGCTTCTCCGGCCCACACGGTTTCGCTGGCAAGCCGGTACCGGTAAAATCCGAAATCATAGGTACTGGAACCATGCTCCGCCAAGCCCAAGCCTATCAATGCGTAAAATTCGTTGTCGTTGCCGAATTTGTTGACATACTGAGGCGCCACGAAGAATGTCATGATGTTAACATCCCCGAAACCACCACCCTGCTTGCCCTGCCAGTAGCCCAAGTTGAATCCCAAATCGAAGTGTTCGCTCATCTTGAATCCGACGCCCGTGGAGAGCATAAACCCGCTGTCAAAGGCGTTGTTGGAGTTATTGTAACCCCCCTGCAGCTGCCAGAATCCCGTGTGGGAATCCTGGGCGAAGGCTGAAAGGCTGAACGCCAGTAGAGCGACACACAGAATGATCACTCTTTTCATGATATTTCCCTCCTTTGATTTTACTAAGCTGGAGATCTTATACCACTCTCATCATAATGCTGTCAATAATCATAAATCACGGAGAGCGGGACCTCCGTCCCGCTCTCCGTGGTTCGGGCGTCGAACTTTTCAGAATACTCAGAACCGGTAAAACACACCCACTCTTCCGTCGACGGTGTCCGCGCTGAGCAGATCGAGATGAGTGTAAGTCCCCTGAACGCTCAATCCCCAGTTTTCGTTGAAGAAATGGCGCCATCCCACCCCGAGTTCGCCGGCCCATTTCGTGTCCCCCGGCTGATAAAACACTTCGTTGGGGCCAACGAACAAAACCTTTGAACCGCGGTGGGCAAAGCCGAGTCCGGCCAGGACGTAGAGCTGGTTGAAGCTGTCGATGGGAATGTCGTATTCAGGGGCGATCATGGCCGTCCAGAAGCGGTTGCTCCCGAGCCAGGGCGGCTGCAGATTCCCTTCCCAAGTGGCCAGGTCGAGGCCGATCCGGATATTCGATGTGAACTGGTATCCCCCGCCCAAGGAAAAGAGGTTGCCGCTGTCAAGTTCTCCGCTGGACAGGTTGTGTCCGAGTTGCGCCTGGAGGGACCAAACTGAGTTCGATCCGGTGCCGCTCTGGGCGTACAGTGTCATCCCCGCCGCCAACAGAAGTCCTGCCATCAACACGAATTTCTTCATGCCAGCCTCCTGAGCATCACGAGCGCACGGTCGGATTGAACGGGATCCCATCATCGAGAACCGCCCGGCCTTCCCGCGCTCTTCCCCGTGAAACACCGATCTGGGCGATTCTCTTCCCGGCGGACCACCGCTCGGCTTTCCGTCAGAAAAAAGGAGGAGCCCAAGGGCTCCTCCTTTTAAAGATGCGATGCCGCCTGGAGTCAAAACCGGATGATGACGCCCACCCTGGCGTCGGCCGTGTCGAGTTTCTGAGAAAAGGCCATGTGGGTGTATTGAAGCTGGGCGGTCAGACCCACGGCCCGGTTGACGAAGTATCGGTAGCCGATACCGGCGTCCCCCGCCCATTTGGTCTGGCTGTCGAAGTGGTTCCACATCCCCGGAGCCGTCAGGAAGTTGGCCGTCGCCCTCCTGGCGAAACCAAGCCCCGCAAAGACGTAAACCTGATTTTGGTTGTTGATATTGTAATCATATTCTGGATTGATCATGAAGCTCCAGAGATGATCGTGAGCATCGGCGTCCTTGATTCTGCCCTGCCAGTAACCGAGGTCCAGGCCGAGCCGGAAGTTGTCCGTGAAGTTGTACCCGATACCCGTGCTGCCCATCCAGCCGTCTTTGAGCCACTTGCTGGAGCTGTTGTAACCGCCCTGGAACTGCCAGGTCCAGGGGGAGGTGTTCGTCTGGGCCGAGACGGTCAGGGTCGTTGCCAGAAGGAACCCCAGAATCAAAGCTGTTTTCCTCATGTCTGTCCTCCATAAAATGCCGGTCCCATCGGGACCGGTTCTTACGCCCATTTCCGGCCTCCACCCACGTGGAAGCCCGGCGGAAGCTCCAGCCGTTCAGGTCGTGAAAGGGCGGCCGGCCGCCAGTGGGTTCAATTTGCAACTTGAATGCCAGGAAGAAAGGGTGTTCAACCGGGACGGAACTGCAGCGGAAAAGAGGTTGCGCAGCAGGCGGTTACGTCAAGGCGCCAGGGAAACGTCCTTCCAGCGCCGGCGAAGCGGCCTCCGTGACCGCCAATTCGACGCACCACCACGCCATATTGATCGGGATGAGAACGGCGCATCCCGGCAGTACAAATCAGCAGGAAAAGGGGGCGAGAGTCAGCCGATGGAAACCATGCGGTCGATGGGAATCCGCGCCTTTTCCGCGGTGGCGGGATCGACCTTGACTTCGTAGACTTCTTCCTCGAGGGATCGCAGGACCTTTTCGAGGGTAATCATCTTCATGAAGTTGCATTCCATCTCATCGCTGACGGGAAAGAACGCTTTTCCAGGAGCTGCTTTTCTCATCTGGTGAAGAATTCCGGTCTCCGTGGCCACCACGAACTCCTGCGCCGGCGATTCGGAAGCTCTCTTCACCATGCCCTGCGTTGAAAGGATGCGCGCTCCCGCGGTAGAGATATTCCCGTCTTCAAGGTAGACCATGCAGGACGTGACGCAGCCGCACTCCGGATGCACCAGGAATTCGGCTCCCGGATGCTCGCGGCGCTTCTCTTCCACCTCTTCCGGCTTGACCTGTGCGTGGACATGGCACTCCCCCGCCCAGAGGCGAAGGTTCTTCCGTCCCGTCACCCGGGCCACGTAGGATCCCAGGAACATGTCGGGACCGAAGAGTACGGTCCGGTCTTCGGGAATGGACTGGACCACCTTGACGGCGTTGGAAGACGTGCAGCAATAGTCGCTCAGGGCCTTGACCGCGGCGCTCGTATTGACGTAAGTCACCACAACGGCGTCCGGGTAGCGCTCCTTCCAGCTCTCCAGCTGCCGGGCGTTAAGCGTATCGCTGAGGGAACAACCGGCGTCGAGGTCGGGGATGAGCACGGTCTTGTCCGGACAGAGAATGGAAGCCGTCTCCGCCATGAAGTGAACGCCGCAGAAGAGGATGATGTCTGCGTGGGAAGCCGCGGCCTGTCTCGAGAGGCCCAGCGAATCTCCCACGTAGTCCGCCACGTCTTGTACCCCGGCCACCTGGTAATTGTGGGCCAGGATGACCGCATTCTTTTCGCGTGCGAGCGTTCTGATCTGTCTGGAAAGTGCTTCTTGCTTCGAAACCGCCATGATCGAATTCCTTGCTGGATGCTGTCCTTCGGGTCCGTCCCGGCCTTATAATCTACGCCCGGCCACGCCCAAAATCAAGGAAAGCGGAGGCCGCTGCGCGGCCGGTGAATCCTGAGTCGTAAGCGAGGGTGTGTCAATGCGGGTTAGAATTTGGATGGCTGCCCGCTGCAGGAATCGTTCTTCGGCGGGATTTCCGCTTGAACACTAACGGCTAACAGCGCGGCGTGCCGCGCAACTCACGGTTTACGGCGCAAAGCACATCAGGCCGCTACACGGCGAGGCCGCAAAGCGGCCAGTAA
>JARRNO010000117.1:0-6795 GCA_037384885.1 Acidobacteriota bacterium
GATGAATGAAGGCTCCGGCACATACTGGTCTACAACCAACAGCTCCGGCTATACCTCCGCCTTGAGCTACATTCCCGAGATGGCGTGGAACGAAAGCGGCGCTGCGCCCTCGTGCCCGTCCGGAGACTCCTGTTCAGGCCTGTGGGCCACGGGCGGCGGAGTCTCGACCGTCTACAGCAAGCCTTCCTGGCAGGTCGCTCCGGGCGTGCCCAGCGATGGGCAGCGCGATTGCCCGGACATTTCTCTTGCCGCGGCGGCGGGGCACGACGGAGCGATCGTCTATCTCGAGGATGGCACCAACAACGGGCTTTCGGTCATCGGCGGGACGTCCTGGTCTTCACGGTCCTGGGCCGGAGTCATGGCCCTCGTCGTCCAGAAAATGGGAGGGCAGGGGCAGGGCAATGCGAATCCCCGCCTTTACCAGCTGGGAAATGAACAGTACACTTCGGGAAGCCCTGTCGTCTTTCACGATGTGACCAGCGGGAACAACTCGGTGCCGAACGTCACAGGCTATAGCTGCACGACCGGATATGACCTGGCCACCGGGCTGGGGTCGGTTGACGTCAACGCCCTGGTGAACCACTGGGCGGCCTGCACCACGCCGGGAACGCCTTCCGGCCTGGCGGCCGGCGTCCCGGGAAACAACGAGATCAACCTGAGCTGGACCGCCGGATCGCCCGCCGGAAGCACCTATAATGTTTACCGCGCCGTCGGGTCTTGCCCGGGGAGCGGGTACGCCCTCCTGGCCGGCGGAGTGACCTCCACGACCTACAAGGACCTGACCGTGAGCGGCGGCACAACGTATTCCTACGAAGTGACGGCGGTGGACAACACGGGCGGCTGCGAATCCGCCAAGAGCGCCTGCGCTTCGGCCGCGGCCACGGGCGCCTGCACGCTGCCTCCCACCTTCGCGGGCTTGTCGTCTGTTTCCAGCCCCGGGAATACTTCATGCGAGCTGGATCTCTCCTGGCCCGCCGCCACGGCGAACTGCGGCAAATCCGTCTATTACAACGTCTACCGGTCCACGTCGGCCTCTTTCAATCCCTCGGCATCCAACATGGTCGCCACCGGCATCACGGCGACCAGCTACGCGGACACGAACAACCTGGCGTCGGGGACGCCTTACTACTACATCGTCCGTGCGGTGGACTCGGGGAATGGCTCAGAAGACACCAACAGCGTTGAGAAAACTGGGATCTCCACTGGTGCGACGACGACCATCATCGGTGAAACCTTCGAAGAAGGCGCCACGCCCACGAGCGGCGGTACCTGGACGCACAGCGCCGGGCAGGGGACGGATAACTGGGCGCGAAGCACCGCTGGCAATCCCCACAGCCCTACGCATACGTTTTTTGCGGCGGATGTTGCCACGGTCAACGACGACTACTTGGTCACGCCGAGCTTCACGGTGCCTGCAAACGCCACGCTCTCTTTTTGGCAAACCTATGCCCTTGAATCGACCTATGACGGAGCGGTCATCGAGATCAGCACGGACGGTGGTTCCACCTGGAACGACCTGGGCTCTGACATCACGCAGGGGGGGTACAACAGCACCATCTCCAGCAATTGGGGCAGTCCCATCGCCGGCCGGCAGGCTTGGTCCGGCGGCAGCATCGGTACGGAAACCCAGGTAATGGTTGATCTCTCCAGCTTTTCCGGCCAGGCAGCCCAGATCCGCTTCAGGTTGGCATGCGACAGTTCCAACGGCGACACGGGCTGGTATATTGATGACGTGGTCCTTTCGGGATACGTGTCCTGCGCGACCGTGACGGGTGTCCGGCCCGTTCCCGACGGAAAGTGGATTTCCGGAACGCCCATGAAGGCGACCCGCTCCGATTCGGGCGGGCGGACCATAGGCCTCACCTGGGACGTCTCCACCTGCCAGGACCCGAACTACAACGTCTATTACGGCAACGGTTCCGCGGTAAGCACGTACACGCTTACGGGAAGCGCCTGCGCCATCGGCAACAGCGGCAGCGCCACCTGGAGCGCGCCCGCGATTCCCAGCGGTCAGAAGTTCATCTGGTGGGTGATCGTGGGAACGGACGGGGTTTCCACGGAAAGCTCCTGGGGCAACGACTCATCGGGAACGCAGCGCCACCCGGCGGCCTCCGGCGAGTGCGGCATGACGGCCAAGAGCACCGCCACCTCGTGCCCGTGAATCAAGTTAGGAAGTGAGGAAGCTAGGCAGTTAGGAAGTAAGGGGCTGGGAAGCCAGGAAGTCAGGAAGCTAGGCGGTTAAGAAGCGAGGAAGCGATGGCCGCGTTGCGGCCGGTGACTGGGTGATTGAGTGATTCGGTGACCAGGTTTCGGGCAGGCCGCTGCGCGTCACGACTTGAATAGCGTGCCGTTGCGCGGCCAGCGGCCAGTGTTTAGTGACAAGTGTCTTGTGTTTCGTGCTGCGCGGGTGGTTCTCTGCAAGCAGGGATTTGGACCGGTTGCCTTTGCGGGACGGCCGGCATGCCTCAGCGTGGCAAGATTTGAATAGCTTGCCCTAACAGGATTCGGCCTTTGGCAAGCAAAGGCCGTTACACTACGAAGGTTGCCCGTTGCGGGAACCGCCACAAGGATGCGGCCGCTGTACGGCGCGAAGCGCCGGACGCTGCTGCCCACCTTGCAAGCATAGTCACCCAGTCACCAAGTCACCTAATCACTTATTCACATAGTCACCCAATCACCTAATCACATCGTCCACCCATCAGTCGGCCACTTCCCGCAGCGGCGCGCCGGCGGCCCCTGCCTCCGGCAGCCGGTATTTTCCGCCCTACGTCCCTGCAGACATTTGACTTAGGCGGCTCACAGAGTACAATGAACAAAAGGGTTGGGGATATCTGAATTCTGCCGAATCGCATTTAAATCAACCCTGACAGGGTAATTCGCCGGAGCCGCGTCTTGAGGAGGCGGCAGGGGCGCACCGTTATAGGTGTATGCGGAATAAGGGGAGAGGTGAAAATGAAAGGTGTCACCGGCCATTCGGGAGCGGCATGCCGCCCCGCGAAACATCTGCTGTTTGGGTTCGTTGCCGTCGTCGTATTGGGTCTTGGGGTTGGGAATTTTGCCCTTCAACCTCCGCGGAATGAGCCCGGTAAGCCGGGCGAATTGTCAAGCCCTCAGGGCAGGAGTCCAAAGCGAGTCCTGCAGGCGGCTCCCGGAGACGGTGGGTATGTCTACCGCCTTCCGAGGGGAACCCCGGTGCCGGCTGGCGCCAAGATCATTGAAACGTACAAGAATTTTCAATGGGTGCTTGTTTCCGAGAAGGCGCAACCTTCAGCCTCAGTGTTGTCTGTCCGGCGCGAATATCCTCCTTTGCATTTTCGCGGAAGAATCGTACAGCCCGGGCCGGTGTCGGCTGAAGCGAAAACGGTATTCGCCGCCCGATCGTCTTTTCACCAGGCTTACCTCTTACAGTTTTCGGCTCCCGTGAAAACGGGGACATGGTTGAGCGAGCTGCGGAAGAAGGGGGTACAGCCGGTCGTCTACGTCCCGGCCGATGGGTACCTGGTCTGGTGCAGCGGCGGCCAGCTTCTTCAGGCATTGAGCCTCAGGACGAGTACGGGCTTCCCCATGATTCATTCGGTCTCCCCGGTCACGTGGCAGGACAGGCTGGAACCTGCCTTAAATGCTCTGGCCGACGGAAAGACGCCGCCCGGAAGCGATCCCGGTTGGGCCGCAGGATCTCCCATCCCTGTCCATATCTGGGCCTTTCAGAAGGACTTGACCGGCCGCCTGGCCGGGACGGTTTCTCTGTCCGATTCCGAGGCGAAGCTGGTCGAGGATGCCCATGACACGTACATCACCGCGTCCTTGACGCTTGCCGACATCGAAGCGCTCGTGAGGAACGAACCGGCGGTTCGCTACGTTGAAATCGTGCGCCAGAAAATGCTTAAAAACGATCTGGTCCCGCTATCTCAGATCTGCGACGTCGAGACGGAATGGACCTCCGGATGGAACGGGGCCGGAGTGATTGTCGACCACAACGACAGCGGGGTGGATCTGACCCACCCCGATTTCCCGAGCGGCGTAATTTTGGCCACCGTCGGAGCCATGAGCAACACCGACAACGGACACGGGACCCACACGGCGGGAAGTGTCCTGGGCCGGGGGCTTGCCGGCTCGAGTCCGGCCGACACCAGCGGATGCGGTGACCAGTTGACGCCCGAGACAACGGTTCGAGGAATGGCCTACGGGGCGAACCTGGTCACGAACAATATTTTCTCCGGGGGCGTGACCGGCGACGCCGCCATGATGCAGTGGGGTTCGCAGCATGGTGCCGCGCTGTCCACAAATTCGTGGAGCGCCACCCTGAACGGCAATCCGGTTTTAAACTACGACTCAAATGCGATTGCCATGGACAACGCCGTTCGCGATGCCGACAGCGGCACGTCCGGCAACCAAGCCCTGGCGATCTTCTTTTCGGCCGGGAACTCGGGTTCGGGATCGTCTACCGTCGGGTCTCCGGGGTTGGCCAAGGATGTGGTGACGGTGGGAGCGAGCCAGAACGCGCGCTGCGGTTCCTATGTCCCGATCTACCAGGCCGGTCCGGATATCAACACCGTCGCCACATTCAGCAGCCGCGGCCCGAGCCAGGGCCGCATCAAGCCCGATGTCTGCACGCCGGGTACCGACGTGCTCTCGACCGAATCCCAAGATTCCCAGGCGACATACGGATGGGACCAGAGCTGGACCGGAACGTACTACGCCCTGGATTCCGGCACAAGCATGTCGTGCCCGTTAACGGCCGGCATGGGAGCGGATTTCTACCAGTTTTACGACACAACGTTCGGCGCAGCGCCCAGTCCCGCGCTCATCAAGGCGGCGCTCATCAACGGCGCCGTGGATATGGGATTGGGGTATCCGAGCAACGACCAGGGGTGGGGCAGGACCAATCTGAAGAATTCCATTGAAGGTCCGTCCGGCGGGACGGCGGCGTTCCTGGACCAGTCCGATACGACTCCAGTCGGAACCGGCGACGTCTATGAAAAACTGTTTTCCGTCAGCAATTCCGGCGTGCCGTTGAAGATTACACTGGTCTGGACGGACCCGCCGGGAGCGGCCAATTGCACGAGCTGCCTGATCAACAATCTGGATCTGGAGGTGCTCGCCCCCGACGGAACGGCTTACCATGGGAACCAGTTCACCAGCAACTGGTCCACATCAAACGCCTCGGGCTGGGACACCGCCAACAACGTGGAAAATGTCTTCGTTCAAACTCCATCGACCGGTCTGTGGACCATTCATGTGAAGGGCACCAGCGTTCCGACGGTTCCTTCGGGCGTGACGGGAGGGCAGGATTTCGCGCTGGTCTGGTCCGGCGTCGTCGGCCCGCCGTGCACGACCCCGGGGGCGCCTTCGGGACTGGGCGCCACGGCCAACGGCGACAACCGGATCGACCTGAGCTGGAGCACCGGAAGCCCCGCGGGATCAACCTATAACGTCTACCGCGCCCAAGGGACCTGCCCGCAGGGCAGCTACTCGCTGCTGGCGGGCGGCATCAGCGGAACATCCTACAGCGATACGAGCGCCTCGGGTACCCTGACTTACGCCTACGTGGTCACCGCCGTGGATTCGACGGGCGGCTGTGAATCCGACCAGTCGAACTGCGCCCAGGCCACGGCAACGGGTGCTTGCATCGCCCCTCCTGGTTTCTCTGGCCTTTCTTCAGTCACGGACTCCGGTAACGCCACCTGCGAACTGGACCTGTCATGGAACGCCGCGACGCCCAGCTGCGGATCCTCGGTCTACTACAACGTGTACCGGACCACCTCGTCTTCGTTCAGCCCTTCGGCCGCCATCAGAATCGTCACAGGTGTGGTAGGAACAAGCTATAACGATACCAATGGTCTGGTAAGCGGTTCGATGTATTACTACATCGTCCGGGCCGTCGATCCTTCAAACGGCGCCGAGGATGCGAATGTGACCATTCACGGCGGTGCTGCGACGGGACCTGGAATGATAAGCCAGACGATCTATTCGCGGGACTTCGAAACGGGGAGCGGTACCGATGGATGGGGGTTGGGGTACTTTGTTTCGGGAGGCTCCGTCGCCGACTGGAGAGGCATTCAGTCATGCACCGCCCACAGCGGGTCGCACATTTATCGATTTGGCGGGACGACGTGTACCGGCAATTACGGAAGCTCTGACTTCTGCTTCGCCGCGCCCAACGGCGGCATCGCGATTCCTTCCGACGCGACACAGGTTCGACTCAGTTTTTGGCACAGGTGGAACTTCCAGTCGGGATCGGATGGAGGCACCTTGGTCGTTTCACTTGACGGCCAAAACTATCACCTTGTTCCGGCAGGAGATATAGTCAGCGGGAGTTCATACAATGGAACATTGGGCAGCACTTGCGAGCCTTCCGGAGCGTCTGGGATTCCCGTGTTCACCGGCGCCCAATCCTCTTTCGTGAATACGATTGTAGACCTGGACGCCATTGTGAACGCTATTACGGGAGGTTCGGGGGGTGCTGCGGGGCAAACTGTTTGGATCGGATTTACAGGAATCTCGAACTGTGTCACTCAGGACGATGGTTGGTTCCTGGATGACGTATCCGTGACCGCGCAGGTGCCCGCAACCTGTTCCACGGGCGGAAGCGCCGGCGGCGTCAAACCCGTTCCCGACGGGAAGTGGGTCTCCGGAACGGCGGCAAAGGCCACCCGGGCGAACGCCGACGGTTCGAGCATCGATCTGACCTGGGACGTTTCCACCTGCCAGAACCCCGACTACAACGTCTATTACGGAAGCGGCTCCGGCCTGAGCACCTACACGCTTACGGGAAGCGCCTGCGCCGTCGGCAAC
>JARRNO010000118.1:0-6782 GCA_037384885.1 Acidobacteriota bacterium
CCCCGGGATTCGAGTATCAGGATTTTGAACTGGGAAACCGCGAAGATCTCCGGAGGAAGTACCCGGACGCCGGGTCTCTGATCAAGGCGCTGACGAGACCCTGACCGGCCCGGTCGAGCTCCGGAAGGCAAGCGGCCGGGAAGCTTGTTGTATACTGGCCACAGTGATTGGATGAACGTGGGTGGGAGGCGTTGGAACGACGCCAGGAGGAGCTGTCAGCATGAGTGCGCCAAAGCCCCCGGGTGGCAAGGGCGATAAGGGTGGTGGACCCTTGTTTGCCAGCGACAGGGTTCCCCTCTACTACCAGCTCGCCACCATTCTGCGGGAGAAAATCACCATCGGAGAATATGGCCTCGGGGCCCGCCTGCCGACCGAGGCGCAACTCGTGTCGCTTTACGGCGTCAGCCGGATCACGGTGCGCCAAGCGCTCGCCAACCTCGCGAAGGAAGGGCTGATTCAGCGCGCGGCTGGAAAAGGTACCTTCGTCACGGGGCGCCCTGAGTTTACGGGAACCCTTCAGATGGATGGATCCATGAACGGCCTCATTTCCATGGGACTCTCCACGACCGTGAAGCTTCTGAACGTGCGGGAGGTCGAGGTCCAGCCCGGGGAAACGGGCCTGTGGGGCCTGAAGGCGGGAAGCCGTCTGGTCAGGGCAGAACGCCTGCGGTATTACAAGGACAAGCCCTACTGCTACATCGTCAACCGTGTACCCTGGGGGATCGGACGGCGAATAAGCAGGAAAGCTTGGAGCAGCGGATCCATTCTTAAATTCATCCGCGACGATCTCCAGATCGAACTGGGAGACGCGGACGCGCAAGTGCGCGCGACCCTTGCCGACGTGACGTTCGCCCGATGGCTCGAAATTCGGATTGGGGCGCCCGTACTTCTGGTGGAATACAGCATCCGCTCCGGCGACGGAACGCTTCTGGAAAGACCATCGCTCTATTATCGAAGCGACCTGCATTCCTTCAACCTTCAACTGCGGAAGCAGGAAAGGAAAAACGGCGAAACGCCGTGGACTCTGCAGGAAAGTTGAGGGGCATGTTCACACCCATGCCTGGTTGGAGGTTTGGAGGAGACCTCCGCCCTGCGCTATGCTAAAGCTGAGGACCAAGGCAAAAAGCCGCCCTGTGGGTGCGGGCGGCAGAAGGCGAGGCGGCATGGCCCCTTTCAACGTGGAAATCAAGGCGCGCTGCTCCGATCCGGACCGGGTTCGTGCGGCGCTCGCCGCGAAAGGCGCCGTCTTTCAGGGGCTCGACCACCAGACGGATACGTACTATCGCGTCCCAGGCGGGCGGCTCAAGCTCCGGGAAGGGAACATCGAGAACGCCCTCATTTTCTACCGCCGTAAGGATGTGCCGGGGCCGAAAAAAGCCGAAATCCTGCTGCATGAACCCGGCCCCGACGGGCTTCTTAAAGATCTGCTGGAGGAGGCGCTGGGTGCTTGGATCACCGTCCGGAAGGCTCGTGAAATCCACTGGATCGGCAACGTAAAGTTTCATGTGGACGAGGTGGAGGGCCTGGGAACATTCGTCGAGATCGAGGCGATCGACCGGGATGGAAGCCTGGGCGAAGACCGCCTCCGGGGCCAGTGTGCATATTACATGAAGCTCTTTGGCGTGAGCAGCAGGGATCTCCTTGCCCAGTCCTACAGCGATCTGCTGGCGTCGACCGGAGAGAAGGGAGCCCAATCATGAAGATCGCGGACGATATCGAGCGGCGCCGGGCCCGCTTTGTCCCCTGCCGCCTGACCGCCGGAACGCAGCATCTTCCAGCAAGCGAACGGGATTGCTTGAGCATTCTTGCGGAAGCCGGGGAGGTTGTAAACAGAATCTTCCGCAAACAGGCCTGGGCCTCCCATGAAACCGTAACACCCAAGGTGGCCCGGCTTGACGGACCGCTGGCGGACGCCGCCCGCGACTATTACCGCATTATGGCCGGTCCCTGGGACCGCCTGGATGAGTTTGAACCCTTTCTCGGGCAGACGCCCAGACCTCCCGGCGCTGGATTCTACCCGGAAGATCTGACGGTGGAAGAATTCGAAGCCTATCTCGAGACTCATCCGGGTGACCGGAAAGCGCTCACTGGGCTCTACACGCTCGTGGAGCGCCGCGGGGGCGGCCTTGTTCCCGTTCCCTACAGCGAAGCTTTCCGCCCCGAGCTCCAGGAGCTATCCAGGGCTCTTTCGACCGCCTCGAACCTGACGGAGAACGTCTCCCTGAGGCGGTTTCTTGAGCGACGCGCCGAAGGCTTTGGGCAGGACGACTATTACGAGTCGGACTTGGCCTGGATGGACCTGGATTCGCCGGTGGAAATCGTCGTGGGGCCTTACGAAGCCTACGAAGACACCCTTTTCGGGTACAAAGCCGCCTTCGAGCTTTTCCTGTGTGTGGCCCAGCCGGAAGATTCCGCAGCCCTGGAGCGGTTCAAGGCGGAGCTGCCGTGGATGGAGGACCACCTTCCCATCCCGGACCCTTTCAAGAATGCAAGCCGGGGAACGGATTCCCCCATCCGGGTGGTGGATGTTTTGCTCACCGCCGGCGACGCGAGAGCGGGCGTGCAGACCCTCGCCTTCAATCTGCCCAACGACGAAAGGGTGCGGGAGGCGAAGGGCAGCAAAAAGGTGCTGCTGAAAAACATCATGCACGCTAAATACGACCGGATTCTCCAGCCGGTCGCGGAACGGGTGCTGCCGGCCCAAGAGGTGAAACGGCTCGATTTCGATGCCTACTTCCACCACATCCTTCTCCACGAACTGAGCCACGGTCTCGGGCCCGGAAGGATTCGCGTGAACGGGCGGGAGACAGAAGTCCGGCTGGAACTGAAGGAACATTACTCGGCCCTGGAGGAGGCGAAGGCCGACGCGGTGGGAATGCACAACCTTTACCTCCTTGCGGAGCGGGGCCTCGTGCCGGGAAAGGTGATCGACGGCCTTCCCTGGACTTACACGGCGGGGCTTTTCAGGGCAGCCCGCTTCGGTCTCCGGGAGGCGCATGGACTGGCCGTGGTTCTCCAGGCGAACTACCTTGAAGAGGCGGGCGCGTTGACCGTGACCCCGGAGGGGCGCTTCCGGCCCGTTCCGGAGCGGTTCCGCGACGCCGCCCGGCGGCTTTCGGCTGAGATTCTGACCCTTGAGGCGCGAGGGGTCTACGACGACGCCGCCTTGTTCTTGGCCCGGTACGGGACGGCCGGACCCGCTTTTCAAAGAGGGCTTGCATCCCTGCGCGACCTCCCCGTGGATGTGGACCCGGTCTACGCTTCCGTCGAGGAATGATTGCAGCCACGAGGTTTCAGGTGGATTCGGCCCGGCCGTCCGGCCGCGCCAGCGCCCGGGGGAGGCCCCGGGCCGTGTTGAAGAGGAAGAACAGGATCGCGGCGACATTCAGGACGCCCCCCCAGTGCCTCAGCTCGAATGACCCCGCCAAGTCGCCCGCCAGCCGGATCGCCACGGACCCGTGCAGCAGAAGAAGCTGAGCGTAGAAGGCGGTTTTGCGGAAGGGAACGGGGATGCCGAGCACGGCGGGAAAAATCGTGGGGGTGTGGCCGAAGATCATGCTGAAGACAAATCCCAGAAAGACGGCGTGAAGAATGGCCCCGTAGTGGGGTCCCGCGACGACGCCGCCCCAGGACAGGGCAAAGACTCCCGCCATTCCGAGCCAGAAATAGCCCGCAAGAAGGCATAAGGCGATGTACCGGGTCAGGCCTTCCATTCTGACCGTCCACCACGCAACGTCGTAGCGCGTGAGCCAGAGCATCAGTCCCAGAAAGCCGACGCCGGTAAGCCGGACACCGGGAGAAAAACGGAAGATCGAAAGGACCAGGCCCGCAAGGAGAAGGACGGTCGCCCCTGCGAAGAGAATCTTCGCAAGGGGGCCGAGCCGGCGCAGGCGGGCGAGTTCGAGACGCTCGCCCCAGATGGTCAGCACCAGAAAGCCCGCCCACCAGTAAGCGGCGTGCGAAATGGGCCACCGGGCGAGCCAGAGCGCGTTTCCCGCACACCAGGCGGCGGCCCCGAGCGCCATGGTAACCGTGTGAAGGGCCGGATCCCTGAAGATCAGGACCGCGAAGACGAGCAGGAGCCCGGCGCTCCCGGCGAACATGAGGAAGACACCGGCTTCATATCCCTGCACGTAGAAGATGAGGATCAGCGCGCCCAGACCCGTCAGGACCGGGGGAATGAAGGCCCACGCACGCTTCAGCGCCGCGGCGCGTTCCAGGCAGATGAGGGTGCCTAGAAAGCCGCTGACCATCAGCGCGCCGTGGAAGGCAGAGACCGAGGGAACGGAGGGCAGGCCCCATCCGAGGCGCATGAGGCCGCCGTATAGCCCCGCCAGAAGAGCTAAAACGGCGCCGGCCATGATGGGAAGACGCTTCACCTGGATATTCATGAAACGGGTTCCTCTCGAAACGCGCCTTGGCCTTTCACGCGCCGCCCCGAGCGAGGATCACGCCGAGGATGACCACGACCACCGCAAAAATGAGGTTGAACCGAGCGATCCAGGAGGCGAGCACGGAGAGCGACCTCCCCTTCGATCCGCCTCCGGCCGTTTCCTTGAGGCGCACGGCCTTCGGCCCGATCCAGAAATCGTGGAGCGCGCTGATGAGAAGGATGATCGCCACCAGCACGAGCTTGTGGGCGAGCGTGTGCCCGAAGGGGCCTTGCCAGAGCCGCCCGTCAAAGGCGTCCGCCCAGTGGAATCCCAGGGCGTGAAGGTTGTACAGCCCGGTCAGGACGAGAAGGGACAGGCAGACCCAGCCGATGGCTCTGAAACGGAGGCCGCTCCAGAGAAGGAGCCTGTCCTTGTAAGATTCCAATTCGCCCTTCCTGGAGAGAGGGACCATGACGGCGGCGAAAAAGACCATGCCGCCTACCCAGACGCAGGCAGAAAGTACGTGGAGCGACAGGGATACGATATAAAGTGCGTTCATCAGCTTTCCTCTAATCCTTCACCGCAGACGGCGCCGGCGGGGCTATTTCCAGCGTCCCGTCTTCAATTTCTCAAAGGCGGCCTCGTGATCTTCGGCCGTCGGAATAGGAGCGACCACGTTCAACAGGATCATGCGGGACTCGGCCAGAACGCCCCGGGCCTCGCCCCGACTCATGAAAGCCACGGCGCCCGGAGCGGCCTTTTCCTCTACGCCGCCGGAAACGATCCGGCCCTCGCCCTCCAGCACGGTCACGCACAGATCGACCTCCGGGTAGTGCACCGGCAGGAACTGGCCCGCCTCCAGGCAGACGAGGATCACCCGCATGTGTTCGCTTCCCATGAGGGGGATGGGGTTGAACCGGTCTTCCCGGAACTCAACGGCCGCTTTGTAGGAACTCAAAACTTTGCCCATGCCTTCTCCATATTTGCGGGCAGCCGCCCGCTCACGCGATCTCGATCCGGCCCCTCAGAGCGCCGGGTTCCCACCGGCATGCTTCGCGGATCAGCTCTCTTGCTGCATCGAGTCGCTTCGTCACGTTCCACAGGAGAACACCGCGGATGCGGCGTTCCTCCAGATAATAGACGACACCTTTTCGGTTCGGCTCGGCCCAGTCCGTCTCGATTTCAAGGCCCGGGTGGAGATCGCCCACGGCCTCGTAATAGATGTCGAATGTTTGGGAATAGAAATAGGGCAGCCCTTCGTAAGGAGACGGCTCGCCCGCCATGGCCAGGCCCGACAGCATGCCCATGGTGTTGGCCGCGTCTTCATGTTCCACGCGGCGTCTTTTGCCGAGGACCGGGTCGACGTAGGCCGCCACATCGCCTGCCGCATAGATGCCGGAGTGGGAGGTTTTGAAATATTCATCCACGATGACGCCGTTTTCCGTCCCGAGGCCGGCCTCCTTCGCCAGCTCCACGTTGGGGATGACGCCGATTCCGGCCGCGACGCCCGAGGCTTCCAGACGCCGGCTTTCTCCCGACGCTTCATCGCGCAGGGTCAGAGCCTGTCGCCCATTCCGGCCCTCAAGCGAGACCGCGCTGTGGCGGGAGAAGATCTGCACGCCGTTCTCTTCCAAATGGGAGGCGAGGGCGGACGAAAGGTCCGGCGGGAGAAATCGCGCCAACGGGCCTGTCTCCGGGAAGACGAGGGAAACCGACTTGCCCAGTCCGGCCAGCGAAGACGCAATTTCGGTGCCGATGAAGCCGCCCCCGATCACGGCGAAGGCGTTTCCCGCCTCAGACAGCGTTCTGAGACGGCGGTAATCCTCCAGGGTGCGGAGATAGACGATGTCGGCCCCTCCGAAAGGCAGTTTGCGCACCCGGGCGCCCGTCGCCAGCAGAAGCTTCTCGAAATGATAGACTTCTCCGCTCTCGTCGCGGACGGTCCGTTCGGCCGGATCCAGGCCCGTGGCGCGCTTCCCGAGAATCAGCTGCACGTCCTTCTTTTCGGTCTTCCGCCAGATGCGCCTTTCGGGCTTGCCCTCCCACAAGCCCTTGGAAAGCGGGGGGCGGTTGTAGGGAGGGTGGGGTTCGTCAGAGATCAATGCGATCGACCCTTCCCTGTCGACGCGGCGGATGCCCCGCACGGCGGCGTCCGCCGTCATGCCACCTCCGATAATGAGATACCTGAATGATTTCATATCACTATTGTAGCCCATCAAGCGATTTGGCACGTAGCGTTCCCTGGAGCGTGGCCGCACAGCCGGCGGCCGGCAAGGTCCTCCGAATTCAGCCCGCCCGTTTCTGTAACACCCGGACCCGCCGGTTTCATGCCGGCGGCCTGACCTTGCGTCGCGGCTCGAGTTCCTGCCGTCCCGCCGCCTGAACAGAGCAGGCCGGACCCGCCGGAGA
>JARRNO010000119.1:0-6648 GCA_037384885.1 Acidobacteriota bacterium
CCTGAATCCGCCGGCCGTCACGATGAGAAAGATGCCTCCCATGGACATAAGGATCATGATGACCTCGCTCCATATCATCCTTACCTTGAGGTACAGGGCCTCCAGGACCAGCACGAAAAGCGGAATCGTGGCAATGAGGATGGAAGCAGTGGAGGCCAAGGTCCTTTTGACTCCTTCCGCTTCGCAGAAGAAGTAGATTCCAGGTTCGAAGAACGCGAGGAGGAACAGCTTCCCGTAGTCTGAAGCGGGGAGGCGCCCGTGGCGTCTCCAGGGCCTGATCAGCAGGAAGCAAAGGCTCGATATGGCGAACCGGAGAAAGATCAACTCGAAGGGGGTAAAGGTCGCGAGTGCGATCTTGGTCCCAGTGAACGACGCCCCAAAGAGGATCGCCATCATGAGAACGGCCGCGAGGGCCGCCTTGTCCCGCAGAATCATGAGGCTCTCGTCAGGGCTCTGAGGAGTGTGTGAAGCCGCTCCAGGCGCTCCCTCCGTGATGCGTCCACGCTGTTGAGCCTGGCGGCGGTTTCGGGCTGAGCGTAAGCAAGAGGATCTTCGAGACCGGCCTGCTTGAAGCCCCTGAGCCGCAAGGCGCAGGAATCGCACACGCCGCAGGCGAGATCGTTCCGCGAGTAGCACGACCAGGTGGCTTCCAGCGGGAGGCCGAGATCTTTCGCCGTAACAATGATCTCGCCTTTTGTCATTTCGACGAGGGGAGCCTTGACGGTGATGTTGGAGTCGGGGCGGGTTCCCGCGTTGATCAGCGTGTTAAATGCGTTGATAAATTCAGGCCGGCAGTCGGGGTATCCGGAGGAGTCCTGGGAGACGGCGCCGTAATACACATACCTGGCGCCCAGGGCCTCCGCCCAGGAAACGGCCTGGGAAAGGAGCACGGCATTGCGAAAGGGAACATAGGTGATGGGGATGCGATCGGAATCGAGGTCTGCCTTGGGCACGGAAGCGTCCATATCGGTCAATGCGGAACCTCCGGCCAAGGTGAAGAAATTGGAGTGAGTGACAAGACGGAGAGACTGCGGAATTCCAAAGAAGTCGGCGAGCCTCCCGAAGGCCCGGAGCTCCGCCACTTCGGTTCGCTGCCCGTAATTAAAGTGGATAAAGGCGAGATTGTTTCCCGCCTGGCGGGCAAGGCCGGCGGCGGTCAGCGAATCCATTCCGCCGCTGACGAGCACCACGGCGAGTGGACGAGACGGCTCAGATTTCGATTGCTTGGACTGGTGTCCGGCCATGGCTCTTCATCTCCCCCTTTTGTCTCCCCAGAGAATCTTGTGAATCTGTACCTGGAGCCGGGCATCCAGGTGGTCCCGCACCATCCATTCGGCAATGGAAGCGGGATCCAGGGCCCCCCAGGCCGGCGAAAGGTACATCTGCGGCCCTTCACGCCGGCGGTGGCGCTCGACGAAACCGGCGGTCCACACGTAGTCTTCTTCACTGGTCAACACGAACTTGAGGACATCTTTGCCATCGAGCGTATCGAGGATGTGCGCCTGGAAGCATCCAGCTTCGCCGCTTCCTGGAGTTTTCACATCCACGAGCTTCATCACCTGGACGGGGAGGTTGTCGAGCGCATAAGCGCCGTTGGTTTCGATGGAAACCTTGAAGCCCCTTTCCACGAGGCTCCGGCATAGATCCGCCGTGCCCGCTTGAGCCATGGGTTCTCCTCCCGTTACCAGGACGCGGGGATGCCCGAAGGCTTCCACTCGTTCCAGAACCGCGCCGAGGGTCATCCGGTCTCCCTGGTAGAAAGTATAACGGCTGTCGCAATAAGTGCAACGCAAGTTGCATCCCGTCAGACGGACCAAGACGATTGGGAATCCCTGCTCCGGTCCCTCTCCCTGGATGGAATCGTAGATTTCGTTGACGAGCAGGGTTTTTTCTCCCATGGAGCTCCCTCAGTCGCCATGATCCGGGCGGTGGCGGCGTGAACTCAATCCTCGTAATAGGAAGCCATGCAGGTTTCCGTTTCAAAGACATTGACCCGGTAAACGCCGATGTCAAGCTTCCTGGAGATTTCGTCGTAAAGGTACCGGGCGATGTTCTCGGCGGTGGGGGTTACTTCTGTAAAGGGCGGAATTTCATTCAGGTAATTGTGGTCGAGCTTTTCGATGACCTGGTTGGCGGCTTCCTTCAACTTCCTGAAATCCAACACCATGCTGAGATTATCGAGTTCGCGGTTTCGCGCGATCACCTCAACTTTCCAGTTGTGGCCGTGAAGCTGCTCGCACTTCCCCGGATAGTCCAGGACCCGGTGGGCGGCGGCGAAATCGCGCGTAATTTTCACTTCGTACATGGGTGTCCTCCGGATAGGAAGGGGCCTTCGGGCAGACAGCGCGTCCTTCGCGCGGGTGATGGGCTGCATCGACGGGCAGGCCGCGCCTGCTGTATCAGGTTCCCTGGGTCTCTGGGACGTTTCGCCCAGATTCCCGGTGAAAAAGACCGAGCGTGTATTTTAGCCCATCGGGGGAGCGAAAGGAAGGAGGGTGGCAGTGGGTGAACCCCGGCGTGTGCGAGGTCAGCGAGGCGGAAGAAGGGCCGTAAACTCCCTCCAGGCGGAGTCGGGGCTTTTAGCGAAAGCCGATATGACCGCCAGGCTGGCGAATCCCCTTGACCAGAGTTCGGGCGCCCGGCGGGCGGTAATTCCGCCGATAGCCGTTATGGGAAGGGGGCAGGACTGGATAATCGCCGCCTGATCCTCCTCGGATAAGACGGGATCGGGATTGGTTTTGGTTCGGGTGGGAAATACGGGCCCAAGCGCCAGGTAGTCGGCGCCCTCGTCTAGAGCGGCGGCGGCCTGGGCGGGGCTGTGCGTAGAGAACCCGATGACGGCGGCAGGACCCAGAAGCCGCCGCACCGCGGAGGGCGGAAGATCCGACTGTCCCACGTGGACTCCGTCCGCTCCCGCGAGGAGGCAGAGATCCGGGCGGTCATCCACGATTACGGCCGCCCCGAAGCGATGCGCATCCTCCGTGATGCGCATTAAATCGCGAAGGCGCCGTTCATCGTCCGCGGTCTTGGCCCGGTACTGAAAGAAGCGGCAGCCTGCGTCCAGAAGGCGATGGACCCAATCGGCGAGCCCCGATCCGGTTAGATCATCTGGAGTGATTGGATAAACAGGAGGAAGCGTGACTTTCCCCATGCCGTCCCCTGAATCAGTGGCTGTTATGGTTGAAGCGCTCCATGAAGCGGGTGGAGAACTCGCCTTTCTGGAAGTCTTCGTCGTCCATGATTTTCAAATGCATGGGTATGTTGGTCTTGATACCTTCAATGATGAAGGATTCCAGCGCGCGCCTCATGCGGTAGATGCATTCCTCCCGGGTGAGGCCCCGGACAATCAGTTTGGCGATCAAAGAATCATAGTAAGGCGACACCATGTAGCCCTGGTAGGCGGCCGTATCCACGCGGACACCAGGGCCGCCGGGAGAGTGAAACGTGGTGATGCGGCCGGGGCTGGGAGTGAAATTGTCAGGATCCTCTGCGTTGACCCGGCATTCAATGGAATGGCCGTTTAGCTTGATCTGGTTCTGCCTGTAGATCATCTTTTCGCCTGCGGCGGCCCGGATTTGCGCCTGGACCAGGTCCACGCCTGTCGTGTTTTCTGTAATCGGGTGCTCCACCTGGATCCGCGTGTTCATTTCCATGAAGAAAAATTCGTCATCCTGATAGAGAAACTCCATCGTGCCGACTGTGGAATACCCCATTGCCTTGGCGCCTTTGACGGCCACAGCGCCCATTTCCTTCCGGAGCAGCGGCGTGAGTACGGGAGACGGCGCCTCTTCGATGAGCTTCTGGTGGCGACGCTGGATGGAGCACTCGCGCTCGTTGAGGTGGATGACGTTTCCGAATGTGTCGCCGAGAAGCTGAATTTCGATGTGCCTGGGGTGGTCGAGATACTTCTCCATGTACAAATCGCCGTTGCCGAAGGCGGCCTCGGCTTCTCCAGAGGCCATGGCGAAGGCGCGGTCCATCTCTTCTTCGGACGCAATGATTCGCATACCTTTCCCGCCGCCGCCTGCGGAGGCTTTCAGCATGACGGGATATCCGATGTCGGCGGCCACGCGCATTGCCTCTTCCACGTCGGCCAGGGGCGCCTCCGTGCCGGGCAGGACCGGAACCCCCGCCGCCTTCATGGTGCGCCGCGCCTCTGCCTTGTTGCCCATGACGGCAATGTTCTGGGCGCTTGGCCCGATGAAGGTCAGGCCGCAGGCTTCGCACACCTGGGCGAACTCAGCCGATTCGGAGAGAAAGCCGTACCCCGGGTGGATGGCGTCGGCGTTGCTGATCTCCGCTGCGGAGATGAGATTCGTGACGTTGAGGTAGGAATCCCGGCTGGAGGCGGGGCCGATGCAGATATTCTCGTCGGCGAACCTGACGTGGAGCGAATCCATGTCCACATCGGAATGTACGGCGACAGTTTTGATTCCCAGTTCCTTGCACGCCCAGATCACCCGGAGGGCGATCTCGCCCCTGTTGGCAATGAGTACTTTCTGAAACATGCCTCAGGCCGCCGGTTCTATCATGAGGATCACTTCACCGAACTCCACCGGCTGTGCATTTTCCGCAACGAATTCCACAACCGTACCATCCACCTCGGCTTCGATCTCGTTCATGAGCTTCATGGCTTCGATGATGCAGAGAGTTTGGCCCTTTTTCACCCGGTCGCCGACTTTGACGAAGGGTTCGGAGCCCGGCGCCGGCGAGCGGTAGAAGGTTCCCACCATCGGACTTTTGATTTCCATGTAGTTGGCATTTTGGGCTTTATCTTCCGTTCCGCCCTCTGAGGAAGCCGACGGGGACGGGGCGGCCTGAGCCGGAGCGGCGACCGGGGCGGCGGCAGGCTGCTGCGAGGGATAGGCGCCTGGTACAGGCATGGTCGGCATCTGCGGCGCTGTAAAAAAGATCTGTGGAGCCTGGCCTGCATTCTGAACGCCGTGGGAGTTGGGGCTGCCCTTGGACAATCGCAGGCGTCCCTCGCCCATTTCCAGCTCAAGCTCGTTCAAGCCGCTCTTGTCAAGCATCTCGATCAGCTTCTGAATTTCGGAGAGTTTCATCGGCTTGTCGATTTTCTTTTCCTGATTCTGCGTCATGCCCTCACCTTAAAAGTAAACGCCATTATACACCCGCGCCTTTATAGGGCAAACGGGCGGGCCTTCTTCTTATCTTTCCACGTTGGAGAGGTCCCCGTCCAGCAAAGAAAGAAAATCCTTTTCGTCCAGCGTCGGGATATCCTTCGCCCGGGCCTGGTCCTGCTTGCTTCCCGGGTGGTCCCCCACGACAACGGCATCGGTTGCGCTGGACACCGAACCGGATACGGTCGCCCCGAGCGCCTCCAGCTTTTCTTTGGCTTCCGAGCGCGACAGGGCGGACAACGTGCCAGTCAAGACAAACTTCTTGCCTTCCAGCGGACCCGTCTGAGGCGCCTGGATCGATCGTAACTGAAGCCCTGCTCTCTTGAGTCTGCCGAGCATGGTCCGGTTGTCTGAAACCTCGAAAAAAGCGCGAATCTCCCCCGCCACCTTCGGCCCCACCCCGTCCACCTCCTGAAGCTGTTCCGCGGAGGCTGAAATGAGAGAATCCATGTCCTTAAAATGTCCAGTCAGAAGGCGGGCCGTTTCCCTGCCCACCTGGCGGATGCCCATCGCGTAGAGAACGCGTTGAAAGGGTCTCTTCCGGCTTTCCTCGATGGAGGCAAGCAGGTTGCGGGCGGATTTCGAGCCCATCCGGTCGAGCGCGGCCAGGTCTGCTTCGCGAAGATCGTACAGATCGGGCAGGGAGGAGACGAGATCCAATTCGGCCAATTGATCCACCAGGACCTTTCCGAGGCCCTCGATATCCATGGCGTCCCGGGAAGCGAAGTGTCTCAAGCCCTCCTTGAGCTGGGCTTTGCAGGAGCGGTTGGAACAGCGCCAGATGGCTTCCCCTTCCGGGTGGTGGACACGGCTTCCGCATACGGGGCATTCGGAAGGAAACGCAAACGGTTCGGCCCCCTTAGGGCGTGCGGACTCCTCCACCCGTACCAGATAGGGGATGACCCCTCCGGCGCGCTCGACGAGGACCTTGTCTCCAACCCGTACATCCTTCCGGCGAAGTTCGTCGGCGTTATGGAGAGAAACGCGGGAAACGGTCACGCCGCCGATGCCAACCGGCTCCAGGTGCGCCACCGGTGTCAGCGCGCCCGTCCTTCCCACCTGAACCTGGATGTCGTTGACCCGCGTGACGCCCTGTTCCGGCGGAAATTTGAACGCCATGGCCCATCGGGGAGATTTCGACGTCGCACCGAGAGCGGTCTGATCGTTCACTCTGTTGACCTTCAGGACGACACCGTCCGCATCGTATGGGAGAGAGTGGCGCTTCTCGGTCCATTCCCTGCAGTATTCCAGCACGGCGTCCCTTCCTTCGAGCACCCTGTAACGTGGGTCTACAGGGAACGCCAGGCTCTCCAGAAACCTCAGGGTTTCTGCGTGGGTGGAGGCGTGCCAGCCGGGTGCGTAAAGGACTTGGTAGAAGAAGCAGGACAAGGGCCGTCGAGCGGAAATAGACGCATCGAGCTGACGCAGGCTTCCTGCCGCCGCGTTGCGGGGATTGGCGAAGACGGCAAGCCCCTCTTCTTCACGCCGCTCGTTCAATTCGACGAAG
>JARRNO010000119.1:6752-12148 GCA_037384885.1 Acidobacteriota bacterium
ACGAAGGCCTGCAATTCCATGTAGACCTCTCCCCGGACTACCAGCTCGGGCAGTTCGCTGTCGATGCGCCCGGGGATCTGCCGGATGGTGCGGATATTATCGGTCACTTCTTCTCCAACCGCGCCGTTTCCGCGGGTCGCCGCCTGGACCAGAACCCCCCGGCGGTAGGTCAAGGCGACAGAAAGCCCGTCGAGTTTCAGCTCTCCCACAAAGCTTGGGTCGCGGCGCTCCAGGATCTTTTCCGTTCGTGCGACCCAGGCCAGGACGTCTTCCTCGCTGAAGGAGTTATCCAGGCTGAGAAGAGGGCTCCTGTGGGGCACCGGAGAAAAGGTTCTGCCCGGTTTACCGCCCACCCTGAGCAGCGGGCTGTCCTCCAAGGACAGGTCGGGATGGAGAACCTCGAGAGCAGAGAGCTCCTTTTCCAGCAGGTCGTATTCGTAGTCGGAGATTTCGGGGGCGTCCTGCTCGTAATAAAGACGACGGTGCTTCGTGATGAGCTGCGCCAGCTCTTTCATTCGCGCAGCGGCGCGTTCTTTTCGATCATCCATCTTCAACTGCGTCCTGCTTTCCCTGCAGCGGGAGGATCGCCCTGAAGCGTCCGCCGGATTCACCATCGCCGGCATAGTCGAGGCTGCCCCCATGATTTTCAAAGATTCGCCTTGCAATGGGAAGCCCCAGCCCCGTTCCCCCCGGTTTCGTTGTATAGAAAATTTGAAAGATTTCTCCCTGTCTATCAGGAGGAATGCCGGGACCGGTATCTGAAACCTCGATCACGATATGCCTGTCATGGGCTTCGGCCTTCATGAGAACCGATCCGCTCTTTCCGCTTGCCTGGATGGAATTGAGCACGAGATTCATCAGGGCGGTCCGCAAGAGGCTGTCATCCGCCAGGACGGCGGGGAGATTGGAAGGGCAGCTGATTTCGATGTTGACGCCGCGCCGTTTGGCCTCCTCGCCCACCAGAGTCGAGATTCCCTGAAAAATCTGCCGGATCTGAACGTTTGCGAGGTGGGGCCGCATCGGCCTGGCATAAAGAAGGAATTCGTTGACGAGCTGCTCCAGCCTTTTCACTTCCCGGGAAATAGGAGTCAGCAACCCCAGGGGCTCCTTCTGACCCCCTTGGGATTCAAGGTCTTCCATCAGCATCTGCAGGTTGATTTGCATGCTGTTGAGGGGATTCTTGATCTCGTGGGCCAGCCCCGAACTGAGGAGCCCAAGGTATGAAAGGCGTTCCTGGCGCTGAGCCTCGGCCTCGAACCGGCGGCTGAGCCGCAGGACCCGCAGAATGTAGAGGTAGGCGGCGACCACCAGCAGAAGAATAATTCCCATGAGACCGACGAGCTTCGCGATCATCTGCCTTCTGAACTGCCTGGCCTGCTTGGCGAGGACGTCCTCGCTCACGTTCAGAATGGCCCTGCCCATCTTCCCGGGTTCGATAGGGACCTGGACTTCAATGGGGATCTTGTGACGGTACTGGACTTTGGACTGCCCGGGCTTTAACCCCTGGCCGACATTGCTGCCGCCGAGAATGGACCCTTGCAGCAGAAAATCTTTTTTTGTGACGGGACGGCCCTTTTCGTCGTACAGGGCGTAAGAATCGAAGATTTTCTTCTCTGTGAGAAACTGGTTCAATCTCGTGATGACGATCTTCCGCTGCTTGTACCCTTTCATGGACTGGGTGGTGGGGATTTTGGCCATCATGGTCTGAAGTTCCTGGGAGTACTTGTTGAGGACGTGAAAGACCTCCTTTTCTCCCAGGTCCTTGATAATGATGTACGATCCCAGGCCGATCACCGCCACGAAAATGAAGCTGAAAAGGACAGAAGCCCAGACCAGTTCTTTTCGAAACGCTGACTCTCTCGGTGTTTTGGCCTTTGGCGTCTCAAAGGAAGCCATGCTAGAAATCCTTCACTTGGCGGAGGTAGCCGTCCACGTTTCGCTTGAATTCGAGGAGGCTGTCGCCGCCGAATTTTTCAAGGCACGCTTCGGCGAGGCAGAGCGAAGTCAGCGCCTCTCCAATAACAGCGGCCGGGACCACGGCGCAAACGTCCGATCTTTCCACCCGGGCTTTTGCCGTCTTCTTGGTGAGAAGATCGGCCGAGGGGAGGGGGTGCATCAGGGTCGGAAGCGGCTTCAGCAGGACCTGGATGCGAAGATCCTGGCCGTTTGTCATGCCGCCCTCCAGTCCGCCCGCGTGGTTCGTCGGCCTGATAAAGCCCCGCTTCGGTTCGTATTCGATGGGATCATGGAAATCCGAGCCCAGGCCCTCTGCGGCCTCTTCGATGTCTCCCAGGAGAACTCCCTTGGCCGAGGGAAGGGACATCAGCCACGCGGAGAGGCGGGAATCCAGCCGGCGGTCCCACTGAACATGGCTCCCCAATCCTGGCGGGACCCCCCGGGCGATGACCAGAATTCGCCCGCCGAGAGTGTCACCGCTGGCCTTGGCTCTTTTAATCTCCGCAGCGGCAAGCCTCCGGGAGGCTTCATCGGGAAAGGGGAGTTCCGGTTCCAGGCCCGGACATTGGTCAAAATCAGGGACGACCGGGCTCTTAACACTGCCGATGGCGAGTACGCATGAGGCGACCCGAATCCCGGGAACCTCGAGAAGGGGACCGACGAGCGCCCCCGCGGCGACTCGGGCCGCGGTCTCCCTGGCGCTGGCCCGTTCCAGGATGTCGCGTGCGTCTCTGCGGTCGTATTTAATGGCGCCGGCAAGATCTGCGTGGCCGGGACGAGGCAGTGTGACGGCGCGGTCACTGCGGCCTTCCCCGGCGGACATGGTATCCATCCAGTTTTTCCAGTCCCGGTTTTCAATCCTCAGCGCCACTGGACGTCCGAGAGTCCGGCCGTGCCGGACTCCTGAGAGGATTTCCACGTGGTCTTTTTCAATTACTTGGCGGTATCCGCGGCCGGCGCCGAGCTGGCGGCGTCTCAACTGTTCGTCGATCTTTTCCGGCCAGACGGGAAGTCCGGATGGAAGGCCTTCTATGATCGCCACCAGAGCCGGACCGTGGGATTCGCCCGAAGTGAGGATTCTCATCAAGGTCCACCTGTGTGCAAGGCAGCTTGCACGCCTCTTCACCCCAAAAAGAGAGGCCAACCCGCGGCAGCGCTGGTGCCGTGCTCCACGGCGCCGAAATACATCATGGGGCCGTCCAGACGGTCGAGCCTCTTCCGGTCTTGTGCCGGACGGTACACTCCTAAAATATCACGAGGCTGTAAGGGGCGCAAAAGGTGGCGAACCCTCGCGCCGCCTGAAGGCAGGCGGCGTTCGATCCTTCTGCTGTTATAATGGGCCGTCTTGAGGGCGGGGAGTGGGGTTGCTGCAAGGAATTTGGAGAGACTCCGATGAATAAACAAGACGTCATCATCATCGGCGCCGGATTTGCCGGCGCGGCGACCGCCTACTGGTTGAAGCGAAAGGGCGCCGGAAGGCTTCGCATCGTTGAAATGGAATCGTTGCCCGGCGCCCACGCCTCTGGAAAGAACGCCGGGATCGCGCGGCAGCTGGTTGAAAACGGACCTTCTACGGCCCTGTGCACGCGAAGCATTGCATTTCTCAAGCATCCTCCTGAAGACTTTACGGACAACCCGCTCATACAGGTCAACGGAGGATTCCTCCTTCATCGGGACCCTGCGGGCGTAGAGCTTGACGCACTTGTTCAGACGGCCGCTTCAATGGGAACCTCTGCCCGTCGAACGGAAAGGCGGGACGTGGTAAGCCGGCTTCCGTACCTTGAACACGCGACCTTCGGGTCTGCGGTGTGGTGCCCGGATGACGGGTTGGTCGACATCCATGCGCTCCTGGCTTCCTATCTCAGGGGCCTGAAAGTACAAACCGACGAAGAGGTCCTCGGCTTCGAAAAAACCGGGCGGACATTGACCGCGGTCCGGACAACCCGAGATACCTACCGGGCCGAATGGTTCGTGGCCGGCGCCGGCGCGTGGACTCCCATGTTGGGTGAGATGGCGGGTGGGCAAAAGCTGCCGCTCGTGGCCCGTAGAAGGCACCTGCTTCATACGGGACGGTTGAGGATGCACGATCCGCTGGCTCCTTATGCGTGGAGTCTCGATCCTGAAGTCTACGTGCGCCCGGAAAGCGGAGGACTGCTGCTCTGTCCCTGCGACGAGGAAGTCTATCCCCCGTGTTCGCCTCCGTACGATTCCAGGGCTCCCGAATGGCTTGCCGCGAGGCTCAAAGAGGCCATGCCGGACCTGGGCGGCGTCCCGATCGCGAGAGGCTGGTCGGAGCTGCGTACCTTTGCGCCGGATAATCTTTTCGTGATAGGGCGCGACCGTGAGGTGGACAACCTTTTCTGGGTTTGTGGACTTGGTGGTCACGGGATGACCTCCTCGGCCGCAGTCGGAGAGGTGGCGGCAAGCTTGATAGCCGGCTCGCAGCCGCCGCTGGATCCATCGCCCTATTCGCCTTCAAGATTTGCATGAACAAGGGGCGTCATTTGCCGTTCAATTCCGCTGAAATTGATGAGAGATAGTATACTAATACCGGCGGGGAGTGCTTTGTGAATGAAAAAGAAAGGAATAGGCCAATATGAGTAAGACAGAACAGGATACGGTTCAGCGCATTGCGCTGTTTATCGATTTCGACAACGGCCAGCTGGATATTTCTAAAATACTGACGGCGTTGAGAGAGCGGGGAATCATCCTCATCAAGAAAGCCTACGGGGACTGGCAGCGCTTCTCCCAGTTCCGAAGAGTTCTGGCAGAAAACGGTGTGGACCTAGTGGAGAGACCGACGATTCACGCCGGTGGAGACAAGAACGGGGCGGATATTCAGCTTGCCGTGGATGCCTTGGAGGCGTGCCTCAATAATCCCCATATCGATGTCTTCGCTATTGCATCCGGCGACAGCGACTTCCTGCCATTGATCAGCCGGCTGCAGGCCTACAACAAGAAGGTCGTAATCATTGGAATGCGTCAGACCACTTCTTCGGTGGTCATGCGCAACTGCAACGAATACATCGCTTACGAGAATATTCTGAAGAACGAAGCCCAGGAAGAACTGCTGGAAGAGGCGGCAGGGGACCTGGACCTGAAGAGCATCGACGCCTCCTTCAAACTCCTGAGGCGGGCCATGGACCTTCTGGAGGACGAGGGACGCTCGGTGAATTCCTCCATGTTGAAGCAGAGAATGCTGCAACTCAGTCCTGCCTTCGATGAGAAGACGTACGGATTCGAACAGTTCAAGGAATTTCTGGCTGAAGCGCAGCGCCGAAAGATCATCCATCTGGGCAAAAAGATGGAAGGGAGTTATTCCATTACGCTCGGCCGGAAGGGGCGCGAACTGGAGCCGGATGCTGTGGATGTAACCCATGACACACCCCAGCCGCCGCCCAAGCGCAGAAGATCTCAGCGCAGCAGCAAGGAGAAAACAT
>JARRNO010000120.1:0-13597 GCA_037384885.1 Acidobacteriota bacterium
TGTTCCAGAACCGCCTGGAGGCCATCCGGCGGCTGAAGCTCACCTATGAAGACGCTCAGGCGCTGGCGCTGGATGTCCCTCAGGTCAAGCAGATGAGCCCCTTTTTCACCCGGCAGGACAGCATCGTTTACCGGGGGCGGCACAGCACCACCCAGATCGTGGGAACGACGGAAGCGTACTCTTCCATGAACGCCTTCTACCCCGTGACGGGACGATTTTTGGGCCCCATGGACATCGCGGCGCGTCGAAAAGTCTGTGTGGTTGGGCAGGACATCTTGGACAAGCTCGCGCTGCCCGACCAGTGTGTGGGCGACGAGATGCAGATCGGACGGAACACCTACACCATCATCGGCGTCATGGAAAAGAAGGGCGGCTCTTTCGGGCAGAGCCAGGACGACCAGATCTTCATCCCGCTGACCACGGCGCTGGTGCAGTACGGCAAGCAGGCCGGCGAGCAGCTCTTTATCGAGCTTCAAGTCCGCGACGCCAAGCGCATGGACGAGGCCGAGGGTCGCATCACCACGGTTCTCAGACGCCAGCACGGCCTGAAGTTCGGCCAGCAGAACGACTTCCGCATCATCACGCGGAACGAAATCCTGAGCGCCATCAAGACCTTCACCTCCATCTCCACCCTCGTTGTGGCGGCCATCGTCAGCATCACGCTGCTCGTGGGAGGTATCGGCATCATGAATATCATGCTGGTGTCGGTGACCGAGCGCACGCGCGAAATCGGCATCCGCATGGCGGTGGGCGCCAAGCGCATCCACATCCTCTACCAGTTTCTCATCGAGGCCGTCACGCTGGCCACGTTAGGGGGCGTACTGGGCCTGTTGTGCGGCTGGGGAATTTCCGACCTCACCGTCTGGATTCTCAGAAAGTCCGTGAGCAGCACCTTTCCCGCGGCGCATATCCCCCTGTGGACGGTCATCCTCAGCCTCTTCTTCGCCGCCTTCACCGGCGCCGTCTTCGGAGTTTATCCCGCCTTCAAGGCTTCCCGCCTCGATCCCATCGACGCCTTGCGTTACGAGTAGGTGAGGGAGTCGGGCGCGGCGAAGCCGTACTGTTAACCGTTAGCCGTCAGTCGTTAGTTTGCAGGCGAGAATACCCCTGCGGGACGAGCAGGAGTTGAACCGCGGAGGCGCGGAGATGGAGGGGATCGAACCACAGAGCGCACCGAAAACACAGAGAAAGGCGAGTCAATCGGGGCTCGCCGCTGCGGGGCGCCGGCCGCATTGCGGCCGGGCAGTCTTTGCAGGAAGCCCGTTGGGGTGTGAGAAAGCTAGGAGGCAAGGAAGCTAGGAAGTAGCCGCCTTCGGCGACTGTAGCGGCCGGTTCTCACCGGCCGGCCCCGCAACAGGCTTCATCCAATTCTCTTTAGCGGCCGACTTTCGTCATTCGACGTCCGTCGGGCCGAATGCCCCTGTGGGAGCGGCTTCCAGCCGCGACTGTGTTCGGCGGCATCAAACTTCTGGGTCGCACCAGGATGGTGCTCCCACAGAGAGTATCTGGGTTGCGGCCCCTGTGGGAGCGGCTTCCAGCCGCGATCCCCCCGCAGCGGACCACCCGCTTGCAATGTAGCGTCCATTGCTTGCCAAAGGACGCTCCCGCGGGGCATTCTATTCAAATCTTTGCCCGCAAGGGAATGCCCGCGAACACTTCTTCACTTCCTAGCTCTTTACCTCCTAACTTGAAGGGCCGCTTGGCGGCCACTCACGTTTCACGATTCACCGCGCGCATTGCCGACTTCCGTCTTTCGACGTCCGTCGGGCCGCCAGGACCCAATGCGCTTATGCGCAGTTAGCCGTAAGCCGTGCGGCACGCCGCGCTGTTGGCCGTTAATGCTCAAGCGGAAAGGCGCCGAGGGGCGACTCCTGCAACGGTAGTCCCGCTGTCTTAATCACCTAATCACGCAGTCACCCAGTCACCGCCAGCGACGCGGCCATTATTGCCCGCAGGTGTCGACGGGAAGCTTGTCCGTGTTGCCGCACTGTCCGGAGGAGCCGTTCGCGCCGGGGCCGTTTCGCTCAAGCCCGCCGCTGTTTTTGCCCCACGCGCCTTCGGTGCCTGCGCCGTCCGTGCCGGTGATGATCCACCACATGAAATGCGATGCGTCGGCGGAAGGGCTTGGCGTATTCGTCCAGGTGTAGGGCGAAGATGGGGACAGGCCGCAGACGGCGCCGGAAACGCCGTAGGTCCCGGAATAGCTCGAAGGAAGCTGGGAGCCCATGCCGTAGATGATTTCCACTTGGGGCGGGCTGCAGGTGTTGTCCCAGCTCAGGTCGATGCTGCTGCCATCGGCGGCGGACTTGGAAGCCTGCATGGGTGATGTCCCGGACGCCGAGCCGTTGGGGATGCCGGGCGGTCCGCACGGCCCCGGCACGCTCGCGTTCGTGATCTGGATGTCGTCGAGGTAGAAGCCCTCGTACTCGGCTCCGGGGTCGGAGGAAAACTCCCACCGGATCTCAACCGTCTGTCCCGCGTAGGCGCTCAGGTCGTGGGTATACTGCGTCCATCCGGTCAGGGCGCCGTTGCCGCTGGGGCCGTTGAAGGCGCCCTGCGAGCTGGAAAAGCCGCAGACATTGATGGGCGGGGTGCCGGTCTGGGAGAAGTCGCTCGGATAGCCGCCCGTGGGAGTAATGGGTGTCCAGGTGGAGCCGCCGTCGGCGGAGATCTCGACCACCACGCCGTCCCACTGGTACTCCACATTGTAATTCACCCAGTAGCTAAGCTGGGGGGAGCCGGATTGGAGCGTGATGGGCGGCGTCGTGGCGGCGGCGCATGTATTGGCGGGGTAGGTGCCGCCGTCGGGGGCATTGTGATAACAGAGCGAACCGCCCGTGGTGTGGTTCATCTGGTCGGTAATTGTCCACGGAGGTGAGAGAACCAGCCGGGCGGTCGTGTCGCCGCCGTCGTCGGTCCAGGTGCCCGGCGAGGTGGAACTGCCTTCCGGTGTGGCGCTCCGCCACTCATCGTTACTGTCGGTATTACCGCCGTTGGCGGGGCCGCCGTTGCCGCTGGTGCCGTCCTCGGCCCTGACGACATAGTAGTAAGTCGTGCCGGAAAGGACGTTCACATCGGTGTAGGACGTGCCGCTCACCCCGGCGGCGATGAGGTGCGCGCCGTCGACGGTGAAGTAGGGCGAATTGCCGCGGTAAACGTCATACGTGACGGAGGGCCCGTAGGGGCAGTTGCTGGTACCGGCGTTCCAGGTCAGCACGACATCGCAGGCGGGGGTCGCCGTGTTGTTGGCGGCGGAGACCAGGCCGCCGAAGTCGGGAGGCAGCGTGCAGTTGCCCGAATAGACGGCGGACGCGCAGGTGCTAAGAGCGCCGACGGTGCAGTTGTCGGCCGCGCGGACCTTGTAGGCGTAATCGTAGCCGCCCTGGACGATGGTGTCCGTGTAACCGGTGGCGGTGACGCGCTTGATGAAATGAAAATCGGACGCGGCCGAGGTGCAGTCTCCGTCCGCACGGTAGATGTCGTAGGCGTTGGCGCCGGCAACGGCGTTCCAGGAAAGATCGATGCCCGTGGTCCCGTTGTCGGTGGCGGAGAGCCCCCCCGGTGTATTCAAAGAAGACGAGCAGGAGGCGAAGGTGACAACCAGCGCGTACCCCTGCCTGTCGGAGCCGGGTTCATCGGGAGTGCCGGGCACGTTCGTCGCCTTGACTTTGATGGTCCAGGTTGCGACACCCGCGCTGGGGCGGAAGACCTCTTCCACGTTGTTGACGTTGTCCGCCGAGCCGCCCGTCACGCTCTTGCCGCCCGAAAAAACATTGCCGAGAAAAGTTCTGCCATTGCCCGTATTGGTCACTTCCAAATCCAGGTTGTTGATCAGGTCCGTGGCGGCGCTGGTGTCCGCCTCGGGATCGGTCCAGACCAGGGTGACCTTGATCGCCTTGTTCTTGCTCGTGACATTGATGTGGTACGTGTCCACATCGCCCGTTTTGAGACCCACCTCATTGGGCTTGTCCCAGAGCAGGGTCTTTCGCTTGTTGCCGGGGAAGTAACAGACCTGGTCGAGGAGGATGCGGCCCCAGCCCTGGCTGTTGTTGGGATAGAGGGTGCTGTTCAGCGAACCGTATGAATCACCGATGCTGACCGCGCCGTTGATAAGTGCTGCTTTCATCAGCGCTGCGCTGGGGTCCATGGCGTCGGGCGCGTTGCGCTGGCCCGTGGGCCAGAAGCCGTCCGAGAAGTATTCGCGCAGCAGGGTGGCGCCGCCCGCCGTGGTGGGCGTGGCCATGGAGGTGCCGCTCATCTGCTTTGTGCCGCAGTTCCCGTCGGTATGGTTCGTGTCCCCGGAAGCGGAATTGATATTGACGCCCGGGGCGCACACATCCGGTTTTCGCCGCCCGTCGGCCGTGGGACCCCGTGAGGAGAAGCTTGCGATGGTGTTGGCGCCCGAGGAACCGTTGCTCGTGGCGCCCACGGACACGCAGTTCTTGGCGGCGGCGGGGGAGCCCACAGTCTGGCTCGCCGGACCGGCGTTACCGTTGGCGAAAAAGAACGTCATGTCGGGATGGCGGTAGACGAACCGGTCCACCGTCAGGCAGTCGCTGGTGTAGACGCCCGCCGTGTCCGAGCCCCACGAATTGCTGTGGATGCGGGCGCCGGCGTTGTATGCCTGCTGGAAAATCTCTGAAAGGTCGGTGGCCAGTCCGTCCAGGCAGCCGGAGGTTTCGCTGCCGGCGTCCTGGAAGATGATCTTGGCGTTGGGCGCCATACCGTCGCCGCTGGTGTGCCCGCCGGAGGCCGGCGTGGAGAGCGTGGCGTAGTTGTCTCCGGCCACCGTGCAGGTGGTGTGGGTGCCGTGTTCGGATTCCGGATCGCCGTTGCACGGCGTGTTGCCGTCGTAGGCCGTCGCGCCGGGAAGCACGTCGTAGACGAGGACCTTCTTGCTCGTGTCCAAAGTTCCCGGGTTGGGCAGCGAGGGATATTGGGCGTCGGTGACCGAGGAACTGCTGGAATCGTAACGGAAAAAGCACATGTCGTCATCGACGCCTGTATCGCAGACGGCCGGTGTCTGGCCCGTTCCCGTAATGCCGTGGTTCCAGATGGGTGCAGACAGGTTGTATTTTGTTTTGTCTGTCGTGTCGTAAGACTGGATCACCCAGATGGAGTTGTCGTTCATGATGTGGGGCAGGTACCAGGGATTCACCGAACGGACGCCCGGCTGTGAGGCCGCCTCGTCCACGAAGGGATGGAGCTGTCCGGCCGGAACGTAAACCCGGAGCGTCCGGCCGTCTTTCAGTGTTCCTGTCAGCATGCTGTAAGCGATTTGCCGGTTCATGGCCTGCAGCTTGTGCAGCAGCTTGAACGGGTTCTCATGGGGAAACAGGCGGAGGTCCAGGTAGACCCCCTGTGTCCAGGCGCCGGACTGGAGGACGGGAGCGATCTTGTATCCGGCCTCGTAGTTCCCCATCCACCGGTAGCTGTGAAAGGAAAGCAGGGCGTTCACCGCCCTGGCCCCGGCGGCCCGCACGATGTAGGCCCGGCTGGGAATGTAGGAGATCAGCTCGACTCCCGCCGCCTTCAGCGCGGCCCGGTCGGCTGCATCGAGATCGGACGTGAACTGGACCAGCCGGTAAGGATTGGACGTCGCGGTTTGCATCGCGGTGGAGGGCTGGAAGGGCGTCTTTTGCGTCAGCGGATCGAAAACACCGCTGCGCAGGAGAATGAAGTTCCCATCTCTCCGGAAAGACGACAGGTCTGCCGGACTTGGCCGGAGCGAGGCGGCATACGCTGAAGCCTGCGGCGGGGGGCCGGCCGCTGCGTCTCGCCGGAGGGCGGGGCGGGCGGCGAAAATCAGCATACCCAGCAGCAGCGCCGGTAGTAGAACGATCCATTTCCTCATCATCCGGCTTTCTCCATCTTGTAAGGAGGTAGTCTGCAGAACGCTTCCTGCGCGGCGCAATCAGCCAAAGGGGCACGTGCATCCCCTGGGGACTTGCGCGGAGACTATTCCCCGGGTGCTTGCACGAGTTCAGCTTGGCCGAGCCCGGCCGTCGAAAGTTTCTTTTCCAGGTTTTTCCAGTCGCCCACAACCAGCCAGGAAATATTCCCGGGTTGAAGCACATCCCGCGCCGCCTTGTTCACGTCGTCCAGCGTGAGCTCTTTCAATTGCTGGAGCCGGGTTTCAAAATAGTCCGCCGGGAGGTGGTAGGTCCACAGAACGCCGGCGTTTTCCGCCAGCTGCCGCTGCGTTTCGAAGGCCTGCGGGTAGCGCAGCACCAGGTTGTTTCGTGCGTTTTCAAATTCCTTTGCGCCGACGGGCCGGTCGCCCAGAGCAGAAAGAATCTCGCGCCGGATTTCCACGAGGGATTCCGCCGTTTTGTCCGTCTGCACGGAGGTGGCCATCAGCCAGGGCATGACGCCCGCCTGCACCGAAACGGCCGAATGGGCCCCGTAGGTGTATCCCTTGTCTTCGCGGAGGTTCATGTTGACCCGGCTGGTGAACTGGCCGCCCAGAACCGCGTTGAAGACCAGGAAGGCGGGATAGCCTTCGTCCGTTCGTTTGAGGGCCGGAACTCCCAGCGTGATATAGGACTGGGGCGCGCCCGGTTTGTCCACGACGTGGAGACCCTTTTTCCCGGTCCATTCGGAATCCTCAGGGAGACGGCGGGCCTCGCCGTCCGCCTGCCAGTCGAAAAGGCCTTCTCGATCGCCGAAAAAGCCGTGTCCGGGCTGACGTCTCCGACCACCGTCAACAGGGCTTTGTCGGGGCGATAGGCCGCCCGGTAAAACGTGCGGATGTCGCTGGAAGTGATGCGCCGGATGCTGCCGGGCGTTCCTTCCATGGGATGGCCGAAAGCGGAAGAGTCGCCGTACAGCAGCGACCGGATCGTCAGACGTCCTATCTCGGGTGCCTCGTCGAGGCTCCGCACCAGGTCGGCCAGGTGTTCTCTTCTACGGCGTTCCATGTCCGGTTCGTGGAAGTCGGGGCGGAGCAGGACGTCCGCCAGAAGCGAAACGCCTCCCTGGAAGTGTTCGGTCAAAAGTCCCATGGTGAAGGTGGCGTCGTCCCGGTTGACGTCCACAGCCAGTGACGTGGCCAGTTCTTTAAAGCGCCTTGAAAGCTCCAGCGTGCCCAGCCCCGCGGCCCCTTCATCCATGAGGTTGGCGGTGAACTCCGCCAGCCCCGGCAAATCATCCGGATCGGAAGACGCACCTGCCCTGATGGTGGCCTGAACCGTCACGTAGGGCAGACCCGACTGGGGGAGCACCCAGACTTCAAGGCCGTTTCCGAGCGTTCGGCGTTCCATTTCGGGAAAGCGGAACACGCCCTCTCCCTCGGGCCCGGGCATGACGGACCGGTCCAGCGCGTCCTTCTGTTCTGCGGCGGGGGTGATCTTCACGGCGGCGTGGCCGCTGTAGGGCAGCCAGGTTCTTGCCGCGTCCCGGATCGCATCCGGCGTCAGGGCTTCGAGACGCTCCAGGTCCCTGACCAGTGCGCCGGGGTCGTCGCGGAAGGTCTGGTAGTGATTGAGGATGTCACTGATGCCGCCGAAGCCGCCGACAACCTGCAGCCGCTTTGTCATCCGGGCGCGCAGCGAGTCGATGGAGGCCTTCAATTCAAATTCGGTCACCCCGTCCTCTGAGATACGATTCAGTTCCTCCCACGTTGCGTCTTCCAGGGCATCGATCGAGCGCCCCGGCTGCGCCGTGAGGATGGCCATGAAGGTGCTGCACACCTCGCCGCTCATCTGGAAAGCGCCCACGGACTGAGCCAGGTCGGAATCGAGCTGGAGCCGTTTGACGAGCCGTGAATCGCGCCCCACGCTCAGGATGCTGCCCAGAACAGCGAGAGCGGCATCGTCAGGCGTAAACTGGCGCGGCGTGGGCCAGGCCAGGTAAAGACGCGGAAGCTGGACGCGGTCCGTCGCTTCGGCGCGTTCGGGGCGGGAAAGGGCCGGAAGCCAGGGTTCCACCGGGGAGACCACCGGGCCGGATGGGATTCCGGAAAAGTAGGTGTTCACCAGCGAGAGTGCGCGGTCGGGGTCCATATCCCCCGCGACGCAAAGGGACGCGTTGTTGGGGGCGTAATATTTCCGGAAGAAATCCTTCACGTCCTCGAGGGTAGCCGAATCCAGGTCTTCCATGGAACCGATCACGGAGTGGTGATAGGGATGGTTTCTCGGGAAGAGGATCGGCGGCAGAATTTCCTCGGAAATACCGTAAGGTTCATTTTCGAGCGTCTGGCGGCGCTCGTTTTTGACCACGTCGCGCTGGTTGTCCAGCTTGGGCTGGTCCACGGCCGGCAACAGGTAGCCCATGCGGTCGGCCTCCATCCAGAGCGCCCGCTCCAGGTAGGCCGACGGCACCACTTCCCAGTAATTGGTCCGGTCCTCCGACGTGGACCCGTTCAGCCGGGCGCCGATCTCCTCGAGCGGCTTGAAGTAGTCGTCGGGGAAATGTTCGGACCCCTGGAACATCATGTGTTCGAAAAGGTGGGCGAAGCCGGTCTTACCGGGGACTTCGTCCTTGCTGCCCACGTGATACCAGACGTTGACCGCGACCTGCGGCAGGCGGTGGTCCTCGTAGAGCAGCACGGTAAGGCCGTTTGGAAGCCGGTGTTTGCGGACGTTCAGGTGGAAGTGTTCGCTGAATCGGGATGACATGAAGGGCATCCTCCCTGGGTGGGTTTCACGGGTTTTCGTTCCCCCCTCGCTGGTCCTCCACAGTATACACGAAGGCGGGAGCGGTGGCGCCTTCGACCCGCTCAGGCGCGGAGGCGAGGAGAAAAAGGATTCTAAACCACAGGGCACACAGAGAGACAAGAGAAAAAGCAGCCAATTCAACCTTTTGCCCGCTAGGCTTGGTTGCAATCCGTTGCAAGAGCAGCCGAGCGAGTGACTATGTGACTGCGTGATTAGGTGGCTAGGTGACTGAGTAACCAGGTGACTAAGCTTGCAGGGTTGGCAGCAGCGGCGCGGGGTGCTGCATACCGGATAAAAAGGTTGGTTTGAACCGCCATCCTACCTGCCTGTGGGAGCGGCTTCCAGCCGCGATCCCCCGCGGCGGCACCCTATTCAAATTCTTGCCCGCAGAGGAAGGCCCTCGCCCACTAGACACTTTTCACGAATCACTAGTCGCTGGCCGCTGCGCGGCCCGGCTCCCAGCCGCGATTTCCTGCGGAGGCCCGCCCTTTTGCAGTGTAGCGGCCTTTGCTTGCCAAAGGACGAAACTCACGAAGGCACGCTATTCAAATCTTTAGCGTCCGACATCCGACATCCGCCTTCCGTCGGGCCGCGCGACGCGTGGCCCCACTCACGATTCTCCGCGCGTCAGGCGCGCATGGCTTCCTGGCTCATTACTTCCTCGCGGGCCGCATCGCGGCCGGCGTACCGCGGACCTCTGCCCTCTACCCTCTCCCTGGCTGGGCAGCAGCCAACTCCCTGGCCGCCAGGCGGCCTTTCCCACCGCCGTGGAATGTTCTCGACCCCGCCCCCGTTATACCCATCCGATGGATGCTTTGACCGATGCGCTGAGAGATCAGGAAGGACATCCCGCGGTACAGAACGCCTCGCCGGCCGAGATCCGGCAGTGGATGGATGCGGGGCTGCCGGTTCGCCTCATCGATGTCCGCGAGGGGCGAGAGTGGGACTACTGCCGCATCGAAGGCGCGGAATTGATGCCCCTGTCGCAGATCCAGGAATGGTCGCAGCGGATATCCCCCAACGGCGGCCCTTATGTCGTCTACTGCCATACCGGAGTGCGCAGCCTGATGGCTTGCCGGCGGCTGGCGGCGTTGGGGGTGGAAAGGCTGATCAACATGCGGGGCGGCATCGACCGCTGGTCCCAGCAAGTCGATTCTTCTATCCCGCGTTATTGACCGTAGTCCATCGGCTTCACCATCCAATGATGTATCCTGTTAAAACCCTGGCAGCAACGCCCGCCGGGCGGGAAAGGAGAGCTGTATGAAATACCGGACCTTGGGAAGAACGGGGCTGCGAGTGTCGTCCATCGGCTTCGGGACATGGGCCGTCGGCGGCAACATGTGGGGCCCGCAGAACGACAAAGACACCATGGACGCCTTTTACCGCGCCTGGGACCTGGGGTGTAATTTCTTCGACACGGCCGAAGTCTACGGAGACGGCCACAGCGAAACGCTGATCGGCCGGTTCATGCAGGAGTCGGGACACGAACCCGTCGTCGCCACGAAGGTCCCTCCCCTGAATTACCAATGGCCGGCCAGGAGAGGCACTCCGCTTCGGGAGGCCTTTCCCGTGGACCACATCATCCGGACCACCGAAAACAGCCTGCGCCGGCTCGGGCGGGACCACGTGGAGCTGCAGCAGCTTCACGTCTGGGCGGATGAATGGACGGCCCAGGACGACTGGTACGAAGCCTTTACCAAGCTCCGGGAGCAGGGAAAGGTCCTTCATTTCGGTATTTCCATCAACAGCTTCGAACCCGCTTCTGCACTCGCAGTGGTCAAGAGCGGACGCGTGGATGCGATCCAGGTCGTGCACAACATTTTCGAACAAGCCCCGGAAGATGAACTCTTTCCCGCTGCGATCGAGCAGGGTGTTGGTATCATCGACCGGGTTCCCTTTGATGAATCGGCGCTGACGGGCAAATTGACGCGGGACCACGTCTTCGATTCGAACGACTTTCGCTCCAGATACTTTTCGGGAGACCGTCTCGTCCGGACGGTGGAGCGGGTGGAGGCACTGGGCTGGCTCGTTCCGGACTATGCCGGAAGCCTGGCGGAAGCCGCGCTCAGGTATTGCTTGAGCCACGACGCCGTTTCCACAGTGATTCCCGGCATGCGCAACATTCAGCAGGTTGAAGCGGATCTCGCACCGGCCGATCTGGGTCCCTTGGGAGAAGATGCCCTTAAAAAGTTGAAAGACCATCGCTGGGACCGTGAGCGTTGAAGGGGGGGCCGGCACACGTCAGCAGAAGAGCGGGCCCTGGGGCCCGCTCTTTTCGGGTTGAGGAGGATCAATAAAGGGAAGGGAGAGCAAAAAGAGCGTCAACGGGACCATGGGTCCCTGCGGCGGCCCGGCCGCCAAGCTCCAGACAATTGGAGCCCGGCCTCACCTCATCTAAAGGCAAGGGCCGTGCCAACACGGCAAAAGCATTCCCGCCTTTTCGTCAGCGCGGCCGACTCGAGGCGCTAAATGATGACTTGACGCGCCTTTTCAGGCAAGGAGCCACCCCTTGCAGAGGCTCCTTGAACCCGGACATGAAGACGTCCCCCAAGATCGCGCTGTCACCGGGAAGTGGTTTTCAGCGGCTCGTCTTCTGGGACGTGAACTGCAAAAGCAATGAAAAGCGGGAGAAGGCAAGGCTGAACCGGAGTGTTACGCCGTGGTAGCCCAAAAATCACTGGATGGTTACATGTTGGGAGGCCGGAGAAAACCGGGCGAAATCCGGGACCCTGGCAGGCGGCGAATCAGCGTCCGCGGCCGAAACCTCCGAGCCATCGAAGAAAAGAAACGCGGCGGGGGTTTTCATAAATCGTCTGTACGTAATAGGCGTTGGCGGCGCGCCGCGCCATCTGGACAAAGGACGGGTAGGGGTGGACCGTTTGGGAGATGTCCACCACATTGAGCCCGAGCCGAACGCCCAACACCAGTTCTTGAAGGAGTTCGCCGGCGAAGGGGCCCACGATATGGGCGCCGAGAAGCCGCCCCCGCGGGTCGGTCAGCACCTTGGCGATGCCGCCCGGCTCGCCTTCGATGATGGACCGGTCCAGGTGGTCAAAGCTGTAATGCAAGACGCGGTGCTTGATGCCGCGCTCCCGCGCTTCGGCCTCGGTCAGTCCGCAGTGGGCCACCTGCGGATCGGTGAAGGTCACCCAGGCCACCGCCCGGAAGTGCATGCGCTCCATCAGGAAGGGTAGGAACCGGCTGCGCGTGATGTTTTTGACACAGACACCGGCTTCATGTTCGGCCATGTGCGCGAACTGCCAGAGACCGTTGCAGTCGCCCACGGCCCAGATCCCCTTGACGTTCGTGCGCATGCAGTGATCCACATGGATTCCGAAACGCCCGTATTTGACGCCGGCGCGCTCCAGGTCCAGCCCCTCCACATTCGGCGCCCGTCCGGTGGCGACCAGGATTTCTTCGGCGTGAACGGTTTCCTGTCCGCCGTCTTTCGTCTGGAGAACAAAGGCCTTGCCTTCCGGCGTCTTCATCGCCTTCACGGCCCGCCGCTCGCCCAGGAAATTTGCGCCTTCTTCCCTCAGCAGTTTCAGAAGATATTCACCCGCTTCCGGCTCTTCACGCGGAAGAAGCCGCGGGTTGGATTCGACGAGAGTGACGGACACGCCCATCCGCTGGAACATCTGCCCGAATTCCACGCCAATGGGACCGCCTCCCAAGATCAGCATGGACTTGGGAAGTTTCTCGATTTGGAGCGCCGAACGGTTGTTCAGGTAGCCCGTTTCCTGCAGCCCTTCAATGGGCGGGGGCACGGCGTGAGCGCCCGTGGCGATGATGACGTGGCGCGCCGCAATCTCCGTGCCGTCCACTTCCAGGCGATGCGGGCCGAGAAACCTGGGCCGGCCGTACAGCACCTTGACCTGGTGCCATTGGAGGCTTTCCTGGAGGTCTTGATCCGTCATCGTATCGCGGACCTTGTCCACGTAGCGCCGGGCCGCAGAGAAATCGAGGCGGACGGGACCGCTCTGGATGCCGAACCGGCCGGCGTTTGACGCACACTTCAGTGTTTTTGCGATGTGCAGAAAGGACTTGGAAGGCACGCAGCCCCAGGTGATGCAGTCGCCTCCCACCGCTTCCTTTTCGACGAGGGCCACGTTCGCGCCCAGCCGTCCCAAACCGCGGGCGGCGGTGAGGCCGGCTGCGCCGGCTCCCAGGATGACGACGTCGTAACGATCCATACTTTCGCTTCCCTTTCGATTGTCGGCCGGGATCACTTTGAAATGACCGATCCCGGCGCCCGTCCTTCGGGGCGACGGGCTGTCGGTGCAGTCAAACTGCAAGGACACGGGAGGTCAGCGCGGCCGCCCGTTCCGTCCAGACTCCAACAGGATAACCCATTTGGGCCCGAGGGTGAAGGCGCGGCGTTGCCTTTCAGGGGCCAATTTTACAGGGAGTATGAGAGGACGGGAGGCGCAGAGTGTGGGCGCAAGCTGGCCGTTGTGAGCTATGACCAAGTGACTGGGTGATTAGCTGACGATGTCTGCGGGCATGCCGAAGCGGGGCGGGGCCGCGAGTGCTGCGCGCCCTGTCGCTCCGGCTAAAGCGCCTGCCAACATGCAACCTGTTGACCCCTTCACGCCGTTGCAGCGCACTGGCGTGCCTCGCGGACTTCGTCCACCGCCCCGGAAAAGAGAAGCCGCCTGCACCGAGGCTGCCGATCTGTGGTATGTTAATAGAAGACCAAAGATTGAGAACCTGAAACTGGGGGCAATGGCATGGGGGGGACAGCCACTCATCCACAGATCCGTGACGTGCATCGCCTTATCCGCAACGGCGATAGGCTGAGCCGCACGCTGAACGGCACCGCGTGGAATTATCTCTACAGCAAAGAAGACATCCTCAAAGCCGACCAGGCCGGCACCCCCATGTACCTTACCCAGGGCCCAGGGATTGACGATGTGCTCGCCGAATCAAAGAGCGGCTCA
>JARRNO010000121.1:0-14803 GCA_037384885.1 Acidobacteriota bacterium
TCCGGGTGCTCCGTGGCACTTCTTGTACTTCTTCCCAGAGCCGCAGGGACAGGGTTCGTTACGGCCGATTTTCCGATCTTTTCTCACCACAGGTTTGGAGGCGGCTTCTTCTTCATCGCCGCTCGAATATGAGTACTGGCCCTCTCTCCGGTTGACCTGGCGCTGCTCCATCTCCACCTGGGGCTCGAGCAACATGAGATAACGGACGATTTCATCCTCCACCCGGTCCATCATGCTGCTGAACATCTCGAAGCCTTCGCGTTTGTATTCGACCAAAGGATCCTTCTGGCCGTACGCGCGAAGCTGGATGCCTTCCTTGAGGTGGTCCATGGACAGAAGGTGGTCCTTCCACTGGTTGTCGATGACTTGAAGCATGACCAGCCGCTCATACTCGCGCATCAGGTCGGGGCCGAGGCGGCTTTCCTTTTCGACGTACTTGGCTTCGTACTTGTGGTGGAGGAATTCGCGAAGGTCCGCGGGAGCGGTCTCGTGCTCGTCGATCTCGAAGCCGGCCAGGTCAATACCGTAATAATGCTTGAGTTGTTTCTCGAGCCCCTCTAGATCCCAGTCCGAAGGCGGCCGGTCCTCCCGCGTGTACTCATCAAACAGCCAGTCCAGGATCGACTCGGCGGTGTCGAACAAATATTCCCGGAGCGCTTCCTTGGCGAGAATTCGCTTGCGCAGCGCATAAATGGTTTCGCGCTGCTTATTCATCACGTCGTCGTATTCAAGCAAGTGTTTTCTGACTTCGAAGTTTCGGCCTTCCACCGAAGCCTGGGCCCGCTCAATGGACTTGGAGACCCAAGAGTGTTCGATAGGAACGCCTTCTTCCATGCCGAGCTTGCCCATCATGTTTTTCAAGCGGTCCCCCCCGAATAGACGCATAAGATCGTCTTCGAGAGAGATGTAAAACCGCGAAGAACCGGGATCTCCCTGGCGCCCCGAACGGCCCCTGAGCTGATTGTCGATTCGGCGAGCTTCGTGCCTTTCGGTGCCGAGAATATGAAGGCCGCCGGCTTGCAGGACCTCCTGCTTTTCTCTTTCACAGATTTCCTGAAATGAGGAAAGCTGCTTTGCATATTCGTCGGGATTGGTTTCCGGGTCGACTTTCATTCTGGCCATGCCTTCGGGGTTGCCGCCGAGAAGGATATCCGTACCGCGCCCGGCCATGTTGGTCGCGATCGTGACGTGCCCCTTGCGCCCCGCCTGGGCAACGATCTGCGCTTCCTTCTCGTGGAACTTGGCGTTCAACACCTCATGCGGTATGCGCCGGCGCTTCAGAAGGTTGCTCATGCGCTCGCTGGTTTCAATGGAAACGGTGCCCACGAGTACCGGCTGGCCTTCCTGGTGGCATTCGGCAATTTCGTCGGCGGCGGCTTCCCACTTTTCGTTTTCCGTTTTGAAGATCATATCGGAGTTGTCTTTTCGAATCATGGGCTTGTTCGTGGGAATGACCACGACGTCAAGTTCGTAGATTTTGTCAAACTCCGCGGCCTCGGTGTCGGCCGTTCCTGTCATGCCTGAAAGCTTGTCGTAAAGCCTGAAGTAGTTCTGGAACGTGATCGTGGCGAGGGTCTGGTTTTCCGCCTGGATCTTAACCCCCTCTTTGGCCTCGATAGCCTGGTGAAGACCGTCGCTCCACCGTCGTCCGGGCATAACGCGGCCTGTGAATTCATCGACGATGACCACCTCTCCGTCACGGATCATGTACTCCACGTCCCGGTGGTAGAGCTTGTGCGCGACGAGCGCCTGCTGAAGGCAGTGGAGAATCTCCATATTCGAGGGATCGTAGAGGTTGGAAACATTGAGCAATTTCTCAGACTTTGCAATCCCTTCTTCGGTCAATGTCGCCGTTCGCTGTTTTTCATCGACTTCAAAGTCTTCCTCGGCCTGGAGAGAGGGGATGATGCTGTTGGCGCCGTAATATTTATCCAGGTGTTCTTCGGACGGTCCGGAAATGATCAGCGGCGTCCTGGCCTCGTCGATCAAGATCGAGTCCACCTCGTCCACGACTGAAAAGTGATGACCCCGCTGCACCATGTCTTCAATCTGGTATTTCATGTTGTCGCGAAGGTAGTCGAAGCCAAACTCGTTGTTTTGACCGTACGTGATGTCGCAGTTGTAAGCTGCCAGGCGTTCTTCGTTGTCCATGTTCTGCTGGATGCAGCCCACGCTCATCCCGAGGAACCGGTAAACCTGCCCCATCCACTCCGCGTCGCGGCGAGCCAGGTAGTCGTTGACCGTAACGACGTGCACGCCCTTGCCGGCGAGGGCGTTCAAATAGACGGGCATTACGGCTACAAGCGTCTTACCTTCGCCCGTCTTCATTTCGGCGATTTTACCCTGATGCAGGACGACCCCGCCGATAATCTGCACGTCGAACGGGCGCATGCCAACGGTACGGGATGCCGCCTCCCGGACAACGCCGAAAACCTCCGGAAGCATGGAATCGAGGGCATCCTGTTCGGACATGCCGCGGTCCAGCATGGCCTGGAGGCGCTCCTTGAATTCCGGCGTTTTTTTACGCAGTTGCTCGTCACTCAACTTCCGTAACTTCGGTTCCCATTCGCTTGTGGCGAAAACCGTCGGTTGAAGAGCCTTGACGTCCCTGTCGTGCTTGGTTCCAAATACCTTAGTGAGTGCTTTGTCCAGAATCATATGTTTCTCTCCGTCCGGTCCGTCCAGTCCCTCAGAATAACGCGATTCCCCAGGAAATGCCAGTGGGAAAAGTCCGCCCAACGGGCCTGGAGCTGGCCTCGCGGCGAAGGGGGAGATGTGCCGTTGAGTTGTTCAAGGAAATAGCAGGCGGGCCTGGGTCAATAAGACAAATAGCGCTTCGGATTGACCGGCTTGCCGTTCTTGAGAACCTCATAGTGCAGATGATAGCCCGTGCTGTAGCCGGTGCTTCCAACGCGGCCGATGACCATGAAGCGCTTCACGGTCTGGCCCGGTTTCACCAGAATTTTGCTGAGGTGCCCGTACAATGTGCTCAAGCCATTGCCGTGACTGATCTCAATGCATTTCCCGAAGCCGCGTCGCCAACCCGCAAAGATCACGATGCCCTCAGCCGGCGCCTCCACGGGACTCCCGCGGTTGGCTGCAATATCAAGTCCGGCATGAAATTCAGGTTCACCGCCGATCGGGTCGGTGCGCATGCCGAAGCCGGAGGCGATGAAGCCTTTCACCGGCCAGATGGAAGGCCTGTGGGCCAGTTGATTCAGGTGGGGTCTCAGGATGTCGACGAGGCTGTCCGTTTCTTGGGACAGACTGTCCGTTTCGCCCTTGAGATCAACGATTTGAGACGCAATGTGATTGACGACAGGATCTTTGACGCTGGAACGCGCGGCTCGATCCGGACTACCTGATGCGGGGACTTCGCCGCCCAGTCCGGCCAGCTTGGGAAGCTTCAGGTTCTGCTGGCGGGCCAGTTCTTGCATTTGGGCGAGCTTGTGCTCGCTCTTGCTCAACGCACTCTGGGCATCTTGAAGCGTGTGGGAAAGCTTCTGGAAGTTTGCTTCCAACTGCTTTTTGTCGTGCCTGAGGGAGCGCGTTTTGACCAGCAGGCTTCCTTGCCATGAGGCCAGGGTGAAAAAACCCACTGTTCCGAGAATTAGGAAAGAAATGAACAGGCCGGCCCAAAAGAGACGGCGCCTGAGCTGGAACCATTCCAGGATGCGATTGTGGTACTGCTTTCCATCTTCGCGGATAATCAAGAAATGATAGCGTTTTGAACGCATAAAACTCCCCGGAAACGCCCCTTTGGTGGTAAAGTCCCCCAGTTAAACGTGATTTCTATCACAATTACCAAAGGTTGTCAAGCAAGGTGGCATACGAAGCGTGATTCCACGTTGAATTCAACAGGCAATTATTGCCAAGAGTCCGCCAGAAGGGAGTCGGATCGCCGCGTGTTCTTCGGAAGGCCTGTGGAGAAGGCTTTAGGCTATCGTGAGTTTGTAGGCTTGACGTATCAGCAGGTGCCGGGTAAGCTGACCTGTAGATGAAGAAGGCGGACACTTGAAAGAGGATCCTGAATTCCTGGCAAGGCTAAGGGCAGGGGATGAGGCGTGCTATTCTGTTTTGATTCGGCGGTACCACGCGGCAATGGCAGGGTTGGCGCAGACATATGTCAAATCGCGTGACAGCGCGGAGGAAGTGGCGCAGGATACCTGGATGGCCGTCTTGAATGGGTTGAAGGCCTTTGAGGGGCGTTCAAGCCTGAAGACCTGGATTTTTTCGATTCTAGTGAACAAAGCCAAGACTCGCGCCGCCAGGGAGGGGAGAACCGTACTCTTTTCGGAAATGAAGGAAGAGGGGGCGCCTCCGGAGCCCGCAGTGGATCCCTCCAGGTTCAAGCGTTCGGGACATTGGGCGGTTCCCCCCAGGTCGTGGAACAGAAAGACGCCTGAGCGGCTTCTGCACAATTCGGAAATGAGATCCTTCGTTGAAGCGGCGTTGAGTAATTTACCGGACGCCCAACGCGCTGTTGTCATTCTACGAGACGTCGAGGGATGCAGCTCGTTGGAAGCGTGTAACATTCTGGGCCTTTCAGAGACCAATCAACGCGTGCTTCTCCATCGGGGCCGCTCCCGGATAAGGGCGGCGTTGGAAGAGAAGCTCTCCGCGTTGAAGGACGGGTAGTGACATGTTGACGTGTAAGCAGGTAACCGAATTGATGACAGACTATCTGGAAAGGCGGCTGCCTCTCGGACAGCGGATTCGCTTTCAGATGCACCTGGGCTTCTGTCGGGCCTGCCGCGCCTATCTCCGTCAAATGAAGGCAACGCTGGAGACTCTTGAGCGCTTCGAAGCGCCCCCGGTTTCAGATGAGCTGGAAAAGGAGCTTCTCGTACGTTTTAAGAATTGGAGAGACTGAACGCCGCTTCGCCTTGGGAGGAACTAAAAGATCGGCCGCAGATTATTCCTACCCCCAAGCCAATCCGGCGAGGGCGGGTTTGTCAGAACAAAGCTTGATGATCTGTTCCAGGGTTGAATCATTATTTGAACTTATCCCCATCGAGAATGTGACTGGATAAATCCTTTGGTGTGCCGCATGGGTGAAGTTTTATGGCGCGCCCGGTTGCGCTCGGGACGGCAGCAGCTTGAAACCCAAAGCCCGTGATCTCTTCAGATGACGAGCCCTGTTCTCTGCCCATTCGGCCTTATGAAGCTTCGATAGCCCTCCCCTTCATGGAAACCCTTTCCGGCCGGGTTCTGAAGCGCGGGAAAGGAGCGCCCGGCAGCTTCACAACGCAGGTCGATGCCGTGGAAGATGGAGGGTCGCGGACGAATCAAACACCGGTTAAACGGCCGTTTCATGATGAGGAACAGGGCGGGCAGCGTTTCCGAATGTCAATGTCATTCCCGGGCTGAGACAGCGAAGGTTATGTTGAGAGGGGCTTGCAAGCGGAGGGTATGATTCGGTGTGCCGGGAGGTTTCGCTAAAGAGCCTATCCGGAAATAGGGCAAGGCGGGATTTTCAGCAGCTTGCTAGAGAAAAGTTTCTTCGATGGTGTGCTTGACGCGCTTCGCCTTGTACAGTGTCCGGTCTACTTTCCGTATGACGTCTTCCACATGGACATTGACGGCTTTGCCCCTGAACCATAGAATTCCGATGCTGATGGTTGTCCTGACCTCGGCCCCTTCCACCGAGAGAACGATCTGGTCGACAGTATCCAGAATGCGTCTCGCCACGATCCGGGTCATTTCAAGAGTCGCGCCGGGCAGGAGGATTGCGAACTCGTCTCCGCCGTAGCGGCAGGGGACGTCCGTGCTTCTGCACTCCTCCACAATCCCCTTGCTCAACGCCTGCAAGTATTGGTCGCCTACCAGGTGGCCATGGAGGTCGTTAATGCTCTTGAAATCGTCGCTGTCCATAAAGAGAAGCCCAAAGGCATTTCCTGTTTTAAGGTTGGCCAACACCTGTTCTTCAAAATAGCTCTTATTGAAGAGGCGCGTCAGCGAATCCTGAGTGGCCCTGCGGTATAGCCGGGCTCCTACGACGGCAGCCGCCACCTGATGACTGAGCGAGAGAAACAGTTCAAAGTGGAAGGGGAGAAAAAATCCCACCTCCCGGCTTTGAATGGAAAAAACGCCGATAGTCCGGTCTTTATCCTGCAAGGGAACCATCATGAAGGAGCGAATGCCGTTGGTACGGCTGCCGCTGTGCACGATCCTGTCTTCGAGATGCGCCTCCTGCCTGAGATCGGAGATAAAAAGCGGAGTGCCTGTCCGGATGACCTGTCCCGTCAGGCCCTGCGTCATTTCCGCATCGGCAATCTGGAGGGGGCGGCCGTTTTCAACGGCGTGCGCGAACTGAATCGTTCCCAGCCGTTCATCGAAAAGTGCGATAAAGTAAGTATCGACCCTGAAGATCTCTTCACTGATTTCTCCCACGACCCCGAGCACATTTTCAAGCGAAAGACCCTGGTGAAGCATTGAACTGGTCTCGTTCAGCTTCCGGACGAGATACAACTGATGGGCGAGACGCCTGCCCTGGGCGGAAAACTGTCTGAGCCCCCAGACGAAAAGCGCGAATACGGGAAGCAAAAACCATAGGGGAGCCAGACCGTGGTACACATAAATCAGGGCGAATCCCCCTCCAGAGGAAACCGCGAGTGCGTGAGGCCAGAGCTGCGGAGTACAGGGAAACACCCAAGACGAAAATGTTACTGACTTTCTTGAGGACATAGCCGATGCTACGATTGTTGGAATCGCTGATTAGTCCTTGTATGAGAAGAATGCACGAGCACACTGGAATGACGAGCACCGCCTCCCAGAAGCCGATGCAGAGGTAGGTCCACAGGTAGACGGAGAGTTCAAGAGAAAGCACATAGTCCGTAAAGAAAGACAGTCCTTGGCTCGCGGCCGCCCAGGCCAGAATACCCAGGACCAGCAAAGTGATGGGACGGATTTGAAAGGAGGTGGTCACCAGCACGTATGCCACGCCAAGGGCCGCCAGGAGACTGTAAAGGATGTAAAGAACAAGTAAAGACAGGCTCTGACCTGCGAACGAAAAGAACTTTCCCATCATCCTTCGCTCACTCATATCCCGACGACCGTCCCTATATCAGGACGGCACCCTGCTTCGGGTGCATCAATCGGTGCCTTGACCATTCGTTGAACCCTGGTCCATCTTAAGGTGCTAGGTGTTCTCATGTCAAGGTTCAGTGACCCTCAACTTCCTCTAATGGAAAGGGATTGGGAATGAGAACGCCGTTCACATCTGGGGGCCTGCAGATTTGCCGGGAGCCGCCTGCTTGACAAGGGTCTGGAGAAGGGCGTACATTTTCAACCTTAGATTTGGAAGGATGGTGTCTGGTGCAGTCTGAAGTCTTCACGGTCCGTAACTGGTGGTGGTTCTTGAACGGGCGGGTGAAGTGTAGACTGCGCGTGTAGCCATACACGGACAGTTGAAAGCGCAAACCCCGCCGATCGGAAGGTCGGCGGGGTTTTTTTATGGCCGGAAAGGAGATGCCGTGAACTTCTCGGAATTTGAATCGAAGGCGGGGAAATACAACGTCATTCCACTGACTCGAACCCTGCCTGCAGACACGCTGACTCCGGTGGGATTGTACCTGGCGGGGAGAGACGGATACCGGGACAGCTTCCTCTTCGAAAGTGTGGAGGGGGAGTTCAGAGTGGCGAGGTATTCCATCCTGGGATTCGGGTCCTCGGAACGATTAATATCAAAGGGCCCCGAGACCGTCCTGGTTCGGGAGGGGAAATGTACATCCGCTGGACCGTCGATCGCGGATGCCCTCAAGGATCGGCTGCGCGGCTTCCACCCTGCATTCTTTGAGGAAAGGCCGCCGTTTGCGGGGGGATATGTGGGGTACCTGGGATACGGATGCGCAGCAAGAGCAAACGGAGTTTCCTTCCGAGCCGAACAGGACGGGTTTCCAGACGCGGAACTCGGCCGTTTCGACGACCTGCTCGTTTATGATCACGCTCGAAGCCGCTTGCTCCTGGTGGCCAACGCCTTGCTGGAAGAGGGAACGGACCTTGAGAAGGCCTACCGATCCACGCTGAGCCGGCTGGATGCCCTGGAAGCGCTCGCCGGCCGGGCGGTTCCATCTCAGGTGGGACGGTGTCTGAGCAGCCGCGAGGCCGGAAACGATCCGGGGGGTGATTCGTTCGAAGCCGGGGTCAAAGCTGCCAAGGCTCACATCCGTGAGGGAGACATCTATCAGGTCGTGCTGTCCGTTCGCCAGGACTTCCGCTTTAAAGGCGATCCATTCGATGTCTACCGGCGGCTTAGAATGGATAACCCTTCTCCCTATCACTTTTTCGTGCAACAGCAGGATTCGGCCATCCTCGGCGCTTCTCCCGAGATGCTTGTGCGCGTCACGGGACGGCGAGTGGAAGTCCGCCCCATCGCAGGCACACGGCCTCGGGGGAGGGATGTGGAAGAGGACGGAGACTTGCGCCTTGAGTTGCTCGAGGACCAGAAGGAGAACGCGGAACACACCATGCTGGTGGACCTTGGTCGCAACGACGTGGGCAGGGTTTCGGAATACGGGTCGGTCAAGGTAACCTCTTTCAAGGAAATCGAAAACTACAGCCACGTGATGCACATGGTCAGCAGTGTAGAAGGAAGGCTTCGAGAAGGACTGCACCCCGTGGACGCCTTCTTTGCCGGCTTTCCCGCTGGGACGGTCAGCGGCGCCCCCAAAATCAGGGCCATGCAGCTGATCGCAGATCTCGAATACCGCCCGAGGGGTGTCTACAGCGGGGCGATCGGGTATTTCGATTATGCCGGAAACTTGGATACCTGCATCGCCATCAGGGCGGCGTTCGTCCGCGGAGGAATGATCCAAGTTCAGGCGGGTGCCGGAATCGTCGCAGACAGCGAGCCGGATCGTGAGTATGCGGAATGTCTTCACAAGATGGCCGCAGTCCGGGCGGCCGTCGACGGAACAGGAGGATGGCAATGATTGCAGTGGTGGATAATTACGATTCCTTCACCTACAACCTGGTTCAGTACCTCGGGCTTCTTCACGGTTCCGTCCGGGTCTTTCGAAACGATGAAATCCAGGCGGAAGATCTCCTTTCCATGCAGCCGGACTATCTTGTGCTCTCTCCGGGGCCCGGAAGGCCCCAAAAAGCTGGAAATCTTCTGGATATCGTGAAAAAGTGCGGTCCGAAAATACCCACACTGGGCGTTTGTTTGGGACACCAGGCCATCGGCGTGGCTTACGGTGCGAAGCTGGCCCACGCCCCCGTTCTCATGCACGGGAAGAGCAGCCCGACTTATCACAACCGGAAAGGCATTTTCGAGGGCCTCGCCAACCCCTTCGAGGCGGGCCGGTACCATTCCCTTGTGGTGGACGGTTCGGAGCTTCCGGCNGGCACTGCGAATTCCCGATCATGGGCGTTCAATTCCACCCCGAATCTGTCTTGACGAGGGAAGGGTTTCAGGTCTTGAGAAACTTTCTGCGGATCTTCGGACCCCATGGAGGACGGTGATGAACGGTCAGATTCTCGACCAGGCCGTGCAGGGGAAGCTCCCTGGACGGCGGGATGTTTCAGGGCTCCTCTCGGGCGTGGCGCAGGGGACGGTGCCGCTTGAGGCGCTCGCTTCGCTGTTGACGGCCCTGAGGATCTATGGAGAAACGACAGAAGTTCTGCTCGGGTTTATCGATATTCTTCGAGAGCACATGATAAGGCTTCCCGACCCGCTTCCCGGGTGCATCGACGTTTGCGGGACGGGCGGCGACGGCCAGTCTACCGTCAACATTTCCACGGCGGCTGCTTTCGTGGTGGCGGCCTGCGGCGTTCCCGTGGCCAAGCACGGCAACCACGGGGTTTCGAGCAGAAGCGGCAGCGCGGACGTCCTCCGCGCTCTTGGCGTGCAAATCGACATGAGGCCGCGAGAGCACTCGTGGAGACCGGAATCGGATTTCTCTACGCTCCGCTGTATCATCCCTTGTTCGCGAGAGTGGCCCCGGTCCGACGTGCACTGGGTTTTCGAACGGTCTTCAATACGCTCGGGCCGCTCTGCAACCCCGCGTGTGTGAAGAGGCAGCTCATCGGCGTACCTTCTGTGGAAATTCTGGGGCTGATTGGGGAGGTGCTGGCCGCCCTGGACACGGAACGCGCGCTCGTCGTCCACACGCCTGGACCTTACGACGAGGTGGCGCTGACAGGCGTTACCCGTGCTGTGCTTGTGACCAGAGGTGAAACACAGCTATTGGAAATCGCCCCCAGGGATCTGGGACTCTCTCCTGTAGCACCGGTCGTGCTGGCGGGAGGGGCGCCGGAGGAGAATGCGAGGCGGATCGTGGATGCCTTTACCGGTGAGGATAAAGCGCTTGCCAACGTCATCTGCGCTAACGCAGGGTGTGCGCTCTTCGCGGCGGGAGCGGCCCGCAACCCATATGAAGGCTTTGCTGAAGCCAGAAAGGCGTTGGCCGGGGGGCGGGCCCTGGAAAAGCTCGACGCGCTCAGAGCGTTTTCCCGAAGCGGGAGGCACGATGACGTGGCTGACTGAACTTTGTGAACTCAAGAGACGCAGCGCAAGGCTGCGCGCCCAAGGTTTTTCTGAGGCCGGAATGCTTGCGGAGGTCAAGTCACTCGAGCCGGCGCGCACGTTTTCAGCCGCGCTGAAAGGAGACGGTGCGCCCGCGGTTATCGCCGAGATCAAATACGCCTCGCCCACACACGGGCCGTTCCGCCGGACAGAGGACGTTGGGACATTGGCCGCCGGCTACTCGAGAGCCGGGGCGGCGGCGCTCTCTATCCTCACAGACGGCCGCCACTTCGAGGGAAGCCTGGAGAACCTGGCGCCGGCCCGTGGAAGTTCCCGGATTCCCGTTCTCTGCAAAGATTTTATCCTGACGACCTACCAAGTCGTTGAGGCGAGATACCACCAGGCTGACGCCGTTCTGCTGATTGCCAGGATCCTTTCTCGTTCTGAAGTCGCCGAGCTGGCGGCCTGCGCCATGGAATTGGGCATGGAGCCGCTGATAGAGCTTCACGGCGTTGAAGATCTGAAAAAAATCGAGGGGACGCGCCCCACAATGGTGGGCGTCAACCATCGAAATCTGGAAACCCTCGAGATCGATCGGTCCCTGAGCCGTGCAATGGCGCCGCGGATGCCCCCGGGCGCCGCTCGCGTTGCCGAGAGCGGGCTGTCCACCGCCGCCGATCTGAAGGAGATGGCCCAACTGGGATACGATGCGGTTCTCGTCGGGTCCGCGCTGATGTCTTCGCCCGATCCCGCCGGCGCCCTCAAGGAACTGCTGGGAGCGTTTCATGCTCCACATTAAGGTTAAAGTTTGCGGCATCACCAACCTGGACGACGCGGCCGCCGCCCTGGAAATGGGGGCCTTCATGTTGGGATTCAACTTCTGGCCCGGAAGCCCTCGGTACATCGATCCCCGGGACGCAGCACGAATCCGTTCGAAGCTGCCCACTTCAGCGCGATGCGCAGGAATTTTCGTCGATTCCTCCCCCGGGGACATCATGCGGGCGGCGGACCTGGCTGGAATCCAGGTGGCCCAGCTGCATGGCCGCGAATCTCCGGAAGTGTGCGCCAGTGTGAGGCTGCCCGTGATCAAGGCCTTCAATTCCCGCACGCTTCCCTCGGAAGCGGGCCTGGCGGAATTTCCCGACTGTCTTCTTCTCATCGATGCCTGGCATCCCAGCATGAAGGGCGGTACCGGTCGAAAGGCGGACTGGCGGACGGCGCGCCGCATTGCGTCAAAGAGACCGGTCATACTCGCCGGCGGCCTGGGGCCAGGCAATGTTCTGGAAGCGTACCAGGCTGTTCGCCCCGCCGTTCTTGACGTGAACAGCGGCGTGGAAAAGACGCCGGGGGTGAAGGATCACACGCTTTTGAGAGCCCTTTTCCGGCGCCTTGCGCCGGTAGGAGAACACCATGGCTGAGCTCAAGATCGACCATGCGCTGCCGGATGAAAACGGCCGGTTTGGGAAGTTTGGAGGCCGGTTCGTTCCAGAGGTGCTACGGACACCCCTCTTGGAATTGGAGGAAGCCTATAGATACCATGCCGCCGAACCGGAATTCCAACGGCGGTTGTGGGAAGAGCTTTCAACTTACTCGTGCAGGCCAACCCCGCTGTATTACGCTCCCCGTCTCTCCGAGGATCTTGGGAGGACCATTCTCCTCAAGAGAGAGGATCTTAACCACACCGGCGCGCACAAGTTGAACAACACCATCGGCCAAGTGTTGCTCGCGCAGCGCATGGGAAAACAGCGGATCGTTGCGGAAACCGGAGCGGGGCAGCACGGCGTGGCGACGGCCGCCGTTTCGGCGCGCTTTGGAATGGCGTGCCGGATTTATATGGGGGCGGAAGACATGAGGCGGCAGCGAACCAACGTGCTCCGAATGGAACTGATGGGGGCCGACGTGCGCCCGGTGGTATCCGGCAGCCGGACGTTGAAAGACGCTATTAATGAAGCCATCCGCGACTGGGTGGCCCATGCGGATACGGCATACTACCTGATGGGGTCGGTGGTTGGGCCGCACCCCTATCCCATGATGGTTCGGGACTTCCAGTCGTGCATTGGAAGGGAGGCGAAGCAGCAGTGCCTGAGCCGGCTCGGGACCCTTCCCAAGCTTGCCGTTGCCTGTGTGGGGGGCGGGAGCAACGCCATGGGATTGTTCCACGCCTTTCTGGAAGACGCTGAAACGTCGCTGGTGGGTGTGGAAGCGGCGGGCATGGGAGTGCATTCGGGAAAGACGGCGGCGACGTTGAACGTGGGGTCGCCGGGGGTGCTGCACGGCGCCATGAGCTATGTGCTCCAGAACGAGGACGGACAGGTGCAGGAGGCGCATTCTGCGGCGGCCGGCCTCGATTATCCTTCCGTCGGTCCCGAACACAGCTTCCTGTACGAGTCCGGAAGGGTCCGCTATCGGAAGAAGCAAAGACGTATGGGCCGGGGCCTGCGGTTGTCTGTCTTTCGGGCCGGGGAGACAAGGATCTGGACGAATACTTGAGAATGACACGAGGGGCGGCGTCATGAAATTGGCTGAGATGATACGGGAAAGGATTTTTGAAGGACGCAAGGTTCTCGCTCCCTACCTCTGTGCGGGATTTCCAGGAACAGAGGATACACTCGACGTCATGAAAGCCCTGGCAGATTCAGGTGCAGACTGCATGGAACTCGGGGTGCCCTTTTCGGACCCGGTGGCGGATGGTCCCACGATCCAGGAGGCCGCATTCAGGTCGCTTCGCAACGGTATGACCTTGGGCAAGGCTCTACGAGCGGTGTCCCGATTTCGAAACCGGTTGGCCGTACCGGTTATTCTCATGTCCTACGTCAATCCTATTGCCAAGATGGGTGCGAAAGAGTTTACGGCCCGATGTGCGGATGCGGGAGTCGACGCCCTGATCGTGCCCGATCTGCCACCCGAGGACGCGCAAGATCTTGGACTCGAGGCCGGCCCTCCCCTTATTCCGCTTCTCGCACCCAACACGCCGCTGCAGAGGATGGAAACGCTGGCCCATCGCAACCCGCCCTTTCTTTATTGCGTTTCAGTCCTGGGCGTGACAGGGGCGAGAGAGAATATGGCCGCCCGTGCCTCGGGGTATCTCAAACAAGTGAAAAAGCTTGTGGGCGATGTGCCGGCCTTGGCCGGATTCGGAGTTTCCACTCCGGATGACGCGTTGGCACTATCCGGGCATGTGGACGGCATCATCGTGGGCAGCGCACTTTTGAAAGCCTTGGATGAGCGGACGATTTCCGAAACGCCCGCGAAGGCGGCCCGAAGGTTTCTCGCGCCCTTCCGCAAGGCGCTGGACGAAGATCAGAGGAAACAGGCAGGGTAATGCGGCAACACGAAACGGCTGATTGACCGGCTTTCCGCCCGTTCAGTAAACTGGACCGGGAGGTCGGGGTGATCCCACTTCGAGATACGATCCGGTCGCGGCGAAGACCATACGTCGTCTACGCGATTCTTGGAATCAACCTTATCGTCTTTCTCTTCGAACTGTCCCTGGGGACGAGGGCGCTGGACAGTTTTACCCAGGCGTTTGGGTTTGTACCGGAGCGCTTTTTCTTCTGGGTGCGTTACGGCGGAATGGCCCTCAGCCCATTTCGCTTTCTGCCGCTTGTGTCCGCTCTCTTCATTCACGGGGGCTGGTTGCATCTCGGCGGTAACATGCTCTATTTGTGGGTATTTGCAGACAATGTTGAGGACAGGCTCGGCCATGCCGGTTTCGCCGTGTTCTACCTGATTTGCGGTGTGGCCGCCAACTGCATTTTCGGCCTTACGGCGCTTCATTCCACCGTCCCTTTGATTGGTGCGAGCGGGGCCATTGCGGGAGTCCTCGGCGCGTACCTGATTCTCTTTCCAAAGTCGCGCATCTTGACCTTGATTCCCATCTTTATCTTTCCGCTATTTCTGCGGATTCCCGCTTTCGCTTTTCTCGGCATATGGTTTGTCCTTCAGCTGTTCACGGGGGCGTGGGCTCTGACGGCCCGGATCGGCCAGACGGTGGCGTGGTGGGCGCACGTGGGAGGATTCCTTTCGGGGGTGCTTCTTCTTCCAGTGATGATCCGCTTCGGGCCGAGAGGAGCAACGGGCACCCCGGAAATGGTCGGCCCGCAACGGACGATTCTTCTGCCGAGGGATGCGTGGCAAGTCATTCATGAACACAGAAATCCGATCCAGGGTGACACTGCCGGGCGAGACGAAGGGGAGTAACCCGGCATCGAAAAGCCGGTGGAAGGACTGGCCCGGGGGTGTTCAAACCTGTATCCTGGCCTCTTCGATACGGAGCTGGAATGAAGATTCATATGATGGCGGTCGGCGGTACGGGAATGGGGTCGCTGGCCGGAC